>NZ_JBIAQV010000001.1:0-459098 GCF_042889305.1 Streptomyces sp. NPDC002619 | reverse complement strand
GCCGCCTTTGGCCCCGCACGGCGCGAAATCGGCGCGGGGTCTTACGTCGCTCACCCCCCCCCCCTGCCCACCCCACACCGCGCCCCGGGGGGGGGGGGGGGCCCCCCCCCCCCCCCCCCGCGCCCGTTGTGTCACCGGGCCAGGATCTTCTGGATCCGGGCCTGGTTGTCCTGCGTGACCTTCCACAGCCGCTCCTGGCGGTCGTGGACGTCGGCCACCGTGCGGGCGTGGTGGTCGAGGATGTCCAGCGCCCGCTCGGTGAGCATCGGGCCGAGGTTGCGCTCGTGGACGGAGACACCCCACTCGGGACGCTCGATGTCGTTCAGGAAGTACGCCATCTTCGGGTGCGAGATCAGGCTGATGATGGGCGTGCCGACGCCGAACGGGATCATTCCGGCGTGCCCACGCATCCCGATGACCAGCTTGGTCTTGGCGTAGGTCTCACGGATCTCGTCGTTGTCGAAGTCGTACATCGGGATCACCGGCAGCGAGATCCCGTGCTCACGGCGCAGGTCGAAGGCGATGCGCTCGTCGTCCAGGGAGTGCGCCGCGCACTTGACCTCGGTGTGGGCGCCGATGGACCGGACCGCCTTCGCGATCTCGGCGAGGAAGTGCGCGTAGTCGTGCCCGAAGCGCAGTCCGGCCCGGTCGTAGGCGGCGTTGAGCATGACTGTGTCGTCGCGGTACAGCGGGTCGCTCCAGCCGGCGATCAGCTGGCGGCTGACCGTGGTCGGACAGGGCTGGAAGACGACCTTGTCGTGCAGCTCGGGCGGGAGCAGCGAGCGGACCTTGTCGATGGAGCCGTGGTTGCGCAGACCGAAGAAGGATGACTTCTCGACCAGCAGGCGCAGGCTCTCGTTGAAGCGCTGGGCGCGGTACGACTGTCCGTCGAAGGCGTTGAAGCCCACGGCGAAGACCATGATCGGCACGTCGATGGCGCGCAGGTGCTCGTCCGGGACGTTCCACTGCCAGGCGCTGTTGCCGTTCGGCATGGTGTCCGGGATGAACAGACCGCCGCCGCCGATGACCAGGCCGCGCCGGGCGTTGACCCGCTCCAGGGCGGCCTTGTCGAACAGCCGGTGGGCGTGTACGGAGTGCCAGCGGCGCGAGGTGTGGTCGGGGCCGAAGGACAGCCTCACCGTCTCCGGGAGGAGCTTGTCGCCGGCGTTGCCCTGGCGGTCCATGTAGAAGGCGACGTGCGCGAGCTGGTCCTCGGCGGCGCCCTGCTCCTGGGCGGGCATGGCGGCCGCACGCTGCGCCCACATGCGGTTGGGGCGGTGGGTGATGTCGACGGAGAGGCCGGCGGTGGCGTACCGCAGCGCCTCGGTGTTGTCGCCGTGCACCCAGGCCATCTGGGCGAGCCGGGAGTAGGCGGTGGCGGCTCGGTTGGGGGCGGCGGTGGCGATCAGCAGCTGCGTCTTCGCCTCCTCGTACCGGGAGACGCTCATCAGGGCGTGCCCGAACACCTCGTGCGGCCAGGCCTCGTCGAGCGGGATGCGGACGCCCTCGAGGAGCTCCACGGCCTCCTGGTAGTCACCTGCCGCGATGTGCGCGGCGGCGACGCGGCGGGCGCTCTCGACGTCGCCGGTGCGGCGGACGTGCGGGGTGCCGAAGTGCACGAGCAGGTCGTGGTGGAGGGCGCCACTGGTGGCCAGGAACGCGGCCTGGAACTCCGCGTCGCTCAGCTCGAACTCGCGCCAGCGGTCCTCCGCCTGCGCGTACCCGGTCTCGCCGCCCTGCCAGGGCTTGTGGCGGCCGGTGAAGTGCAGGATGGCGGTGTCGTCGGGGACGGGCAGGTCGCCGGACAGCCGCCGCTTGACGAAGTTGTAGCGGGCGTCGAGGCGCACGAAGTCACCGTCGAGGACGGCGTTGAGGATGCCCTGATCGTGCTTGTCGAGCTCGTAGTCGCCGCTGCGTCCGGTGGCGTCGATCTTCGCGCAGAACTCGTCGGACAGGTACTCGCGCTGGATGACCAGCAGCCCGGAGTTGAGCTTGTGCTGCCCGTAGAAGAACTGCGGGACGGCCGCGAGCCCCTCGCGCAGCTTCAGCAGCTCGCCCAGGTCACCGAGGACGACCATGTCGG
The DNA here is from genome assembly GCF_042889305.1 of Streptomyces sp. NPDC002619. Lineage (NCBI taxonomy): Bacteria > Bacillati > Actinomycetota > Actinomycetes > Kitasatosporales > Streptomycetaceae > Streptomyces > Streptomyces sp. NPDC002619. Next base: position 457,015 of record NZ_JBIAQV010000001.1, on the reverse strand, counting down.
TGTCCAGGGTGATGACCGTGTCGTAGTCGCGCAGCCGGAAGATGTCGAGGATGAAGTACGCCTTGCGCACCAGGTAGTTGTCCTGGTCGCCCTTGACGTACGAGTCGTAGTGCGTGTCGTTGACGCGGCGCAGCACGATGCGCGGGTGCAGGGCGCGGATGCGGGCGATCGACGCGGGGCGCAGGTCGTCGTACAGGACGACGAAGTCCTCGCAGACGCCCGGGTTGGACAGGGCGAGGCTGCGCAGCAGGTTCAGGAAGCCCGGCAGGTAGTTCTCGTCGACGTAGCTGGCGAAGGCGATGCGGCGCTTGCCGGTGAGGGTGCGCGCGTCGGTGGCCGGGGTGACGCTCGCCGTAGGGGTGGTCGTGGTCATCGCAGGGATATCCTCATGTCGGTCACGCTCTGGGCCCGCTGCATGACCCATGCCTTCTCGCTGGTGTATTCGTGCACGGACGTGATGGCGAGCTTCATCGCTTCCTGGACGCGGTAGGCGCCGCTCTCGTAGAAGTCGAAGCCGATCAGGTCGAGGGTGGGGCTGACGTCCAGGAAGTCCAGCAGCCACAGCATGTTGAAGCCGGTGGTCGGGATGCCGGACCAGACATCGTTGCCGAGCTGGCCGATGTTGCGCAGGGGCCAGCGCAGCGTCTCGTCGCCGAGGTACTGCTGGGCGCCGGGCACCAGGCGGTTGCGCAGCGAGTGCTTCCAGTCGCCGGAGACGCCGCCGAAGACGAGCCGGGTGGTCACCGGCTTGTCCCAGTTGAAGCCGTGCTTGTGGATGGTGGCGTGGATGTCGGTACGGCTGCCGGTGTGCTTCGGGTCGATCTTGTACGAGTTGAAGCGCACGACGAGGTCGTAGTCGTCGATCTCCTTGCCCATCGAACTGGCTCCGACGCGGCCGGAGTTGGCGATCAGGCAGATCGACTTGCCGGCGATCAGGTTGCGGAACTCACCGAGGGTGACCCACTTCACGCCGTCGACGGTGGGGTTGGCGACCGGGCCGCGCATGCGGATGCGGCGCTGCTCGGCGTAGAGGGCGACGGCCTCAGTGAGGGCGGTGGGGTCGCCGCCGGCCAGGCCGGTGCGCAGGTCGAGGTACTGGCTGAGCAGCTCCTGCCGGTCGGTCACCGGGGCCTCGTCCTCGGCCAGAGACAGGAGCGCTCCCACGAGGCGGGGCTCGGCGGCGTTCCAGTCGCCGAGGGCGTGCAGGGCGAGGCCCTCGGCCCACACGTCGGTGGCGGGGCCGCGGGCGAACTCGGCGGCGCCCGGAACCTGGCCGCGCAGCAGGGTGATCAGGTCGCGCTCACGGTCAGCGGCGCGGCGCAGTCCGGCGACGCGGGCGGCGACTCCGAAGCCGTCGTCGGTGGTGAGCTCGAGGTAGCGCTCGTACGCCTCGACGGCCTCGCGCTCCTCACCGATCGCCTCGAGGACGCGGGCGCGCAGCCGCCAGCCGGCGCGCGAGTTCTTGCGCTCGGCGAGGACGGTGTCGCTGATGATCAGGGCGAGGTTCAGCTCGTCGTTGTACCCGCACTCCAGGGCCTTGTTGGCGACGGCGAGCAGAGCGTCGAGGAGCTCGTTGCCGATGCCGCCGGAGGGGGCCGTCGCGCCCTTGACGGCGCGCTTGAGCATGGCGGTCGCGCCGCCGGCCGGGGCGGGCGCGGGGGCGGTGGTGCCGGCGGTGGCACACACCACGAGCAGCTTGCGCAGCTGCTCGCCGAGCTCCGCGCGGCGGCGGTCGAGGCTGCCGACGAGTTTGCCACTGTGCACGGCACAGGCGCGCAAGCAGTCGTCCAGCTCCCCTCCACCCGCAGGTGTCCGCCTGTTCTGGACCCTCGTCATAGCTCTCCTGATTTTGCCAAGCAAAGAGCGGGTTTGCCGCCGCATTCCCTGCGTTTACTAATACGTGGGGGTGGATGGAGAAACTAGGAAGGCAAAACGACATTCGGGTTAACAAACCGGTACCGCTGGAAGAATCGTTGGGCTGTCAACCAAGACGTTCCTGTGATTGACCCAGGTGACGGGGTCGGGGCTCCTTCGTCCTGGGGACATTGCCTCGATCGCCGTAGATGATCGCACCAAGCCCGGGTAGGCGACTTGGATCATGGCACCTTCATCCCCCACCCTCGCTCCTGTCGCCTCTCCCCCCACCGTCGCGCAGACCCCCTCCTCCCCCGCCCCGAGCACTCGCCGGGGCCGACTCCTCGCCCTCGACGGCATGCGGCTCGTGGCCGCGCTGATGGTCTGCCTCTACCACTACGCCGGACGCGGCGGGACCATCTCCGGGTCCTGGGGCCAGAGCCCCGCCCGGCTGTTCCCGGTCCTGCCCGAGATCACCGTGTACGGATGTCTGGGCGTGCAGTTCTTCTTCGTCATCAGCGGTTTCGTGATCTGCATGAGCAGTTGGGGCCGCACCCTCGGTGACTTCTTCCGCTCCCGTGTCGCCCGCCTCTACCCCGCCTACTGGGTCGCGCTGGTCCTCGTCACCGCCGCGTCCTTCGTCCTGCCCGTCGTCCTCAAGCCGCTGCGCCTCGACGAGTTCCTGGTCAACGTCACGATGCTCCAGATGCCGATGGGCGTGCCCCGCGTCCTGGGCGTGTGCTGGACGCTCTGGGTCGAGGTGCGCTTCTACGCCCTGTTCGCGCTGCTCGTGGTCGCGCGCGGCGTCACCTATCGCCGCGTGGTGCTGTTCTGCTGCGTGTGGACGCTGGCCGCGGTGATCGCCAAGAGCGCCCACAACGAACTGACCGAGCAGCTGATCATGCCCGACTACGCGCCCTTCTTCATCGGCGGACTCGCCCTCTACCTGATCCACCGCTTCGGCAGCGACCTGCTGCTGTGGGGCATCGTGGCCGCCTCCTGGCTGCTCGGGCAGAGCAGCGCCACGCGCGGGCTGTGGCAGCCGGGGATGCACGGCGACTTCCAGCGGGACCCGCGCATCATCGTGCTCGTCGTCACCCTGTGCTTCCTCGCCGTGGCGGCCGTCGCCCTCGGCTGGACGCGCCGGGCGGCCTGGCCCTGGCTGAGCACGGCCGGGGCGCTGACGTACCCCTTCTACCTGATCCACGAACACCTGGGCTGGTTCGTCATCCGGGTGCTGCACCGGGGCGCCGGCCTGCCGGCGTGGACGACGCTCGTGGTGACGGTGCTCGGCATGCTGGTCCTGGCCTGGCTGATCCACCGCTTGGTGGAGAAACCGTTGGGTCCGCGTCTCAAGAAGGGCTTGCAGCGGACGAAGTTGGGTTTCCGTTCACCTCGTATTGGGTTTTGAATCCGCCCCCAGGGAAGGCACCGTGGTGCCCTTGCCTGTACCACAGGTTTTCTGCAGGGTTCCCACAGACTGCCGTATCGAGGGAGAGCCTCCTCCGCATGGCCACCACCCAGGAAACGACCCGACTGCCCCGCCGTCTCGACGACGTGCCCGGCTGGTTCCCCGTGCTCGACCAGCTGCTCTTCGACTGGTTCCTGAGTAGGCAGGAAACCGCCGGACTACGGGGTGATCTGCTCGAAGTCGGCGTCTACATGGGCAAGAGCGCGATCTTCACCGGCAGCCATCTGCAACCGGGGGAGCGGTACACCGTGTGCGACCTCTTCGAGGGCGACGCCCCGGACGACGCCAACCAGGCGGAGTCGACGAAGTCGTACAGCAAGCTGACCCGGAGCGTCTTCGAGGAGAACTACCTCTCCTTCCACGACGAGCTTCCCCGCGTCCTGCAGGGCCCCAGCTCGATCGTGCCGGACGAGGTCGAGCCCGGCTCCTGCCGGTTCGTGCACGTCGACGGGTCGCACCTGTACGAGCACGTGTACGGCGACATAGGCGCCGCGCAGGACCTGCTGGTGCCGGACGGGATCGTGGTCCTCGACGACTTCCGCTCCGAGCACACGCCCGGCGTGTCGATAGCCGCGTGGGAGGCCGTGCTCAACCGCGGCCTCCGCCCCATCTGCCTGAGCACGCAGAAGCTGTACGGCACGTGGGGCGACCCCGAGCCGATCCAGAAGGAGCTGGTCGCGATGGTCCGGGAGCGCACGGACTGTCACCTGAGCGACCAGCAGGCGGCCGGCCACCGCATCATCCGCCTGAAGTCCAAGGGCATGCAGGCCCCGCCGTTCCCGCTCTCCCGCCACGCGGCCGACCCCGAAGAGCCGCCGATCACCCTGACCGCACCCACCACGGCGTCGCCGCACGCACCCGCGCCCACCACGGCGTCGCCGTCCCCGGCCCCCCGCTCCCGGCACACTCCACGCCGAAGCCGGGCCCGCCGGGTCGCGGTCGACCTGCTCCCGCCGGTCGTCACCCGCGCCCTCCGCAGTGCCCGAGCGGCCAAGCGCTGACCCGTCCCACGCGCCACGGTCACCCGTCCCATGGACGCTTCGGTGACCGGGGCGCCGTCATGCCCCGAGGCCGCCGGCCCTTCTTGCCTCGCGAACGCTCCGGCGTCCGCGCGACAAGTACAGGGTGAGATCGCCGACCGGCGGTCCTGAGACGGAGGCCCCGTGACCAAACACCCGGACGATCAGAAGCGGCCGACCCGCGGTGTTCGGGATCCGGTCGCCTTCACGTCGCTCGTGGAACGTCACTCGGCCGACCTGCACGGCTACTTCGCGCGCCGTGCGCCCCAGGCGGCCGACGATCTCCTCGCCGAGCTGTGGCTGCGGGCGTACGCCGCGCGTCGTGGCTTCGACCCCGCTCGCGGTTCCGTACGAGCCTGGCTGTTCGGCGTGGCCGGGAACGTCCTGTCCGCGCACTGGCGTCGCGTCATGGCACCCCGGGCCGATCTGCCGGGGCCCACCCGCGATGACCCGTGGGAGGCCGTGGACGACCGGCTCGTGGCAACCGCGATCGCCCCCAGGCTGCGATCGCTTCTCGCGGAGCTTCCACCCGAGGAACGGGAGTTGCTGCTGCTCGTCGCCTGGGAGGAGCTGACACCCAGTGAGGCCGCGGCGGTGGTCGGCATCCCCGCCACCACGGCCCGTACCTATCTCGAGCTCGGCTGGACCAGCCATATCGACTGAGAGGTGGCCGTCCGTTGGTGGCCCTACGGCGGACCGTGGAGGGTGCCGCCGATACAGAACGCGACAGGCTCCGACGGACACCCGCTGGGCCAGGCGCTACGCGCTCGCCAGCGTCAGCTTCACCGCGAAGCCGAGGAACAGGGCCCCCGCCGCCGAAGTCGCCGTCGCCGAGAGGCGTTTGCGGCGGCGGAAGGCTGTGGCCAGCTTCGTGCCGCTGAATATCAGGGCGCTGAGGTAGAGGAAGCTGGCCAGCTGGGCGAAGGTGCCGAGGACGACGAAGGAGAGGGCCGGGTAGGCATAGCCCGGGTCCACGAATTGCACGAAGAAGGCGACGAAGAACAGGATCGCCTTGGGGTTGAACAGGCTGATGACCAGGGCGCGGCGGTACGGCCGCTCGTCCCCGGCCGGAGCCGGAGCCGCGTCCTCGGTCGCCTGGTCGCGCCGCGTCCGCCACATCCCCCAGGCGGCCCGCAGCATGCCGAACGCCAGCCAGGTCAGATATCCGGCGCCCGCGTACTTCACGATCCCGAACAGCACGGCGTTCGCCTTGAGCAGCGAGGCGACGCCGGCCGCGGACAGCGTCATCAGCACGGTGTCGCCGCACCACACGCCCGCGGCGGCGGTGTAGCCCACGCGGACGCCCCGCCGGGCGGCCACGGACAGCACGTACAGGGAGTTGGGGCCGGGCAGCAGGACGATCAGGACGAGGCCCGCGAGATAGGTGGGGAGATCGATGACGCCGAACATGGAAAGGAGTGTCGCACGCGGGTACGACATTTCGGGTTTCTGGTTTCGGGCCAGAGGTCAGAGGGCGGATGCCATGTGTCAGAACGCGTCCGACGGGACGTACGTCCCCCACACCTCCCGCAGCGCGTCGCACACCTCGCCCACCGTCGCCCGCGCCCGTAGCGCCTCCTTCATCGGGTACAAGACGTTGTCCTCCCCCTCGGCCGCCTTCCGCAGCGCGGACAGGGCCGCCTCCACCGCGCCCCGGTCCCGTCCGGCGCGGAGTTTCGCCAGACGTTCCTTCTGCCGGGTCTCGATCGCCGGGTCGACGCGGAGCGGTTCGTAGGGCTCCTCCTCGTCCAGCCGGAAGCGGTTGACGCCTACCACGACCCGCTCGCCCGCATCCGTCTCCTGGGCGATCCGGTAGGCGTTGCGCTCGATCTCCTCCTTCTGGAAGCCCCGTTCGATCGCAGCCTCCGCGCCGCCCAGGTCCTCGACCCGGCCCATCAGGTCCAGCGCGGCGGCCTCCACGTCCTCCGTCAGTTTCTCGACGGCGTACGAGCCCGCGAAGGGGTCCACCGTCGCCGTGACGTCGGTCTCGTGGGCGAGGACCTGCTGGGTGCGCAGGGCGAGGCGGGCGCTCTTGTCGGTCGGCAGGGCGATCGCCTCGTCGAAGGAGTTGGTGTGCAGGGACTGGGTGCCGCCCAGCACCGCGGCCAGCGCCTGGACCGTGACCCGGACCAGGTTCACCTCCGGCTGCTGGGCCGTCAGCTGGACGCCCGCGGTCTGCGTGTGGAAGCGCAGCATCCACGACTTCGGGTCCTTCGCGCCGAACTCCTCCCGCATCACGCGCGCCCAGATGCGGCGTGCGGCGCGGAACTTGGCGACCTCCTCCAGGATCGTCGTACGGGCCACGAAGAAGAAGGAGAGGCGGGGCGCGAAGTCGTCGACATCCATGCCGGCGGCCACCGCCGTACGGACGTACTCGATGCCGTCGGCGAGCGTGAACGCGATCTCCTGCGCGGGAGACGCGCCCGCCTCGGCCATGTGGTAGCCGGAGATGGAGATGGTGTTCCACTTCGGGATCTCGGCGCGGCAGTACTTGAAGATGTCCGCGGTCAGGCGCAGGGAGGGCTTCGGCGGGAAGATGTACGTGCCGCGGGCGATGTACTCCTTCAGCACGTCGTTCTGGATCGTCCCGGTGAGCTGGTCGGCCCGCACGCCCTGTTCCTCCGCCACCAGCTGGTACAGGAGCAGCAGGAGAGCGGCCGGGGCGTTGATCGTCATCGACGTCGACACCTGGTCCAGCGGAATCCCGTCGAACAGCACCCGCATGTCGTCGATCGAGTCGACGGCCACGCCGACCTTGCCGACCTCGCCGTGCGCGAGGTGCGCGTCCGAGTCGTGGCCCATCTGGGTGGGCAGGTCGAAGGCGACGGACAGGCCCGTGGTGCCGTGCGCGATGAGCTGCCGGTAGCGCGCGTTGGATTCGGCGGCCGTGCCGAAGCCGGCGTACTGGCGCATGGTCCAGGGCCGACCGGTGTACATCGTGGGGTACACGCCCCGGGTGAAGGGGTACGCGCCCGGCTCGCCCAGCCGCTTCACAGGGTCCCAGCCGGCCAGGTCCCGCGGCCCGTAGACCGGCTCGATCGGCAGTCCGGACTCCGACTCACGCGTCATGGTGTCTGCCTCCGCTGGGACGTCTGTTACTCCCACCATGCCCCGGAGTTCGCCGGCGGTCACGCGGGGAAACATCCCTGGCATGAGAATCAGGGGGATCACCCGAAGCGCCGGCCGGCCCACCGCCGCGTTCACCTCGGCCGCCGCGCTCGCCGTACTCTGCGGCTGCACCGTGCAGGCCCCGGGCACCGACGGCGGCAAGCACCGCTCCCCGGTGCACATCCAGGTCCCGGCCACGAGGCAGCCGACAAGTCCCGGCACCACCCGCGAGGCCGACCCCGCGCCGGCCACCACCACACCCACCCCGACCCCGTCCCCGCCGGCCCGCGTCCTGTGGTCCCGCGGTGACACCGGCACCGACGTGCGCGAGCTCCAGGCCCGGCTGCGCCAGGTCGCCTGGCTCTTCGACGGACCGACGGGGACGTACGACGACCTGACGGAGAAGGCGGTCGAGGGGTTCCAGGGCAAGCGCGGGCTGCCCCGGACGGGGAAGACGGACACCGTCACCTGGCAGCGGCTGCTCGGGATGACGCACGAACCGGGCAAGTGGGACCTGTATCTGATGGGCGGTCAGCCCGCCGCCGCGCCCGACCCACGGTGCCTGACCGGCCGGGTGCTGTGCATCAGCAAGACCAGCCGCACCCTGCGCTGGATGATCGACGGGCGCACGGTGTCGACGGTGGCGGTCCGCTTCGGCGCGCAGTACACACCGACCCGCGAGGGTGTGTTCAACGTCTACTGGAAGTCACGGCACCATGTGTCGACGCTCTACGACTCCCCGATGCCGTACGCCATGTTCTTCAGCGGCGGCCAGGCGGTGCACTACTCGTACGACTTCGCGGCGCGGGGTTACGCGGGCGGCTCGCACGGCTGCGTCAACGTACGGGACGAGGCGGCGATCGCGGATCTGTTCGCACAGGTGCGCACGGGTGACAAGGTCGTCGTCTACTGGTGAGGCGGTGGAGCCCCGGGAGGTTTGCTGGGCGCGGGCGGGACCGGGGGAACGTGTCCCGCCCGCGCCAGGTGCACGAGCCATGGGTACGGGGGGAACCCCGGCTCAGTGCGACGGCCGATGACCAGTCGGCTCACTGAGTACTGCGTCCCACCGGCGGAAAACGTCACACCCTGTGCGGAAGAACTTTGGCGACTCACGAAACTGCAGGTCAGGGGCGCTCGTAATGGTCAGAGCGCACTGTATGTCGGGCTCGGCGACAGCGACGGCGCCGGTGACGGCGAAGTCGGTTTCGGGCTCGGCGCGGGGGACTGGCTCCCGGCGGACGGCCGGGGCAGCAGCGGGGCGAACGCGGACGGCACGGGCGAGGCCACGCCGCCGTCCTCGTGGTGGTCGTTGCCGCCGCCGCGCCCGCCCGAGTGGCCGTCCTCGTCGTGGTCGCCCTGGCCGTTCCCGCCGCCCTTGCCGTCCTGGTCCTGATCGCCGGAGGTGTCGGACGTGGACGCGAGGACGTTCTTGCAGTATGTCCATACGCGTGCCGAGCCACCCGCCGCCCCTTCCAGGGTGCGCCTGCGGTCGAGGCCCAGGGCCCTGCCGTCCCGGACGTCGCGGCAGGCCGAGGGCGCGCCGCTCCACGAAGTGCCGGTGCGGCCGGTTCTGCTGTCGGCCCCACCCAGGGCCGGGTCCTGGCCGGCCCGGTCGGGCGAGGAGCCGCCGGGGGTTCCGCTCGGGGTGCCGCCGGGCGTGCGCGTACCGGTCGCGCCCGCCCGGGTGCCGTCCGGGGACGGTGAGACGAGCGGGAGTTCGGGGGTCGCCGCGGACGAGACCGAAGCGGCGGGCCCCGGCCGGTCGTCGTTGAACGGCGTCGGCAGGACTCCGGTTCCGGCGGCCACGGCCACTCCGCCGACCATGCACGTGGCCAGCGCCGCGGTGAGCGCCAGCCGTACGGGGCGGGCTCCGCGGGAGCGGTGGGCGGTGCGGCGCGGGCGGCCGAGGCGCACCAGGCCGGCGTCGGAGGGCCGGGCGGGCGCGGCGGGGGGCGCCGCGGCTGCACCGCCGCTGTGGCCCACGGCGGCTGCCCGCTCGCCCGCCGCTGCCTCGCGGGCCTTGCGGAAGGCGACCAACGCCCCTTCCTCACCGCGGAGTTCGGTGCGGGCCGGAGCGCCGTCGGCGGACAGGGCGCCGAGGGTTTTGGCGAGGCGTTCGGCCCGCGCGAGGGCGGCGGCGTCGACGGCTTCGAGCGACTCGCCGCGCAGCAGACGTTCCGCCGTCTCACGGGTGAGCCACTTGTACTGCTCGTCGGCCATCACATGTCCTTCTGCGTCCGCGCACGCGTATGCGTCACAGTGGCGGACGTCACCGCGCGACGACGCGGTTCTCGCTGGGGCGGCAGCGCGTCGAGACCGCCGACCGATTCCGGATCCTCGCCGAGCAGTTCCGCGAGCCGCTTCAGGCCACGGTGGGCGGCGGTGCGTACGGCGCCCGCGCGTTTGCCGAGCGTCTCCGCGGCGGTCTTGGCGTCGAGGCCCACGACCACGCGCAGGACGACCGCCTCGGCCTGGTCCTGCGGGAGTTGTGCGATGAGGGAGAGGGTGCTGCTGGTGGCGAGGGCCTCGATGGCCTCGCCGGCGGTGTCGGACTCGGCGGCCCGGCCGGTGAGTTCCGTTTCGTCGCCGCCTATCGCGGGGCGGCGGCCGCGCATCCGTATGTGGTCCAGTGCGCGGTTGCGGGCGATACGGGCGGTCCAGCCGCGGAACCGGTCCGCGTCCCCGCTGAACCTGTCCAGATCGCGGGCTATCTGCAACCAGGCCTCGGACGCCACGTCCTCGGCGTCGGGATCCCCGACAAGCGTGCGTACGTAACCGAGCAGCCGCGGATGCACCGCGCGGTACACAGTCCGGAAAGCGGTCTCGTCCCCGTCCTGCGCCGCACGCACCGCGGCGGTCAGCTCCGCGTCGTCCCCCAGCACAAGTGGTTCCTCAGTAGATGGTCGCGGCTTCGAGCCCGCCGGTCGTTGCAGTGATCATGCATCTGCGCTCGACGCGAATGGCACGTTACGGCCTGAAACAGCTCCTCGTCCATGACCGTACAAGATGCAACCAACCGTGACGCGGTGAGGTGTGACAGAAAACGCACTCATGGCGCTGTAGGAAGTACGGGCCGCCGCGCGGCCCGTGCCGCGCGACGGCCGGGGCCTCTCCTGTGGGGGGTGGCGGCCCCGGCCGTTGCCTCGGCGGTGGCTGTTGCCCCGCCGGTCCGGTCCGGGGTGACCGGGATCACTGATTCCCGTTGGTCTTCTGGGTATTGTCGGCACTGTTGCCGGATTTGGTGCCCTTGCCGCTGTTCTGCGTGCTGCTCCGACCATTGTTCTGGCCACTGTTCCCGGCGCTGCCCTGCCCGTTGCTCTGCCCGCTGCTCCGGCCGTTGTTCTGCCCGTCCGCGCTTGCCAACTGGGCGGCGCAGTAGACCGCGACGTTCTTCTCGCCGCCGGCCGCCGTCACGAGCCGCTGCCAGGCCGTCGAGTCCAGCGCCTTGCCCCGGTCCCTGACCTGCTCGTACGCACGGCACTTCGCCAGGGTGTCCTTGGCGGTGTCGGGGCGGTCCGGGTGGACGGACGATTCGGCGGACGCCTCGGCGGACGAACGCTGTGGCGCGCTCGTCGACGGGTGCGCTCGGCGCTGGTCGTCGTGCGAGCCGCCGGAGGAGGAACCGCCGATCGCCGCGACGGCGACACCGCCCAGTGTGACGCTCGCGAGGAGCACGGAGAGCGCGGTCTTCACGGAGAGCCTCGCACGCCAAGGCTCCCGGGGCCGCCAGTCGTCCCGCCGCCGGGTCCGCGCCCGGTGCGCCCCCGCGTCCCTGGCGTCCCGGAACGCGGCCAGGGCCCGCTGCTCGGCCTCGGGCGCGACAGGCGCCGTACGCAGGGCAGCGGCGAACCGCGCCTCCAGGCCGGTGGCGTCATCGTGGGGCCGCGGCGGTCCGGAGAGAGTCCCGCCAGGGTGCACGTGCGGACGGTCGGGCAGCCCGCCGTCGCTCTGCCGTTCACCCATGTCAGTTCCCGTCCTTGTCCGTTCTGTGCATCACCCGGGATCCACCCGGCGCGCCGCCACCCCGGGTACCGGATCCGCCGTCTTCCGCAGATCCATACGGCCCGCAGCCGTCAGCGTTCATGTCGACTCCCCCAGCGTCCTGGGACCGTCATCCGTCACACCTTGGTCCGCCGCGTCCGGGACGCCCAGCTGACGGGCCAGCCGTTTCAGCCCCCGGTACGCGGCCGTGCGCACCGCGCCTGGCCGCTTGCCGAGGACACGCGCGGCGGCCGGGCCGTCGAGGCCGACGACGACACGCAGCAGCACCGCCTCCGCCTGGTCGCGCGGCAGTCCGCGGACCAGTTCGAGGGCGTGTGTGGTGGACATGGTCTCCAGCGCCTGGTCGTACGTGTTCTGCTGCCCGGGCAGCTCCAGTACGTCCTGTTCGAGCGCCGCCGCCTGGGGCCGTACCCGCTGTCTGCGCAGATGGTCCAGGGCGCGGTGCCGGGCGATCGTGGCGGTCCAGCCGCGGAATCCCGCGCCGTCGCCCTTGAACCGCCCCAGGTCCCGGGCGATCTCCAGCCAGGCGTCGGACGCGACGTCCTCCGCGTCCTGGCCGACGAGTCCCCGCAGATAGCCGAGCAGCCCCGGCTGCACGATGCGGTAGGCCACCGCGAAGGCGGCCTCGTCGCCCTCCTGCGCCTGCGCGACGGCCGCGCCCAGTTCCCCGTCGTAGGCCTGCACGCGGCGGGGTTCCACTCCCTGGCCCAAGAACCGTCCCTGTCCGTACCGAGCCCGCGCCACCGATCGGGCCGGTGTTCGTGCTCGTCTTCGTGCTCGTGGCTGATCCGCACCGCGCGACACGCAGTTTCGTGTCCCGCGCCCCCACAGAGATCAGCGTCCGAACTCACAGAAGTGTCACAGTCCCCGGTGTCCTCGCGGGTCCCGTCCCGGTCGAGCCGATCGCTCCGCCGCCGACTCGCCCGCCCGGGCAGGAACTCCCCCGATTCCCTGCCCCCGACGGCGCACGGTGCGTACGCGAACCCTGACCTCCCGTCCCCCAGGGCCTGTTGACGCGCGTAGCGGAGTGGCAGCCCCCTGCGACATTCAGGGATCGACGGTCGGTAGGCCGAAATACTCAGACGCGCGGCGCGACTGCTTCTCAGACCACAACGACCACGTCCACGTGGCCCTCGCCCCGTCGCCGTACTGGTCGGCGCCGAACTGCGGGATCTGACCGACCGGCATCCGACCGACAGCGGGCGGGGCGCCGGCACCCGGTGCCCCGCCGCTAACCGGCCGCCGCCGTCGCGTCCCGGCACAGCAGCCGCAGCGAGCCGTGACCGCCGAAGCAGCGGCGCGCCTCCTCGATGGGGTCCCACAGACGGCCGTCGGGCGTACGGATCCGGTGGTCGCCGCCGCTCGCCCACCACTCGGCGCCGGCCTGCCGGACGATGACCTCACCGGCGTACGCCCCGAAGCCGCGCAGCACCTGGTCCACGGCGGCGGGCGGTGCCCCGTCGCTCCGTATCTCCTCGATCATCCGGTCGACCCGCCACAGGCTCTGGGCCGAGTAGTCGAGCCGTACGCGCGCGCCCTCACGCATCGTCGCGACCGTGTCCGCCGCCCACCGCACCGGCTTGGCCGAGGCTTGCGGCCTGGTCTCCTGCTGTGTCGTCACATTCCGTAGAGCGAGGTCGGCGGCGTTTTCATCACCCGGATTCCGGGTGCTTCCCGCAACCGGTGCAGGACCGTCGCAGCGCACCCCCACAACGGACACAGGACTCTCCCAGAATTCCGGGTTTGTACGCCGGTCCGCACAGGAGTGACGCCCGGAGCGGCCCGTGCGCTCCACTCAGTGATGAGCATGTACTTCCATCTCCGCGCGGTGCCTCCCCCGGCGCTGCGCAACAGCGCCAACTGGCTGCGCAGGCTGTTCGAGGACGACTGGGAGACGGTGCGGCTGCGGCTCGACCGGCACCGCGAGGAGATGCTGGACCGGCACTACCTCGACCACGACCTCCTCTACACCGGCGCTCCCCCGTACGACACGGTGGACGGCCCGGGGACCGACGTGGTCCTCGGCGGCCGTGCCGTCTACCACGCCGACCCCACCCAGCCGCCGTTCCTGCTGCTCACGGCGCAGGAGGCGGACCAAGTCGCCGAATATCTCGCGTCGGCCGACTTCACCTACCTGTGGGACGTCTCCCGGCACGTCCTGCTGCCGGAGAAGGCCGAGGCGGACACGGAGACGGAGGCACAGACCCGGGCCGCCTTCGAGTCGGCGCACCAGGATCTGACGGCGTTCTACGCACAGACGGCGCGCGACGGCGACGCGGTGGTGAAGTGGCTGGTGCTGTGAGGGCAGTGAAGCCGGAACGGTCCGGGACCCCGCGTCAGACCCGGCCGCGCGCCCGCCGCGACACCACAGCGCGCAGCACTCGGCGGCCCTCGGTCGACACGTCAAGGGCCAGCCGCAGTCCGCCCGCACCGTGCTCGGCGAGGAGTTCGAGGACGGTGACCTGGCGGCGCAGTTCGGCGGCGACCAGGTGCGACACGCCGTCCGTACGGCCCTCCCGGTGGGACTCGACCCAGTCGTCGTCGGCGTCCATGGCGTCCTCGGCGGGTTCCAGGAGCCGGTGGATCCGGAGCGAGGCGGCCGAGCAGGCGTCGGCCCACTCGCGTACCCCAGCACCCGAGAGCTCGGCCGGGACGGTGTCGAGCATCCGGCGGGCCAGGAGCGCGGCATCGTCCTCGGCGGACTCGGGCTCGTCCGCGGCGTCGAGCGCGCCGCGCGCCTTGTCCAGGTTCCCGGCCCAGTCGCCGCCGCCGGCCGAGAGGCTCGCCCACAACGGCCGCAGGACCTCGTCGTCACCGCCGAGGAGCGGCACGCACCGATCCAAACAAGCCAACCCGCTGGCGGCCAGTCCGCGTTCGTCGGCCTGAGCGATCAGTTCCACCAGGCTCATTCACGCCTCCCTCGCCAGGGCGCCGACCTGTACGGAGCCCGTACTTCCCCTTACTGCGTGCGACGGCCCGGGAGTGTCACAGGGCACGACAGCGAGCATGTCGAGGGGGCGGAAGAAGGGCTTTCGGCCAGGTGATCGGGCGCGTCGGCCGACGCCTCGACTCCGTACGAACACACCGCAGCCGTACGGGAGTTCGCAACCGCAGGTGGCCGGTCCCGGGGCTCAGACCGTCGCGGGGACCGGGCCCGCGAGTGCCTTCTGGTGCTGCATCCGGGTCAGCCGGAGCACGACGAGGATCGCGAGTGCGGCGGCCACGATGTCGAGGGCGTCCGCGAACAGCATCGTGCCGGCCGCGTCGTACGCCTCCTGGGCGGTCTCGGCGCCCTTGTCCCGGGAGGACGCGAGCCGGTCGGCGAACAGCGAGACGAGCCACAGCGTCCACCAGGCGTTGATCAGACCGTGCGAACGCGGCACGCTCCAGGGGCTGCTGGCGTCCCAGATGTCGAGGGCGATCCGGCGCGGGAACCAGAGGTTCACGACCGGGGTGAACCAGCCCCCGATCGCCCAGCCGCGCTTCATGCGGTGCCCGAACGGATTGAAGACCTCGGCATTGACCCGCACCCGGTGGAACCAGCAAAGGAACACGACCACGCTGGTCAGCAGCACGGCAGCCTGGACGACGCCCGCCGCGGCGTACAGCGAGTCGGCGTCCTCGGACCGCCGGCCGATGTCCGCCCCGTACGACCGGAACCCCCCGTCCGCGATGTCTGCGATGTCGCCCGAGACGTCGAGCATGACGACATCCGCCCAGACCGCGAAGAGGTCGGCGGCGATGACGAGCCCGAGCACCGCGGCCGCGGCCCGCCCCAGCCCGATCGGCGACCGCAGCCAGGCACCGGGCGCCCCGGCGAACGCGGGGGCGGGCGGCGCCTCTGCGACGGCGCACAGGGCGCACAGGGTGCCGCCCTGCGCGGCGGCGAAATGCTGACAACGGGCACAGAGCAAGGCGAGTCCCCCCGGAACGAAACGATGGAGCCGGGCGCGGCTCTCCCCGAGGCGCACACGCGGCATGCGGAACATACGGTCCGCGGAACTCGTACGTCCAACCGATTCCGGTCGGCCGGGCGTTCAGCCCAGCCGGTCCGCCAGCTTCTTGAACTCCGCCCAGCTCATGGCCGGTTTGCCCGGGTCCCAGAGCTTCTGGACGGTGGCCCGCAGCGGCATCCGGATGCCCGCGGCGACCTGGTCCTGCGTCTGCGCGTTCGCGATGTCCGACCACACCGCGAAGGACCCGCCGAGGATCTGCGCGTCGTACTGCGCCGGCACGGCGGTGGTGCCGCGCAGCACGCGCGGGGTCCACCGCTCGTAGATCCGCTGCCCCGTCGGATAGACGAAGGTCTGCGGCTGGCCGAGGACGTAATAGAGGAACTCGTCGTTGTAGTTGAGGACCTTGCGCCCCGCGCTCAGGTACTCCACCGGCTGCCGGGCGCCGATCTCCTTGCCCGTCCAGTAGGCGACCTCGAGGTCCTTGGCCGACTCCACGGACGTACCCCGGAAGAAGCCGTCGTTCCACACGCGCATGGTCCGGTCGTGGGCGCGGACGGTGTCGGCGCGGTCGTTCAGCCAACCGGTGGTCAGGTCGGCGACGCTCCCGCCGGAGCCGTACTTCTGCCGGGCGGCGTCGGCCAGTTGCGGGTAGGAGGCCTCCGGGTCGTCGACCACGAGCGCCTGGTACTCGTCGCCGCCGAGGTTCCAGTAGCCGCCGGAGAACAGGTCGGCGTACTCGTCGAGGAGTTCGTCGAGGACTGCGGCGGAGGCGTCCTCGGAGATGTCGATGGCACCGCGGGTCGCAATGCCCTGCGCGTTGCGCAACTGCAGATCCGGGTGGGCGGCGAGGACGGCCCCGAGGTGCCCCGGTGAGTCGATCTCGGGCACGACCTCGATGTGCCGGCTCGCGGCGAGGTCGACGATCTGCTTGACCTGGGCTTTGGTGAGGTGGTCCTCGGACACGACCTCCGGATGGCTCGTGGACGCGATCCGGAAGCCCTGATCGTCGGAGAAGTGCAGCCCCAGCTCGTTGAACTTCAGATCGCCCAGCTCACGCACCCGGTCCTCGATCCAGGCCGCGCTGTACGGCTTGCGCGCGATGTCCAGCATGAACCCGCGCCGCGGCTTGGCGGGCTGGTCGCGTACGACGCCCTCCGGGGCCGTACCGCCGCCGTGGACCTCCTGTTTGAGGGTGCGGGTGCCGTAGAAGACGCCCGCGTCGGCGGGCCCGCTGATGTTCACCTGCCCGCCGCGCACGGTCATCGTGTACGACTCCGGGTTCGCGCCCTCGTCGCCGCTCAGCGCGAGGCGTACGTCCCCGGCGCGCACATCGTCCTTCTCGCCCGCGTAGGACAGGCCCAGCTCACGGGCGATCAACTGGCCCTCGTCCGCCAGCTCCCGGTCGCTCACCACGACGCGCTGCCCGTGCGCGGGACGCCAACCCGGGCCGCGCGCCGACGTGTGGGAGCTCACGGCGGGGATCGTGCGCGGCGCCTGCGACAGGGGGTAGCTACGGGTCGGCGACGGGCTCGTCGACGCGGCGGACACGCTGTCGGTGGACCGCCCGTCGCTCCCGTCCGCGGAGACCCAGAAACCGATCCCCACGCCGACCGCTACCGTGCCGACGGCCGCGGCCGTCACCGCCCGCCTCCGCCTCACGTTCTTCACCGGAACCCGGCGCCTGTGCTGGCTCACCCCGCCAACCTAAGGCCAACGCCGACTGCGTGCGTCCACCACCTGTTCCCAAACTCTCCCTACCGAGTGAAATTCGGGCATCCGTCGGACAGGCCATGACCACTGTGGATAACGTGACGACACATCCCTCACGACATCCCCTGCCATCCCACACGTGACGCGAGGACCCACGCTGCCTGCGCACCGTCTCCCGCACGCCCCCGGACGAGCGGCCATACCGACGCTCCCCGGACAAACCCGCGCTTCCCTCCAGGAGTTCAACACCGCCCCCGCCGACGAGGTGCGCGCCACCCTCCTGACCTGCCTGCACAGCCTCCGCTGGGCCCACCGCGTCGCCGCCCACCGCCCTTACCCCGACCTGGAGTCCCTCCTGGCGGCAGCGGACGAGGCGGCGTACGACCTGACGGCGGGTGACCTGACGGAAGCCCTGACCGGAGAGTCACTCCCGGACCTTCCGGACGGAACATACTCGGCGGCCCATACGGCCCTCAGCGCCGCACACGCCGCGTACGAGGCCCGTTTCGGGCACGTCTTCATCATCCATCTGGGTGACACACCAAGGGCGGAGACCCTTGACAGAGTCCTGGAAGGCATCCGCTCCCGCCTGACGAACGATCCGGAGGAGGAACGGGTCGTGGCGTCGGATCAACTCCGCCGCCTGGCAAGAAGCAGACTGGTCAGGCACCTGAGGGGCGCGGGGCAGTATCAATCAGCGGCTCCGCCGCGGGGCACAACCAGCCCGAACGGCGCCACACGCCGCATTTCACAGCAACCCCCTCCCCCATAGCCGCTCCGAACTAGCCCGTCCGGTGCCAGTTTGATCACACCGGTAGGCCCCCCGCCAAGTGCCGCAGGCACTCGTGGATACGATGCTGAGGGCCGGTGGACCGTACCCGGCCGGGCCCGACCGACACCCAAGCCGGCGCGGCCCTAGTCCCCGCTCCCGGAGGGTTCTTCCGTGCCGGCTGGAACGCTGTACCGCGGCCGGGAAGGAATGTGGTCCTGGGTGGCTCATCGAGTCACCGGCGTCCTCATCTTCTTCTTCCTGTTCGTCCACGTACTGGACACCGCTCTCGTGCGTGTCTCCCCCGAGGACTACGACAAGGTCGTAGCCACGTACAAGACGCCGATCGTCGCACTCCTCGAGTACGGCCTCGTCGCCGCCATCCTCTTCCACGCACTCAACGGCCTGCGCGTCATCGCCGTCGACTTCTGGTCGAAGGGCCCGCGCTACCAGAAGCAGATGCTGTGGACCGTCGTCGGTGTCTGGGTCGTCCTGATGGCCGGCGCGATCTACCCGGTCCTCGGCCACGCCGCTCGTGTCCTGTTCGGGAGCTGAGGCAGATGTCCACGACTGAAACCACCGCCTCCGGGATCGGCCCCGTCGAGGGCGCGGAGTTCTACAACGTCGACAACCCGGCGCCCCTCATCGAGGCCCCGCGTCAGCGCACCAAGAAGACCCCGAAGTCCACGCGGGGCAACTTCGAGATGGCGGCCTGGCTGTTCATGCGCCTGTCCGGCGTCGTGCTGGTCGTCCTGGTCATCGGCCACCTGCTCATCCAGCTCGTCCTGGACGGCGGCGTCTCCAAGATCGGCTTCGCCTTCGTGGCCGGCCGTTGGGCCAACCCGTTCTGGCAGGTCTGGGACCTCGCGATGCTCTGGCTCGCGATGCTGCACGGTGCCAACGGCCTGCGCACGGTCGTCAACGACTACGCGGAGCGCGCGAACACCCGGCTGTGGCTCAAGGGCCTGCTCTACACCGCCACGGCGTTCTCCATCCTGCTGGGCACGCTGGTGATCTTCACCTTCGACCCGAACATCCGCTAGGCACGGGGCTGAGGTAATCCACTCATGAAGATCTACAAGTACGACACCGTCATTGTCGGCGCCGGCGGCGCGGGCATGCGCGCGGCCATCGAGTCGACGAAGCGCAGCCGCACCGCGGTCCTGACCAAGCTCTACCCCACCCGCTCCCACACGGGCGCCGCGCAGGGCGGCATGGCCGCCGCGCTGGCCAACGTGGAGGAGGACAACTGGGAGTGGCACACCTTCGACACGATCAAGGGCGGTGACTACCTGGTCGACCAGGACGCCGCCGAGATCCTGGCGAAGGAGGCCATCGACTCCGTCCTCGACCTGGAGAAGATGGGCCTGCCGTTCAACCGCACCCCGAACGGCACCATCGACCAGCGCCGCTTCGGCGGGCACAGCCGCAACCACGGCGAGGCCCCGGTCCGCCGGTCCTGCTACGCCGCGGACCGCACCGGCCACATGATCCTCCAGACGCTGTACCAGAACTGCGTGAAGGAGGGCGTGGAGTTCTTCAACGAGTTCTACGTCCTGGACCAGCTGATGGTCGAAGAGGACGGCGTCAAGAAGTCGGCGGGTGTCGTCGCCTACGAACTGGCGACCGGCGAGATCCACGTCTTCCAGGCGAAGTCCGTGATCTACGCGTCCGGCGGCACCGGCAAGTTCTTCAAGGTGACGTCGAACGCCCACACGCTGACCGGTGACGGCCAGGCCGCCGTCTACCGCCGCGGTCTGCCGCTGGAGGACATGGAGTTCTTCCAGTTCCACCCGACCGGCATCTGGCGCATGGGCATCCTGCTGACGGAGGGCGCCCGCGGTGAGGGCGGCATCCTCCGCAACAAGGACGGCGAGCGCTTCATGGAGAAGTACGCGCCGGTGATGAAGGACCTGGCGTCGCGTGACGTCGTATCCCGCTCCATCTACACGGAGATCCGCGAGGGCCGAGGCTGCGGTCCCGAGGGCGACCACGTCTACCTCGACCTCACGCACCTCCCGCCGGAGCAGCTGGACGCCAAGCTCCCGGACATCACCGAGTTCGCGCGCACCTACCTCGGCATCGAGCCGTACACGGACCCGATCCCGATCCAGCCCACCGCGCACTACGCGATGGGCGGCATCCCGACGAACGTCGAGGGCGAGGTCCTGGCGGACAACTCCACCGTCGTCCCGGGCCTGTACGCGGCCGGCGAGGTCGCCTGCGTCTCGGTGCACGGCGCCAACCGCCTGGGCACCAACTCGCTGCTGGACATCAACGTGTTCGGCCGCCGGGCGGGCATCGCGGCGGCGGAGTACAGCCACAAGGCCGACTTCGTCGAACTGCCGGACGAGCCAGCGTCCTTCGTGCTGGAGCGGATCGAGCAGCTGCGCACCTCGACGGGCACGGAGCGGGTTGCCGAGCTCCGCCGTGAGCTGCAGGAGACCATGGACGCGAACGTCATGGTGTTCCGCACCGAGCAGACGATCAAGACGGCGGTCGAGAAGATCGCCGAGCTGCGCGAGCGCTACAAGAACGTGTCGATCCAGGACAAGGGCAAGCGGTTCAACACGGACCTGCTCGAAGCGATCGAGCTGGGCAACCTTCTGGACCTCGCCGAGGTCATGGCGGTGTCGGCGCTGGCCCGCAAGGAGTCCCGCGGCGGTCACTACCGCGAGGACTACCCGAACCGCGACGACGTCAACTTCATGCGCCACACCATGGCGTACCGCGAGGTCGGCGACGACGGCACGGAGTCCATTCGTCTCGACTACAAGCCGGTCGTCCAGACCCGCTACCAGCCGATGGAGCGTAAGTACTGATGGCAACCCCCGTTCTGGACAAGGTGGAGGCGGAGGCCGCGGCGTCCCCCTACATCACGGTCACTTTCCGAGTCCGCCGTTTCAACCCGGAGGTCTCGGCGGAGGCGACCTGGGAGGACTTCCAGCTGGAGATCGACCCCAAGGAGCGCGTCCTCGACGGCCTCCACAAGATCAAGTGGGACGTCGACGGCACCCTCACCTTCCGCCGCTCCTGCGCCCACGGCATCTGCGGCTCGGACGCGATGCGGATCAACGGCAAGAACCGCCTTGCCTGCAAGACGCTGATCAAGGACGTCAACCCCGAGAAGCCGATCACGGTCGAGCCCATCAAGGGCCTGACGGTCCTGAAGGACCTGGTCGTCGACATGGAGCCGTTCTTCCAGGCGTACCGCGACGTGATGCCCTTCCTCATCACGAAGGAGACGAACGAGCCGACGCGCGAGCGCCTCCAGTCGGCGGAGGAGCGCGAGCGCTTCGACGACACGACGAAGTGCATCCTGTGCGCGGCGTGCACGTCGTCCTGCCCGGTCTTCTGGAACGACGGCCAGTACTTCGGCCCGGCGGCCATCGTCAACGCCCACCGCTTCATCTTCGATTCGCGTGACGAGGCGGGCGAGCAGCGCCTGGAGATCCTGAACGACCGCGACGGCGTCTGGCGCTGCCGCACGACGTTCAACTGCACGGACGCGTGCCCGCGCGGCATCGAGGTGACGAAGGCGATCCAGGAAGTGAAGCGAGCGCTGATCACGCGCCGCTTCTGAGATCGTTCTGTACGACGATTCGGGCCCTGCTCCCTGGTTGGGGGCAGGGCCCGATCCTGGCCCACTCGATGGCAGCCCGGGCCGGGTCCACCCGGGCCACGGTCGAGCTGTTGCACCGCCTGCTCGTCACCGATTCGATCGTCACCACGCTGCACCGCGAGACCAACAGCCGCCATATGCGCAGCCGGAGCCGGACAGCCATGGACGACGCCGAAGGCATGTGGGAGGGACTCGCCGCCCACATGGAGTCCGTCCCGGAGTCCGAGTACGAACGCCGGCGCCGCGTCGGCGCTCTACGGGGACACAGCGTCGACGCGACCCGTCTCCCGACCGATTTGCGCCGCCGGCTCCTGCTCAGCGGCCCGCCCATACCCGCCTCGGTGACGATCGACGCCACGCGATCCGGCCGCATCGCCGACGCGCTGGCGAACGCCCGGAAGGCGCTGGTACGCAGGCTCATGAGAGACGGCTTCAGCGAAGCATGACGCGACATCACACGGCGCTTTTCGCCGCCTCGTTCTGACAACAGGGCCCTGTTGCCGTCCCTTCGGAAACAGGAGCCTCAGACGTTTTTGTCGGATTCTCGCTCCTGCCGCGGGGGACATTCCGCCGTCACACTCCTATCGGACGTCCAAGGCTGTCCGAGATGCTCGAGAGGGCGGGGGAACCGAGTGTCGACACCCAGGCAAGTCCCCACACCTCGCTGGGAACGGCCGAATCCGCTGGGGTACGCACACGGGGCCAAGGAAGCCCAGTTCGTCGCAGCCCCTCTGCTGGCGGCAGCTTCCCTCGGCCTGGCCGGCGTCGTGGCCGGAGCGAACAACGACGTCTTCCTCCTTCCCGGGCCCACCCTCCTCGTGCTGGTCGTCTCAGCAATGACCCTGATCTTCAGCATCCAACTCGGCTATCACGCCAGGAAGTTCCTCTATTCCCGCCAGGACGTCCTCGACTGGTTTCCCGAAGGGACAGCCGACCAGGCGGAGAGGTTCGCCGCTCTGCGCGAGCAGCAGGGCAACGACTTCGTGACGTGGAGACGGTTCAACAACGGGGCCAACCGCTGCTTCAACGGGGGAACCGTGCTGCTCGGATTCGGCATAGCCGCGGCCCTCGCGCCTCCCGACGGCAGCAAACAGGGGATCTGGCGGTGGTGGGCAGCCGGACTGGTACTGGTCGCCACCCTCGGCGAAATCGTCTGGCTGGTGATCCTCGAACGCAGGGTCAACGAACGTGCGGCACACGGCATCAACTGATTCGACCAAGGAGACGGTTGCATGACCATGCACGCGGTGGTTCTCCCCGGCTACCAACCTCATCCGACGAGTTGTCGGCAGGACGGCTGCGAGGCGAACCTGGGCATCGTGACCAACTATCTGTTGCCTCTGCAGAGGTGGGAGGCCGCGCTGGCGTCCGGGCCGGAAGCCATCGACACCTATCTGGCCGAGCACAATGCGAAGTTCAGGTCCAGGCACTCACCTGGCTGCCCGTTCCAGGATCTGCCGCCTGCGGTGCACGCCAAGTGCCAGGGAATCAGGAACGACAGGACGGCCTGGCAGCAGTTGGTGAACGAATTGCAGAGGCTGGACAACGCCCGCAGGCGACAACAACCCGAAGGCGGGCAAGGCTCCGACTAGGCAACGAATCGTCGCCGACGTCCCCCACTAGCATGGCCCGGCGCCCGCCGTCAGTGGCCGGCGGGGTACGAATGGGGGCTGCGGCGATGACGGACGGTGAGGGCGGCGGAGGTGTCTCCCGGGCCAAGACATGGCTGGGAATCGCCGCACTCGCAGCAGGCTGTTACACCGTGGGCGACGCCTCGGACCGGGCACGTGCCGCGTTCGACGTCCTCATCGCCTGGTGGCCATGGGCGTTGCTCGGACTTGCCGCGATGAACATCGTGCGCTCGGCCGTGCCGGCAGAGACCCTTCTCGGACCGCTCTCCCTCGCGGTCCTCGGAGTGGTCGGGCTCACCCTGTCGCACGACATCTCCACATCCACCGTACGGAACGTGGTGGGACCGTCCGTTCTCGTTCTGGCCGGGATCGCACTCATCCTGGCCGGAGCAGGGACCGGCCCCACGACCCGATGGTCAGGAGTGCTGTCGAGCGGGCAGGTGGTCGTGCGCGCGAGCGCCGGAAGGCCCCTGACCGTACGCGCCGTACTGGGCAACCTGCGCGCCGACCTCACCCAGATCGTCCACGAGGACCACATCACCGTGCACATCACGGCGTTTGCCGGGCACGTACGGCTGACCGTCCCCACGGACGCCACCGTGGCAGTGCATACAACGGGAGCGGCATTCACGCGGGTGACCGGGATCCTCCCCCAAGACACCGGCGGCCGACGCCGGTTCACACTGCATGTACTAGGCCTGTGCGGGGCGCTCACCATCGTCCGCGCCTGAGCTCACATCACGGTGCGCGTACATCAGATCGAGAACCTGCTCCCCCGCCAGATACGCCGAGACCTGCTCGAAGAGATCCTTCTCCCGATGCCTGTCGGGGAGAGGCAGGTGAAGCGCCTCCAACAGGTCGAACCGGTGCAGGTCGAACACGATGTGCATGAGCCCCGAGTACGCCTGAGCCGCGGTCACCGCACCCTTGTAGGCCACGGCGGCCAGGAGCAGGGCCGCCGGAGGCAGCCAGCGTAGGCCGGGCTCGTCGTACAAGGCGATGGTGAGAAGCACTGCGGTGGCGAGAAAGCTCCAACAGAGGTTGACGGCCATGTCCAAGGTGTCCCGGGTGGAGTCGAGCGCTCGGGACAGGCGGCGGGAAACCTGCATGTATATCCGTGGCCACGCGGAGAGCGTGCCCAGGCCGTAGCGCTCGCCTGCGCTGAGTTCACCGGTGCGCAGGGCGTTGCCGAGGGCCGTGGGCAGGAGGACGTCGACGGGCGGGACCGCCGCGAGGCGACGCAGGGCATCCGCCCGAACCCCGGGGGCACCGGCGGTGTCGGCCACCGACTCGTGTCCACGCTCGTACAGTGCCTGCCACCGGCGGCGTTGCACCTCGGTGAGCACCCCGGCGAGCCGGGCGGTGACCGGCCACCGGTCCCAGTACCCCTCCAGCACCCTCACCGCCCGCACCTGAAACGGATGCAGCAGCATTCCGAGTACGGCGGAGCCGGAACCGATGAGGACGAGGGAACCGACGACGCCGCTCCAGCCCGAGGGGACGACGCCACTCCAGTTCCCGCGGCCCGAGAGGCTGCCGCTGCGGACGAGGGCGTAAAGACAGGTCACGAAGAGCGCGCACGGCACGAAATACACCGACAGCAGCCGTCGCACGAAGCCGCCTCCCCTGCGCCCCGTCAGCCTCATACGCCCTAGAACTCACTTAAGTATGACTGTCACGTCGATGCGACTTCAGCAGACCGAGAGTTCCTGGCGCGGGATGCCTCGCCTCAACGAGTGATCAGGGAGCCCGGCGAAGACCCAACTGCCGGGGTCGGCTCGCCCCGCCGCTCTAATCTGACGACATGTCAGAAAAAGAGTCGTACGAGCTGCTCGGTTTCGACAACGTGATCTTCCCCGTCGGGGATCTCGGCGAGGCCGTCAGGTTCTACGAGTGGGCCGGGTTCGCCGTCGCCTTTCGGTTCGACGACGGCGGGATCGCGATGTTGAAGGTCGGGGGCGAGACGCCGGGGATTCTGTTGCGCGTCGAGGAGGGGTTCGGGTATCGGCCGCCGGTCTGGCCCTCGCCCCGCGTCTGGCTGGAGGTACCCGACGCGCGCGTGGCGGCGCGGCAACTCGCCGACGCGGGAATCGGGCCGCTCGACGAGCCGTTCGACACGGCCACCGGGTGGGTCGTCGAGGTCGCCGACCCCTGGGGGAACGTCCTCGGATTCACCGACTACTCGAAGCGGCCGGAGTTGGGGCGGCGGACGTGAACAGGGCCACTCCGGCTTCCAGTTGAACGTGTTCAAAAACAGCGCTACAGTCATCGACTGTCAGCGTTTTGAACGCGTTCAAGAAGGGGTGGGGCATGGACCGCACGGTCGTCGCCTACGTCATCTACCTGGTCGTCAGCATCGGGCTGACCGTCTGGGTGGCCCGCACGCTCAGCCACAACGGGCGGGTCTTCCTCTCCGACGTCCTGCACGGCAACGAGAAGCTCGCCGACGCCGTCAACCACCTCCTGGTGGTCGGCTTCTACCTCGTCAACCTCGGCTTCGTCGCCCTCTACCTGAGCGGCGACGACAACATCGAGAACACCCGCGGCATCTTCGAGGCCCTGTCGACCAAGTTGGGCGTGGTGCTGCTCGTCCTCGGGGTGATGCACCTGGGCAACGTCTATGTGCTGAACCGGATCCGGCGCCGGGGCGTGATGGAGCGGGAGCAGCTGCCGCCCGTCGCGCCGCAGGGGTGGGTCCCGCCCACCGCCAAGGCGTGAGGGACGTGGCGGTCATCCAGGACCGGGGCGCCGCGCGCGTCCCGGTCCGCTCGCTCACCGTCCTCTACGACGCCGACTGCTCCCTGTGTGCTCACGTGCGCGACTGGCTCGTACGGCAGCCTCAGCTGGTGCCGGTCGAGCTGGTTCCGGCGGCATCGGAAGAGGCCCGGCGGCGGTATCCGGGGCTCGACCACGCCGCCACCCTCGATGACGTCACCGTCGTCGGCGACGCCGGGCAGGTCTACCGGGGCGCCGCCGCCTGGATCGTCGTCCTGTGGGCGCTGCGCGAGCACCGCCCGCTCGCCCACCGGCTCAGCACCCCGGCCGGCGCGTTGTTCGCCAAGGGCGCGGTGCTGGCGGCCGCCAAGTGGCGGGGTGCGCAGTGGGGCGGGAAGGCGTATCGCGCTGCGGACGGGTGGTCGTACGTCCCGAGCCAGGGCTGGACGTACGCCCCGCCGGGCTGCGACGGCGGTGCCTGCGCCACTCGTTAGGCTCTTTCCGTGTCCGCGAACAACGAGTCCGTGAAGGACGACCAGCCCGCTGAGGCCGGTTCCCCCAGCAAGTCCGAGCAGACCCGCGCGCTGATCCTGGAGACCGCGATGCGGCTGTTCCAGGAGCGCGGGTACGACCGGACGACCATGCGGGCCATCGCCAAGGAGGCCGGGGTCTCCGTCGGCAACGCCTACTACTACTTCGCCGGCAAGGAACACCTGGTCCAGGGCTTCTACGACCGGCTCGCCGCCGAGCACCAGGTGGCGGTCCGGGAGGTCCTGGACCGGGAGACCGACCTGGAGGCGCGGCTCGCGGGGGTGCTGCGGGCGTGGCTGGACGTGGCGCGGCCGTACCACGAGTTCGCGGTGCAGTTCTTCAAGAACGCCGCCGACCCGGACAGCCCGCTCAGCCCGTTCTCCCCGGAGAGCGAGCACGCGCGCGTGCAGGCCATCAGCGTCCACCGGGAGGTGCTGGCGGGGTCGAAGGCCAAGGTTCCGGAGGAACTGCGGGACGTCCTGCCCGAGTTGATGTGGCTCTCCCAGATGGGCCTGGTCCTGTACTGGATCTTCGACCGGACCGAGGGCCGGGAGCGGACGTACCGGCTGGCCGAGCGGGGTGCCCGGCTGACGGCTCGCGGTGTGTCCCTGGCCCGGTTCCGGGTGCTACGGCCCCTGGTCCACGAGGTGCACGAACTGTTCACGGACTTCCTGCCGGGCATGACGAAGGCACTGCCGGATCCGGCGGGCAAGGGGCGCAAGGGCGAGTGATCGTGTCCTTACCGACCCCCGCCGGGGGCGTGTACGCGGACGTCCGCGTACACGCCCCCGGCGAAGTCGTGAAGGCTAATTGACGGCGTCCACCCCGTCCTCCGCCAGCTCGACGTCGTACACCAGTGGCCCGTCCTCCACCACCACGTGCTGGGCGCGCGCGCCGTACAGGGATGCCGTCACCGCCAAGAGGTACGCCCCCGGCCTCGGTACCGACACGATGTATGAGCCGTCCGCCAGCGTCGTCACGCGGTCCAGTTGGCGGCCGCCCTTCGACAGCAGGGTCACCGAGGCTCGCTCCACCGGCCCGCCGTCCAACGTGCGGACGAAGCCGTGGACCACCGATGCGGGGCCCTCCGAAGCCAGGACTGCTTCGGGTTCCTCCGCCGCCTCCACCGCCAGATGCGGGAGGCGCTTGTCCAGCCAGGTCGGCAGCCACCAGTTGGCCGTGCCCAGCAGATGCATCGCCGCCGGGACCAGCGCCGTACGCAGGATGAACGCGTCCAGTGCGACCGCCGCCGCCAGGCCCACGCCCGCCACCGCCGCGCCCGAGTCGCCGCTGAGCACGAAGGCCATGAAGACGCAGACCATGATCAAGGCCGCCGAGTTGATCACCCGGCTGGTCTCGGCGAGGCCGACCCGCACCGCCCGCGCGTTGTCCTTCGTGTGCACCCATTCCTCGTGCATCCGGCTGACCAAAAACACCTGGTAGTCCATGGAGAGGCCGAAGAGCAGGGACAGCATGATGACCGGCAGGAATGCGTTGATCGGGCCCTCCTTGCCGAGGCCGAGCAGTTCCAGGCCCCAGCCCCACTGGAAGATCGCGGTGAGGACGCCGAACGAGGCCGCCGCCGCGATCAGGTTCATCAGGGCGGCCGTCAGCGGTACGACCAGGGAGCGGAACGCGATCAGGAGCAGCAGGAAGCCGAGGCCGATGATCGTCGCGATGAACAGCGGCAGGCGGTCGCCCGTGACCGACGCGAAGTCCTTCGACACCGCCGTCACCCCGCCCACGTGCGCCTGTGCGCCCGCCTCGGGGATCACCTTGTCCCGCAGGGTGTCGATGAGGTCGTCCGTCTCCTTCGACTGCGGTGACGTGGTCGGCACCACCTGGATGACCGTGACGCCCTTCGCGGGCGGCAGCGCCGCCGCCTGGGCCACGCCCGGCGTCGCCTCGATGCCCTGGACCAGCCTGGCCGTGTCACCCCCGTCAGTCACCACCTGAAGGGGTCCGTTGAAACCGGGGCCGAAGCCGTCCGCGAGGAGGTCGTACGCCTTCCTCGTGGTCGTCGTGGCGTCGTCGTTGCCCTGGTCGGTGGCTCCCAGGCGCAGCGACAGCACAGGCAGGGCGAGTACGGCCATGACGACCAGGGCGAGCGCGGCGATCGTACGGGGGCGCTTCTGGACGTTCGACGACCAGCGGGCCGCGAGGCCGCTCGCCCGGTCCTGCTCGGGCCCGTTCGCCGCGAGCTTGCGCCGCTGGCGGCGGCTGAGCACGCGGGGGCCGAGGAAGCCGAGGAAGGCCGGGAGGAGTGTGATGGCCGCGAGCACGCTCAGCACGACCGTGAGCGAGGTGCCGATCACCACGCCGTCCAGGAAGCGCAGGTTCGTCACCAGCATTCCGGCGAGCGCGATGCACACCGTGCCGCCCGCGAACAGCACGGCCCGGCCCGAGGTGTTGAGGGCGGTGACCGCGGCCTCCTCCGGGTCGGCGCCCCGCAGGATGCCGCGCCGGTGACGGGTGACGATGAACAGCGCGTAGTCGATGCCGACGCCGAGGCCGATGAGCGAGGACAGCAGCGGGGCCAGGTCGGGGATGTCGGTGGTGTGGCTGAGCAGCTGAACGGTGAACAGGCCCGTGCCGACGCCGAAGACGGCGATGCCGATGGGCAGCAGCATCGCGAACAGCGACCCGAAGGCCAGGAAGAGAACGATCGCCGCGGCGCCAAGGCCGACCATCTCCGCCAGACCGGTGGGCGGCTCCTGCACCCGCTGGATGGCCTGACCGCCCAACTCGACCTGCAGACCGGATCGTTCGGCGTCCTGCGCCGCGTCGACGACGTCCTGGACGACCTCCTTGGGGATCTCGTTCGCCCGCTGGGCGAAGGTGATCTGGGCGTACGCGATCGTCCCGTCCCGGCTGATCTGCCCCGCGGCCCGGTCGCCGTAGGGACTGGTGACGTCGCCGACGCCCTTGATCCCCGCGATCTTCTCCAGCGCGGGCTCGATCCGGGACCGTACGTCCTGGTCCCTGACCGTGCCCGAGTCGACCTTCCACACCACCGTGTCGGTGTCGCCCGAGCTGTCGGGGAAGGCCTTCGCCATCAGGTCGTACGCGCGCTTGGAGTCCGTGTTCGGAAGGGAGAAGACGTTCGCGTAGTCCGTGCCCACCGTCGAGGCCGAAAAGCCCAGGCCGAACAGCGCCCCCACCCACAGCAACAGGACCACCAGCCGGTGCCGATAGCACCACCGTGCCAATGCCGCCACGTTCAACGCTCCTTAATGGATCGGTTCGGTCGGTCCCCCAGGTCCAGGCACCAGCATTCGCGGCGGCACGCGTGCGTGGACACGACCCGCCCATGACTCTCAACGAACTCCAAAGGGGGACGGGACACGGTTGTCAGTGGCCCCGCCGATACTGGGGGCATGACGACGGCTCCAGGCACCGTGCTGATCGTGGAGGACGAACCGAGCATCGCGGACGTCCTCGCCATCGCCCTGCGCTACCACCGCTTCGAGGTCATGACCGCGGGCACCGTCCGCGAGGCCCTCGCCCTCGCCGAGCGCACCCGCCCCGACGCGGCGCTGCTCGACGTCATGCTGCCCGACGGCGACGGCCGCGCCCTGGGGCGTGAGCTGCGCACCCGGCAGCCCGAACTGGCGCTCGTCTTCCTGACCGCGCGCGACTCCCCCGCCGAGATCGTCGGCGCCCTCGGCTTCGGCGACGACTACATCACCAAGCCGTTCAACATCGACGAGGTCGTGGCCAGGATCGGCGCGGTGCTGCGCCGCACGCGCGCGGCCGACGTCATCCCCGAGCGCCCGCCGCTCAGATACGGCGACCTGGAGCTGGACGAGACGACGTACTCGGTGCACCGCGCGGGGCGTACGGTCGAGCTGACCCCCACCGAGTACGCGCTGCTGCGGTTCCTGGTGCGCAACGGCGGCCGGATCGTGCCCAAGGAGCAACTGCTGCGCCATGTGTGGCAGTACGAGCACACCCCGCCCGAGTCGACCGTCGTCGAGACCTACATCAGTTATCTGCGGCGCAAACTCGACACCCTGGGGCCGCCGGTGATCACCACGCGGCGCGGTGTCGGATACGGGCTGGCATGACGCGGCCCCGCCGGCACGGCATCCACTCCCTGCGCGGCGGGCTGACACTGGCCAACGTCGGGCTGCTCGCCGTCGGCATCCTGGTGGCCACCGCGGTGAGTCTGATGGGGATGCGGCTCTACCTGCTCGGCCAGGTGGACGCGGAGCTGACCAAGACCCGCCAGACCCTGGCCGCCTCCCACCTCACCGTGCAGCAGATCGACTCCCTGGCCGCGCTGGCGATCGTCCGGGACCGGTTCGTCCAGCCGCCCACGGGTGAACAGCCGCACCCGGACTCCGTGTTCGCGGTCGTCGACGCCCACGGCAGGGCCCGTACGATCGCCGGCTTCCCGCCGAGCGACAGCCAGCGCGCGCTGAGCCGCTCGGTCGGCGACCCGGGCGCGCTGGCGCACTCAGCCGAGCCGCGCGAGATCTCGGTCCACGGCGCCGCCTACCGGGCGATCGCTGTCGCCCTGGCCGATGGCAACTACATCCTGATCGCCAACCAGACTGACGCCCTGCACAAGGGCATAGACAAGGCCCTCAAGCTCGACATCGCCATCGGCACGTTGCTGCTGGCGCTCCTCGCGTGCGTGACGATGTTCAGCGTCCGGCGCCGGATGCGGCCGCTGGAGGACATGGTGGAGACGTCGTCCGCCATCGCGGAGGGGGACCTCACCCGGCGTGTGCCCTCCAGCCACCATCCGACACAGGAGGTCGAGCAGCTGCGGCTCGCCCTCAACTCC
Organism: Streptomyces sp. NPDC002619; assembly: GCF_042889305.1. Taxonomy (NCBI): domain Bacteria; kingdom Bacillati; phylum Actinomycetota; class Actinomycetes; order Kitasatosporales; family Streptomycetaceae; genus Streptomyces; species Streptomyces sp. NPDC002619. Next base: position 425,835 of record NZ_JBIAQV010000001.1, on the reverse strand, counting down.
ATGCTCCACCAGGTGGAGTCGGCGTACCGGACGCGCGAGCGCAGCGCGGCCCAGCTGCGCCGGTTCGTCGCCGACGCCTCGCACGAGCTGCGCACGCCGTTGTCGGCGATACGCGGCTACCTCCAGCTGTACGACAAGGGGATGCTGCGCGAGCCGGTCGAGCGCAAGCGGGCCTGGGACCGGATGAACGGCGAGGTGGACCGCATGGGCCGGCTCGTCGACGAGCTGCTCCTGCTCGCCCGGCTCGACCAGCAGCCGGAACTCCGGTTCCGGAACGTCGACGTGAGCCGTCTGGTCCGGGACGCCGCCGACGACCTGCGCGTCCAGCAGCCGGACCGCCCGGTCACCGTCACCGCCGACGGCTCCCTGCTGGTGCGCGCGGACGAGTCGGGGCTCAGACAGGTGCTCGGCAACCTGCTGGCCAACGTGCGCACGCACACACCCGCCGACGTGCCGGTGCGGCTGGGTGTGGAGCGCGCGGACGGGGTGGTACGGCTGTGCGTCGCGGACGAGGGCCCGGGCCTGGCCGAGGACGACGCGGCCCGCATCTTCGACCGCTTCTTCCGTGCGGGCGGCGGCGCGGGCAGCGGCCTGGGCATGGCGATCGTGCAGGGCGTCGTGCACTCCCACGGCGGCGAGGTGGCGGTGCGCACGGCGCCGGGCGAGGGGCTGGCGGTGACGGTGACCCTGCCGGAGCGGGAGCCGGTAGGGCCGTAGGAGGGGCGGAATCGTACGGCTTCGCGTCTTGGCCGGACCGGGAGCCGACACGGCCGGTTGAGGTGCGCAGGCATACGGCCTCACGTCCCGCCCGCCCGGGAGCCGACGCGGCCGTACGAGCAGCGGAGTCGCACGGCCCCACATCCCCACCCGCCCGGGAGCCGACGCGGCCGTACGAACAGCGGAGTCGCACGGCCCCACATCCCCACCCGCCCGGGAGCCGACACGGCCGTACGAGCGGCGGAGTCGCACGGCCGCCCGAGAGCCGACACGGCCGTACGAAGTGCGCAGACGTACGGCCTCACGTCCTCCCCGTCGTCACCAGCGCCCACACCGTCATGCCGTGGCTGCCGCGGCTCCACACGCCCCAGGCCGTGGCGATGTGTTCCACGATGTGCAGGCCGCGGCCCGACTCGTCCAGGTCGCCGACCGCCCGCGGCCGGGGTTCGTGACGGCCCTCGTCGGAGACCTCTATGAGGCAGGAGCCGTCCGCGAGGGCGGTCACCGCGACCTCGAACTCCCGCTCCAGCAGGGGCCCGTGCCGTACGACGTTGGTGGCCAGCTCGGACACCAGCAGCATCGCGTCCGCCAGCGCCGGGTCATCGGGACCGTGGCCCCAGTCGGCCAGATGGTCCCGGACCCGGCGCCGTGCGAGACCGACGGACGCCGGGTGCCGGGGCAGCCGGAACGAGTTGCGTCTCAGCACGTCGGCTCCTCACCCCACACACCTCCGTCACATGGTGCTGCCTCGGGTGCCCGTCCGGCGCCACTCGGACGTATCCGATGCGTAGGGATCGGCGCATTCGCGTATGGATCGCGTCAGATCCAGTCCAGACGCCACAGCCGGAACACGCCGGTGCCGTCGGACAGGTACTGTCCGCCGCCGACGTCCTCGGTGCTGACGACGTACTCCTTGCGCTGCCACAGCGGCAGCAGCGGCACGTCCGCGGCCACGTCCGCCTGCAGGGTGCGGAAGTCCTGGGCGACCTTGCTGCGGTCGGCGAACTGCTGGCTGTGGACGATGAGCTGGTCCACGATCTTGTTGCTGTAGCCGGTGCCCATGGTCGAGCCGGTGCCGACGAGCGGGGAGCCGAAGGTGTCCGGGTCGGGATAGTCGGCGACCCACCCGACCGCGTACGAGTCGAGCTTGCCGGTGGCCCACCGCTTCTGGAAGTCGGTCCACTCGTAACCCTTGACGTCCACCTTGAACAGGCCGCCCGCCTCCAGCTGCTTCTTCAGCTCCGCGGCCTCCTCGGCGCCGGCACCGCGGCCCTTGCCGTAGCCGTAGGTGAAGTGCACCGGGAGCGTGACCCCGGCCTGCTCCAGGAGCGCCTTCGCCTTGTCGCTGCTCGGCCTCGGGTAGTCGTCGAAGAACGACGTGGAGTGGCCGGTGAGGCCGGTCGGGATCAGCGAGTACAGCGGGTCGACCGTGCCGTCGTACACCGTGGCGGCGAGCTGCTCGCGGTTGATCAGCCAGGCCATGGCCCGCCGGACGCGCACGTCGTGCAGCGGCGAGCTCTCGCGGGTGTTGAGGTACAGGTTGCGGGTCTCGGCGCTGTCGGACTCGGTGACGCGCTGGTTCGGGTCGCTCGCGGAGAGGCCGGACAGGACGCCGGGCGGCAGCGTGCGCGTGGCCACGTCGATCTGCTTGGCTTTCCAGGCGCTGTTGAGCTGGTTCGAGTCGCCGTAGTAGCGCAGCTCGATCGGGCGGCCCGTGCTGCTGAGGGCGCCCTTGTAGCTGGTGTTCGGTTCGAGGGTTGCCTGCCTGTCCTTCGCGTACGACGTCAGCGTGTACGGCCCGCTGCCGTCGGCCCCGGCGCCGGTGCGCAGCGCGTCCGCCGGGTACTTGTTCCGGTCGACGATGGCGCCGGCGCCGGTCGCCACCTTGAACGGGAACGTGGCGTCCGGCGTCGACAGGTTGAAGGTGACCTTGTCGTTGCCGTCGACGGCCACCGAGTCGAGTGTGGACAGCAGGGACGCCGGACCCACATCGGAGTTGATCTTCTTGACCCGGTCGAACGAGTACTTCACGTCCTCCGCGGTCATGGCGCGCCCGCTCGGGAACGTGAGTCCGTCCCGCAGCACGCACTGATAGGTCTTCAGTCCGCTGTCCGTGAACTTGCAGCTCTTCGCCGCGTCCGGGATCGGCGTGACCCCGTCCGGATCGAAGGTCAGCAGCGACTGGAAGACGTTGCTGAACAAGGCCCAGGAACCGGCGTCATAGGCGCCGGCCGGATCGAGCGACGTGACAGCGTCCGTCGTACCGACCGTAATGGTCTTGTTCTTGTTCTCCTGCGACGGCAGCAGTTTCCAGCCGCCCACTCCCACGGCCGCGAGCACAAGTAGCGTCGCGAGTATCCGCATGCGAACAGATCGCATGGTGGTGCCCTCCCCAGGCCCTTCCGAGCCCTACCCCTGGCCAGCACAAAGTTGTCACTCCCCTAAGTGACGCGGCTCACCTAATCACACATGTTTAAACTGAGGGAAGAGCAATCTGGTGAGATGAGAAAGAACTTACCGACGGACTGTTTCCGGCGAGTTTCACGGCCTGTTCACAGGACGGCCACGGGGGCGGCACCGCAGCTCAGGCGCGGGTCGACCGGAGTTCGATCACCGTGATGTCCGAGGGGGCTCCCACGCGCGTGGGCGGGCCCCAGGCGCCCGCTCCGCGGCTCACGTACAGCTGGGTATCGCCGTACCGCTCCAGTCCCGCGACCGTGGGATTCGCGGCGGCCGCGAGGAAGTTGCCGGGCCAGAGCTGGCCGCCGTGGGTGTGGCCGGAGAGCTGGAGGTCGACGCCGTGCCGTACGGCGTCGTGGATCTGGACCGGCTGGTGGGCGAGCAGCACACACGCGCGTGCCGTGTCCCGGTCGCCGAGGGCGCGCTCGAAGTCCGGGCCGTGGCCCTCGCTCTCGCCCTGTACGTCGTTGACCCCGGCGAGATCGAACCCGGGCAGTTCGGTGCGGGCGTTCTCCAGCGGGTGCAGCCCGAGTCGCCGTACCTCCTCGACCCACTGCTCGGCGCCGGAGAAGTACTCGTGGTTGCCGGTGACGAAGTACGCCCCGTGCCGCGCCGACAGCCGGGCCAGCGGTGCGGCCGCCGGGCCCAGGTCCTTGACGCTGCCGTCGACCAGGTCGCCCACGACGGCGATCAGATCGGGCTGCGTCGCGTTGATCGTGTCGACGACCTGCTGCGCGAAACCCCGGCCGAGCACCGGGCCCAGGTGGATGTCGCTGACGACGGCGATCCGGTAACCGTCCGCCGAGGGCGGGAGCTTGGCCAGCGGCACGGTCACGCGCTTGACGCGCGGGCCGCGCAGCACGCCGTACGTGCCGTAGCCGACCGTCGCCACGGCGGCCGTCGCGGCGGCACCGCCCACGACCCGGGACACGAACAGGCGCCGGGAGGGCGGGGCCGGCTCCGGCCGCGGTTCTGTCGCGGGGGCTTGCTGGGGCTGCGGCGTCTTCGCCGGTACGCCCGTCGGTGCTCCCGTGGGCGCGCCCGCCAGCGCGGCCACCGGCACCGCCGGCTCCGGCCGCGTCCGGCGCTCCAACAGCTTTCGCAGCAGGGGGCGTACGACCTCCCCGGCCAGCACCGCAAGGAGCAGGTAGAGGGACAGCGCCATCCACAGGAAGCCGGGCCAGCCGAGCGTGCGCTGGAGCCAGAAGGGGGCGCCGGCACGCTCGGCGACGAGGGCCGCGACCATCAGGACCGGACCGGCGGCGAACACCGCCGTGCCCACGCGGCGCGGTGTGCCCGGTGCGGCGGTGGTGTCCCGGACCAGCCGGCGCCAGATGTACCAGTGCAGGCCCGCGACGGCGGCCAGTACGGCCAGGGCGACGAGCACGAAGACGATGACCACCCTGATCCGTGTCCCCCGCTATGACGTCCGGCGCAGTGCGCGAATTCCGCGCAACCCGATGACCCCGATGACCGTCCCCAATACGAAGGAAACGACCGCCAGCAGCAGGTGCACCCAGAAGTACGCGGTCGGGTGACCGTCGTCGAAGGCGAGCCCGCTGCTGTCCTTGACGAGATTCTTGACGAAAGTGACCCAGATGACCCAGCTCCACACCCCGAAGGCGAGCAGGAACCAGGAGACCGGGCGGCTGAGCTTCATATCTCCAGTATCGCCGCCGACCGGTCCGCTCCGTGTCCGGGGTGCCAGGGGAAGCGGGACTTCACGGCCCGCGGCATGTACGTTCTCGACCGTGCCCGCACCCAAGAAGACCGCGAAGCGATCCTTGCTGGTCATTTCAGCCACATTTCTGTCCCTTTCGTACACGTCGTTGATGACGTTCGCCGCGCCCGCCGCCCTCGCGGCCCCGAAGCCCTCGACGAGCCCGTCGGCCACTCCCCCGGCGAACATGTCGACGGTCGGCGGCGCCCGCCTCGGCCAGGCCGGTACGCAGGTCAACCTCAGCGGCGGGGTCCCCGTGCTGCCGAAGGACCTCACCGCACGCTCCTGGATCGTCTCCGACGCCGAGTCCGGCGAGGTGCTCGCCGCCCACAACGCCCACTGGCGGCTGCCCCCGGCGAGCACGCTGAAGATGCTGTTCGCCGACACCGTGCTGCCCAGGTTCCCCAAGTCCACGAAGCACAAGGTGGTTCCGGCCGACCTGGCGGGCATCGGCTCCGGCTCCAGCATGGTCGGGATAAAGGAGGGCGAGACCTACACGGTCCGGGACCTCTGGCTCGGCGTGTTCCTGCGCTCCGGCAACGACGCCGTGCACGTGCTGTCCTCGATGAACGGCGGCGTCGAGCAGACCGTCAAGGACATGCAGGCCCACGCGGAGGATCTGCAGGCCCTGGACACCCATGTGGTCAGTCCCGACGGGTACGACGCGAGCGGCCAGGTCTCGTCGGCGTACGACCTGACGCTCTTCGCCCGCTCCGGGCTGCAGAAGAAGGACTTCCGCGAGTACTGCTCGACGGTGCGGGCCACGTTCCCGGGCGAGACGACGAAGAAGAAGGGCAAGTCCGTCCGCGGGTCCTTCGAGATCCAGAACACCAACCGGTTGCTCAGCGGCGACTCCGACCTCTCGGTCTACCAGGGCATCGCGGGCGTCAAGAACGGCAACACCACCAACGCGGGCGCCACCTTCACCGGTGTCGCCGAGCGCGGCGGCAAGGTTCTGCTCGTGACCGTCATGAAGCCGGAGAAGAGCGAGCACAACGAGGTCTACAAGGAGACCGCGAAGCTCTTCGACTGGGGCTTCAAGGCGGACGGCAAGGTGCAGCCGGTCGGCACGCTGGTGCCGCCGAAGAGCGCCGCGCAGCCCAGCGCCACCGCCACCACGTCCGCTCCCACGAAGGGCACGGGCACCGGCGGCGCCTCCACGAAGCCGGTGGCGAGCGCCACCGCCGACGACGGCTCCAGCGGCATGGGGATCGCGGCGGCGATCACCGGCGGAGTGCTGCTGCTGCTCGCGGGCGGCGCGTTCCTGGTCAACCGCCGGTGGCCGCTGCCGGATCTGGTACGTCGTCGGTCGTCCCGTCCGTGACGTCGGCCTCGGAGCCGTCCGTCGCCGTCCAGGCCGCGCAGAACAGCACCAGTTTCGCGCAGAAGTTGATCCACAACAGCAGGGCCACGGGCGTGCCGAACGCGCCGTACGTGCTCCTCCCGGCGACGCCCTGGATGTAGCCGCTGAGCAGCAGCTTGAGGAGTTCGAAGCCGACCGCGCCGAACAGCGCCGCGACGAGCAGGCGGCGGCGCGGCGGCTCGACTCCGGGCAGCAGGGTCAGGACGTAGAGCAGGACGAAGAAGTCGGCGAGCACGGCCACGGCGAACGCGGCGACGCGCAGCAGGATGAGGCCCCAGCCGTGTTCGGCGAGGCCGAGCTGCCGGGCGACCCGGCCGACGGCGGCGGAGGCGACGACAGAGGCAGCGAGAGTCACCATCAGCGCGCCGCCGAGACCGAGCAGGACACCCGCGTCCACGCCCTTGCGTACGACGGCGTTCTCGTCGGGGTCGGGCAGCTCCCACACCGCGCGCAGACAGTCGCGCATCTGCCCGACCCAGCCGATGCCAGTGAACAGCAGGACGGCGCCCGCGATGAGGCCGACGGTACCGGCGTTGTGCACCAGGGAGTCGAGGTCGGAGAGGCCGGGGAACTGATCGGCGATCTTGTCCTCGACGCTCTTCTGGCGGGCGGGGCTGAGCGTGGCCGCGGCGATCGCGGCGGCCACCGTCAGCAGCGGGAACAGCGCGGTGAAGCTGATGAACGTCATCGCGGCGGCCAGCCGCGTCCACTTCACCCGGTCCAGACGCTCGTACGCCCGCCACACTCGCGTGGCCGTCAGCCATGTGACGAGCGGCCCTATTCCGGGGAGCTTCTTCAGCCAGTCCATGATCCGACTCTGCCCCCGTTGCGGAAAACCAATGTCCGGGTACCCCAGAATCGCAGAACGGTGGCGAGCGCCATGCCGATCCCGGCGCCGGAGAGGGTGTCGGCGCGCTGCGAGGTGAGGCCGAGGCCGTAGTGGCTGACGGCGAGACAGAGGAGCTGGACGAGCGCGCCGGCGAGATTCACGGCCACGAACACGGCGTACGGGCGCAGTCCCTGGGGCCGCGCGTGCCGGTAGGTGCCGAGCGCATTGCCGACGTACGCGACCGTGCACCCCGCGGCGAACGACAGAAGCTTGGCGGTGAGCGGACCGAGGGCGGCGGCGCCACGCAGACAGGTGAAGAGAGCGAGGTCGACGGCGTAGGCGAGAAGGCCGACGGCGGCGAAGCCGATCAACTCACGCCGGGGCACGCGCCAGGGCTGGCGCGGGGGCGCGTGCTGGGGGGCGCCCCGGGTGAGACGACGGGGGGCGTGCTGTGCTAGGCGCCGGGGCACGCGCCAGGCCGGGCGCCGGAGAGCGTGCCGTGGGGCGCGCAGGATGAGACGGAGGGAGGCGTGCCGGACTAGGCGCCAGGGCACATGCCAGGCCAGCCGCCGGGGCACGCGCGGGGTGGGACGCCGAGCGAGACACGGGGTGAGACTGCGGGACGCACGCCAGGCCCGGCGCCGGGGCGAGTGCCGGGGCACGCGCCAGGCCAGGCGCGGGGGCGCGTGCTGGGGGGCGCGCAGGGTGAGACGGCGGGGCGCGTATCGGGTTAGGCGCCCGGGCACATGCCAGGCCAGCCGCCGGGGAGCGCGCTGGGTGGGACGCCGAGCGAGACGCGCGGGAAGGCGCAGGGTGAGACGCCGGGGGAGGCGTGGGGTGAGGCTGCGGGGCGCATGCCAGGCCCGGCGCCGGGGCGTGTGCCGGGCAGGGCGCGGGGCGACACGCCGAGGAAGGCGCGGGGCGAGGCTCACCAGTTCGCCACCGCCAGGCCGTACATCGTCAGCCAGGCGAGTCCGATCAGGGCGAGGGCGCGGTCGCCCAGGACGACGTCCTCGGGCTCGCCGGCGGTGCCACGGTCGGCGAAGACGGCGTACCTGAGGATCGCAAGGATGAAGGCGACCAACGACAGCTGCCGCCAGGGCAGCACGCTCGCGTGCGGCACACCGCCCTCTTCCAGGGCCCACATGCAGTAGCCGAGGACGGCGACACCGGCGGCCAGCTGCCAGACGAAGCGGAGGTAGCCGGTGGTGTACTCGGTGAGCAACGCGCGCGTGGCGCCCGCTTTCTCGGCCATCTGGACGGCTTCGGAGTAGCGCTTGGCCGACACCATGAACAGCGCCCCGAATCCCGTGGTGATCAGGAACCAGCGCGACAGCGGGATGCCGAGCGCGACCCCGCCGATCATCGCCCGCATCAGGAACCCCGTGGTGACGACGACGAGGTCGACGACCAGGACGTGCTTGAGGCTGACGCAGTACGCCAGTTGCATGCCGACGTACGCCGTCAGGAGCGCCGGAACGAGCGGCGGGGTCAGCCAGACCGCGGCGGCGGGCGCCAGGATGGCCAGCGCGCCGCCGACGCCGTACGCGACGGGTACGGGGACGACCCCGGCGGCGACCGGGCGGCGGCACTTGGTGGGGTGGGCGCGGTCGGCCTCGGCGTCGCGGGCGTCGTTGATCAGGTAGACGGCGGCGGCGCAGGCGGTGAACAGGACGAAGACAAGGGCGACCTGGGTGAGCGCGTGCCGGGAGAAGAGCTGTCCGGCGGCGGCGGGTGCGGCGACGACGAGGCCGTTCTTGACCCACTGCTTGGGCCGGGTGGTCTTCAGCAGACCGGCCAGGAGCGCGAGCGGAGTGCGCGCGCGCCGGGGCGCGGGACTCTGCCCGGGGGGCGTGCGCCGCTCGGGAAGGGTCGCCTCTCCAGGGCGCGCGGAGTTGGGGAGGGGCGCTGTCTCCGTCACGGGCGCCGCCCTTGGCCCTTCGCGCCGTGCCCTTCGCGCCGCGCGCCGTGCCGCATCCAGCGCGCCCCGAGCCGCGCCGTGAGCGCCCCCAGGGCGGCTCCGGCAGCCACGTCGGAGGGGTAGTGCACTCCGGCGACCAGGCGCGAGAGGCACATGGCGGCGGCCAGCGGCCGGATGGCGTACGTGCCGTACGTCCCGAGCGCGCCCAGCGCCACGGCGGCGGCCGTCGCGGAGGCGGCATGGGAGCTCGGGAACGAGTGCGGGCCGACGGTGCGCACCAGGGGCTCGACGTGCTCGGGGCGTGCACGGCGCACAACGCGCTTCACGGCCATGCTGGCGACGTGCGCGCCCGCGACGAGCGCCGTACCGCGCAACCAGGAGCCGCGCCGCGTGCCGTCCACGGCGGCTCCGACGAGGCCCGTCGCCAACCACAGCGCACCGTGCTCGCCGGCCAGGGACAGAGCGCGTGCGGCGGACGCGACGCGCGGATCGGCACCGTGGGCGCGGAGTGCAGAAAGGATCCGTTGGTCCATGACGTCCATGTCGTCCATGTGGACTCACTGTTCACGCCCGCACCGCCAGAACTACGGCAATATAGAGCGACATCCCATTAATCACCCATTTCGGGGAGAGAAGTGCTGTTTCTGAATCAATCGCTGATATAGGGGCGATACGGTCACGGGCATGTCTGGAGACACGGTTTCCGTCACCGGTTGGGGCCGCACCGCCCCCACCTCCGCCCGCATGATCCGCCCGCGGACGTACGAGGAGGCGGTGGCCGCCGTACGGGACTGCGGAACCCGCGGCGGCATCGCACGGGGCCTCGGACGCGCGTACGGGGACGCGGCGCAGAACGCCGGCGGGTCCGTGCTCGACATGACCGGTCTCGACCGCGTCCACGCGATCGACGCCGACAGCGGCACCGTGCTGTGCGACGCGGGCGTCTCCCTGCACCGGCTGATGGAAGTACTGCTGCCGCTCGGCTGGTTCGTGCCGGTGACGCCAGGCACCAGGCAGGTGACCGTCGGCGGGGCGATCGGCGCCGACATCCACGGCAAGAACCACCACGTCTCCGGCTCCTTCTCGCGCCACGTGCTCTCGCTCGAACTCCTGACCGCCGACGGCGAGATCCACGCGGTCGGCCGAGGCACACCCCTGTTCGACGCGACCACCGGCGGCATGGGCCTGACCGGGGTGATTCTCACGGCCACCCTGCGACTGCTCCCGGTCGAGACGTCGTTCATGTCGGTCGACACCGAACGCGCCGCCGACCTCGACGACCTGATGGCCCGGCTCACCGCGACCGACCACCGCTACCGCTACTCCGTCGCCTGGATCGACCTGCTGGCCCGGGGCGCCGCGACCGGACGCGCGGTGCTGACCCGCGGCGACCACGCGCCCCTGGAGGCGCTCCGCGAGGGCACGCGCGCGTGGCACCACCCGCTGGACTTCCGGCCCCGCCGGCTCCCGTCCGCCCCCGCCTTCGTCCCGGAGGGCCTGCTGGGCCGTACCACCGTTGGATTGTTCAACGAACTCTGGTACCGGAAGGCGCCACGCGCGCGTACCGGCGAACTCCAGCGGATCTCCGCCTTCTTCCACCCCCTCGATGGGGTGCCCCACTGGAACCGGGTCTACGGCCGCGGCGGCTTCGTGCAGTACCAGTTCGTCGTCGGCCACGGCCAGGAGGACGCCCTGCGCCGGATCGTGCGCCGCATCTCCGAGCGCCGGTGCCCCTCCTTCCTGGCCGTCCTCAAGCGCTTCGGCGAGGCCGATCCCGGCTGGCTCTCCTTCCCGGTGCCCGGCTGGACCCTCGCCCTGGACATCCCCGCACGCCTGACCGGCCTCAGCGCCTTCCTCGACGCACTGGACACGGAGGTCGCCGCGGCCGGCGGGCGCGTCTACCTCGCCAAGGACTCCCGGCTGCGGCCGGAGCTGCTCGCCCCGATGTACCCCCGGCTCGCCGACTTCCGGGCCCTGCGCGCGGAGTTGGACCCGCGCGGGGTGTTCGCCTCGGACCTCGCCCGCCGCCTCGGCCTCTGAGACCTCCCCCCACCCCCTAGGAGCTGTCGTGAAGGACGCCTTCGGCCTCCCCCAGTCCCTGCTCGTCCTCGGCGGTACGTCCGAGATCGCGCTGGCCACCGCCCGCCGCCTCATCGCCCGCCGCACCCGCACGGTGTGGCTGGCGGGCCGCCCCTCGCCCGCGCTGGAGAAGGCGGCCGAGAGCCTGCGCGCCCTGGGGGCGGGCGTCCGCACCGTCGCCTTCGACGCGCTCGACCCCGAGTCCCACGAAGAGGTGCTCGGCAAGGTCTTCGCCGACGGCGACATCGACATGGTGCTGCTGGCCTTCGGCGTCCTCGGCGACCAGGCACGCGACGAGCGGGAGCCGGTGAGCGCGGTGCGGGTCGCGCAGACCAACTACACGGGAGCGGTGTCGGCGGGTCTGATCAGTGCGAGCGCGCTGCAGGCACAGGGCCACGGCTCCCTCGTGGTGCTGTCCTCCGTCGCCGGCGAGCGGGCCCGCCGCTCGAACTTCATCTACGGCTCCAGCAAGGCCGGCCTCGACACCTTCGCCCAGGGCCTCGGCGACGCGCTGCACGGCACGGGCGTCCACGTCATGGTCGTACGCCCCGGCTTCGTCCGCTCGAACATGACGGCAGGCCTCGAAGAGGCACCCATGGCCACCACCCCCGAGGCAGTCGCCACGGCCATCGAACTGGGCCTGCGCCGCCGCTCGGAGACGGTGTGGGTACCCGGAACCCTGCGCCTGGTGATGGCGGCCCTGCGCCACATGCCGCGCGCGGTGTTCCGGCGCCTGCCGATCTGAGCCTCCAGGACCGGCCGCCGTGAGCTACCGGCTCGCGATCGTGCCGCGCTCCACATGGCCCACCTGCGGCGGCACCACCGACCCGCCGAAGGTGAACTCGCGCAGCTTGCGCCACACGTCGTCCCCGCCCTGCTCGTAGAGCGCGAAGCCCGTGCAGGGCCACTCGGCCACGAAATCGGCCAGCTCGCGGAACGCGCGGTCCATCGCGGCCTCGTCGATGCCGTGCGCCACCGTGACGTGCGGGTGGTACGGGAACTGCAGGTCGCGCGCCACCGGACCGGAGACGTCGCGCACCTGCTTCTGGAGCCGGTTGCAGGCCTCGGCGCCCTGGACCACCTGGACGAAGATCACCGGCGACAGGGGCCGGAAGGAACCCGTGCCGCGCAGCCCCATCGGGAAGGGCCGGCCGACCGCGGCGACCTCGGAGAGATGCGCCTCGATGGCCGGGAGCTCGGCCGCGTCGACCTCGGTCGGCGGCAGCAGGGTGACGTGTGTGGGGATGCCGTGAGCCGCGGCGTCGCCGAAGCCCGCGCGCCGCTCCTGGAGCAGGCTGCCGTGAGGCTCCGGGACCGCGATCGACACGCCGATCGTTACGGTCCCCACGTCGTCTCCTGTCGTCGTGTCGGCTGGGTTGCCGGATTCGTACTCAGCCGTCCGGCTATCGACTGTACGGCCACGGCTGTCCGGTGGGCAGGCGCCGCTGAGGTGATGTGCAGCGCTCTGCCCAACAGGTCGTGGGTGCGGTCGTACGCCTCAGTGCTTGGCGGGCAGGAAACCCACCCGGTCGTACGCCTGCGAAAGGGTCTCCGCGGCGACGGCACGCGCCTTCTCCGCGCCCTTGGCCAGGATCGAGTCGAGCGTCTCGGGGTCGTCCAGATACTGCTGGGTGCGCTCCCGGAACGGCGTCACGAACTCGACCATGACCTCGGCGAGGTCGGACTTGAGCGCACCGTAGCCCTTGCCTTCGTACTTCTCTTCCAGATCGGTGATACCCGCGCCGGTGAGCGTCGAATAGATCGTGAGGAGATTGCTCACGCCGGGCTTGTTCTCGGCGTCGTAGCGGATCACGGTGTCTGTGTCGGTGACGGCGCTCTTCACCTTCTTGGCGGTGGTCTTGGGGTCGTCGAGGAGGTTGACGAGGCCCTTCGGCGTGGACGCCGACTTGCTCATCTTGACCGCCGGGTCCTGGAGGTCGTAGATCTTCGCCGTCTCCTTGAGGATGTACGGCTTCGGGACGGTGAAGGTCTGGCCGAACCGCCCGTTGAATCGCTCCGCGAGGTCGCGGGTCAGCTCGACATGCTGGCGCTGGTCCTCGCCGACCGGGACCTCATTGGCCTGGTAGAGCAGGATGTCGGCGACCTGGAGGATCGGGTACGTGAACAGGCCGACCGACGCACGGTCCGAGCCCTGCCTGGCGGACTTGTCCTTGAACTGGGTCATGCGGGACGCCTCACCGAAGCCGGTGAGGCAGTTCATGACCCACGCGAGCTGCGCGTGCTCGGGGACATGGCTCTGGACGAAGAGCGTGCAGCGCTCGGGGTCGAGTCCGGCCGCGAGGAGCTGAGCGGTGGCGAGCCGGGTGTTGGCGCGCAGCTCGGCGGGGTCTTGCGGAACCGTGATCGCGTGCAGGTCGACGACCATGTAGAACGCGTCGTGGGACTCCTGCAACGCCACCCACTGACGGACGGCGCCGAGGTAGTTGCCGAGGTGGAACGAGCCTGCGGTGGGCTGGATCCCGGAGAGCACGCGAGGACTGTCAGAGGCCATGTTCACCATTCTCTCAGGTGATGGGGGCGGATCCGGAACTGGCCGGAAACCGGTGGGAACCGATTCGTCTCGAGCGGTGTAACAAGAGTGTGAGGACGCGGGAGGGGGGCCGCATCGTCGATGAGGCCGCGGTGATCGCTCGCGTACGCGCCGGAGAGCCGGAGGCGTACGCGGAGCTGGTGCGGGCCCACACGGGCATCGCCCTGCGGGCGGCCGCGGCGCTCGGGGCGGGTGCGGACGCGGAGGACGTGGTGCAGCAGGCCTTCGTCAAGGCGTACTGCGCGCTGGGCCGGTTCAGGGACGGGTCGGCGTTCAGACCGTGGCTGCTGTCGATCGTCGCCAATGAGACGAGGAACACAGTGCGTACGGCGGCGCGCCAGCGCACGCTCGCCGGCCGGGAGGCGGCGTTCGTGGAGGCCGAGCCGCTGATACCGGAATCGGCGGACCCGGCGGTCGCGGCGCTCGAGCTGGAGCGCCGCACGGCCCTTCAGTCCGCCCTCGAGAAGCTCAGCGAGGAGCACCGCCTGGTCGTCACGTACCGCTATCTCCTGGAGATGGACGAGCCCGAGACCGCCCAGGCCCTGGGCTGGCCCCGCGGCACCGTGAAGTCACGGCTCAACCGCGCCCTGCGAAAACTGAGCCGCCTGCTGCCGGATTTCCAGCCTCGGGAAGGGGGTGATGAGCGTGAGTGAGTCGTACGACGGTGAGGGCGCCCGTGGTGGCGGTGGTGACGGTGGCCCGGGGTCGCGCGGTAGGAGCGGTGGGTCGGGGCCGGGTCGGGGTGGTCGCGGGCGTGCGCCGGCTGGTGCTGCCTCACGGCTGCCGGAGGAGCTGAGGGCGCTGGGCCGGTCACTGGATCCGCCAGGGGTGGATGGCACAGGCGGCGCGTTCGGCTCCGAGACGATGGTCGAGCGGGTACTGGGGCAGATACTGGCCGAGCAGCTGCCGGTGCCGGCGGCCGAGCCGCCCGGTGAACGTCGGCGGCTGCGCGTGGTCCGGCGCTGGACGCGGCTGCGGTGGCGGTCGCTGACGGCGACGCTGTGCGGCCTGCTCACCGTGCTCGTGCTCACTCCCCCGGTGCGGGCCGCGGTCTTCGACTGGTTCGGCTTCGGCGGGGTCGAGGTGCGGTACGACCCGTCGGCGGTCCCCTCTCCCGGCGCCGAGGTGCCCGGCTGTGGGCGGTCGGTGTCGCTGGCGCAGGCGAGGCAGCGTGCCGGGTTCGAGCCGCTGGTGCCGGACGCGCTGGGGGTGCCGGACGCTGTGACGGTGACCGATGAGCCGCACGGGCGCTTTCTGGTGAGCCTGTGCTGGCGCGAGCACGGTCGCACGATCCGTCTCGACGAGTTCCCGGCGCGGCTGGACGTCGGCTTCACCAAGACGGTGCGTGAGGCGCCGGAGTGGATACGGCTGGGCGGGGCGGCGTACGACGACTCCGTGTCGGACTTCGCGCTGTGGTTCCCGCAGCCGCATCTGCTGCACTTCTGGCTGGTGGACGCGGACGGGGACCGCTATACGCGCGAGGTGCGGACGGCAGGGCCGACGCTGCTGTGGACCCCTGGACCCGCCGGGGAGGCGACGCTGCGGCTGGAGGGGGTGGCGTCCAGGGCCCGGGCGGTGGAGATCGCGAAGTCGCTCGAGAAGGCGCCGGAGGAATCCTCGAATTAGTGCGCGAGGGGTGGGAACCCCGGCGGGCCGGGCGGTGTACCAGAAGTGACAGGCGGCTCGCGGGCGGGCCGCACGGGTCTCGTCCCGTTGGGGGTTGGGAATGTTCGGAAGCAGGCTTCGTGAACTGACGGCTGTGACCGGGGTGTTGATCGTCCTGCTCGGTTTCCTGCTAGGGGCCGCGTCGTCGGCGGTGGCCGGTGGCCCGACGAGCGTGCTGGTGACCTCGCCGCAGAGCGGGGAGGCGACGGCGCTGTACTACTCGGACGAGGAGTACGGGCAGTTGCAGGGGCTCTTGGGCCCAGAGGGCACGGGCAGCCGCGACAAGCCGCCGGAGATGGAGCAGGCCGACGCCCGGCAGATCAACGTGACCTGGCTGGCGCACGACATATCGCCCTGGCGGCTGGACCGAGTCTTCGCCGCCGACGCCAGTGCCCGCACCGTCTGGATCCACACCGCGGCCAACGTGCCCGAGACACCCAACGGTTACTGGCACCGCGCCGAACACCCCGCCCAACTGCGTGCTCTCCTCAAGAAGTTGGGCGTACTGGGCAAGGGCAACGGTGACGCAGACGGCTACACCGGGATCTTCCCGGCGCCCTGGCAGTCGGACAGCCCGGGAGACACCGCGACCGGGGAGCCGACGACCACCTACGCCTCGGTCAGCACCGGGACCGAGGGCGACGGCACCGACTGGTGGTGGGCGATACCGGGCGCGGCGGCGGGAGCGGCGCTGGCGCTGGTTCTGCGGCCCGTCGTGGCGAGGAAGGTGGACGGAAGGTGCCGATGAACAGACACGCGGCGCGCACAGCGTCATGGCTCGCCCGTCTCGTGCCGGTGTCGGCGGCGCTGGCCCTGGCCGGCGTCCCGGTCTCTGCCTCGGCCGTACCCGGGCCGGCCGGTGATGTGCCCGACCTGGCGGTGGTCGTCTCGGGCGACACCGGGCGGACGCGGACGCTCCGCTCCGGTGAGACCGAGTTCGCTCGCCTCTGGCAGCTGCTGCAGCCGACGTACGCGGGCACGGAGCGGGTGCCGCAGGCCTGGACGGACGAGCGGTATCCGGCGGTGCGGGTCACGGTGCTCTGGGGGCTGACGGGAGTCGGGGGCTGGCCGCAGACACACCGGGCGCCTGGCGGAGACGTCGCCATGGAGCGCCAGGACCAGCTGTTCGTCGCGGCCGACGGCACTCCGTGGGTGCGGTCGGATCCCTCACCGGATGTGGTGGACGACGACATCCGCTGGCATCGGGCACCGAGGGCGGTGTTCCAGCAACTGGATCGGACGGGGCTGCTCGGACGGAGCGCGGCTGAGGGCTCGGACTCCCGGTCGGGCCGGGTGACGGACGGTGTGTGGTGGGCGGTGCCCGGACTGGTCGTGGGGGCCGGCGGCGGTTTTCTGATACGCCGCGCGGCGGTCCGGCATCATGCCGGACCGCCGCGGGAGGAACCTCGGCAGGAGCTGATCGATCTGTGAGAGTCGCCGCTCCTTGACAACTCCATAGAGTGTGCTGCTCAGCCCAGGTCGATCTCCGGGTAGAGCGGGAAGCCGGCGACCAGGTCGGTGGCCCGGTGGGAGATCTCGTCCGCGATCTTCGAGTCCAGGACGTGCTGGGCCTTGGAGGGCGTGCCCTTGCTGGTGGTGCCGGGCTCGGCGCTGGTGAGGACGCGGTCGATGAGGCCGGCGACCTCGTCCATCTCGGCGGTGCCCAGACCGCGGGTGGTGAGGGCGGGCGTGCCGATGCGGATGCCGGAGGTGTACCAGGCGCCGTTGGGGTCGGCCGGGATGGCGTTGCGGTTGGTGACGATGCCGGACTCGAGGAGAGCGGCCTCGGCCTGACGGCCGGTGAGGCCGTAGGAGGTGGTGACGTCGATCAGGTTGAGGTGGTTGTCGGTGCCGCCGGTGACCAAGGTGGCGCCGCGGCGCATCAGACCCTCGGCCAGGGCGCGGGAATTGTCGACGATGCGCTGGGCGTAGTCATGGAAGGAGGGCCGGCGAGCCTCGGCGAGGGCGACGGCCTTGGCTGCCATGACGTGCGGGAGCGGGCCGCCGAGGACCATGGGGCAGCCGCGGTCGACCTGGTCCTTGAGGGAGTCGTCGCACAGGACCATGCCGCCGCGCGGGCCACGCAGCGACTTGTGGGTGGTGGTCGTCACGATCTGGGCGTGCGGGACCGGGTCGAAGTCGCCGGTGAGGACCTTGCCGGCGACGAGACCGGCGAAGTGGGCCATGTCGACCATGAGCGTGGCGCCGACCTCGTCGGCGATCTCGCGCATGATGCGGAAGTTCACGAGGCGGGGGTAGGCGGAGTAGCCGGCGACGATGATGAGCGGCTTGAACTCGCGGGCGGAGGCGCGCAGGGCCTCGTAGTCGATGAGGCCGGTGGCCGGGTCGGTGCCGTAGGAGCGCTGGTCGAACATCTTGCCGGAGATGTTCGGGCGGAAGCCGTGCGTGAGGTGGCCGCCGGCGTCCAGGGACATGCCGAGCATGCGCTGGTTGCCGAAGGCCTGACGGAGTTCGGCCCAGTCGGCCTCGGAGAGGTCGTTGACCTGGCGGACGCCGGCCTTCTCCAGGGCGGGGGCCTCGACGCGCTGGGCGAGGACGGCCCAGAAGGCGACGAGGTTGGCGTCGATGCCGGAGTGCGGCTGGACGTAGGCGTGGCGGGCGCCGAAGAGTTCCTTGGCGTGCTCGGCGGCGATCGACTCGACGGTGTCGACGTTGCGACAGCCGGCGTAGAAGCGGCGGCCGATGGTGCCCTCGGCGTACTTGTCGCTGAACCAGTTGCCCATCGCGAGAAGGGTGGCCGGGGAGGCGTAGTTCTCGGAGGCGATCAGCTTGAGCATCTCGCGCTGGTCGCTGACCTCCTGGCCGATGGCGTCGGCGACGCGCGGCTCGACGGCGCGGATCACGTCGAGGGCGGCCCGGAAGGCCGTGGACTCGTCGGAGAGGGGTGCGGAATTCTCGGGCATCGGGGACCTCCGGACGTGGCGTTTCGGCATGTTCGGTTCGGCCCAGGCGCACGGCACTGTTTCCCGCTCGGGCCGCTCCCCGATGGTCGGTCCCATCCCAGCACGCCAGTTACGGCCCGTTCGTCAGCCTACCGGGCGCGTCGCACCGCGCAGGTCCCGCGTCCACCATGCGAGCGAAGATAAGAAGGGAGGTGACCTCGACACTCCCAGGCCCTCTGGAGATCCCGTGAATGCTACGGAGACGCTCATCGCCGCCGCCGACGCCCACAGTGCGCACAACTACCACCCGCTGCCGGTGGTCGTGGCCACTGCCGACGGGGCCTGGATGACGGATGTCGAGGGGCGGCGCTACCTCGATCTGCTGGCCGGGTACTCGGCGCTGAACTTCGGGCACGGCCATCGGCGGCTGGTGGCGGCGGCAAAGGCGCAGCTGGACCGGGTGACGCTGGCCTCGAGGGCGTTCCACCACGACCGGTTCGCCGCGTTCTGCGAGCAGCTGGCCGAGCTGTGCGGCATGGAGATGGTGCTGCCGATGAACACGGGCGTCGAGGCGGTGGAGACCGCGGTGAAGACGGCGCGGAAGTGGGGGTACCGGGTGAAGCGGGTACCTGGGGAGATGGCGAAGATCGTGGTCGCCGGGGGCAACTTCCACGGCCGTACGACGACGGTGATCAGCTTCTCCACGGACCCGGAGGCGCGGGCGGACTTCGGGCCGTACACGCCGGGCTTCGAGATCGTGCCGTACGGGGATCTGACCGCGATGCGGGCCGCGCTGACCGAGAACACGGTCGCGGTGCTGCTCGAGCCGATCCAGGGCGAGGCGGGAGTGGTCGTGCCGCCGGCGGGTTATCTGCCGGCGGTGCGGGAGCTGACCCGGGAGCGGGACGTGCTGTTCATGGCGGACGAGATCCAGTCGGGGCTGGGGCGGACCGGGCGGACCTTCGCGTGCGAGCACGAGGGGGTCGTACCGGATGTGTATGTGCTGGGTAAGGCGCTGGGCGGCGGGATCGTGCCGGTGTCGGCGGTGGTGTCGAGCACGGAGGTGCTCGGGGTGTTCCGGCCGGGTGAGCACGGGTCGACGTTCGGCGGGAACCCACTGGCCTGTGCGGTGGCGCTTGAGGTGATCGCGATGCTGCGCTCGGGTGAGTACCAGGCGCGGTCGGCGGAGCTGGGCGAGCATCTGCACCGAGACCTGAGGGCGCTGCTCGGCACCGGGAAGGTGACGGCGGTGCGCGGGCGGGGGCTGTGGGCGGGGGTGGACGTCGCCCCGGCGGTCGGTACGGGGCGGCAGGTGTCGGAGCGGCTGATGGACCGGGGTGTCCTGGTGAAGGACACGCACAGGTCCACGATCCGGATCGCGCCGCCCCTCGTCATCAGCAAGGAGGATCTGGACTGGGGGCTCGACCAGCTGCGAGGGGTGCTGGGCGTCTAAAGGATCACGTGGGGCAGGAAGCGGGCGTACTCGTCCGTGATCAGGCCCGACGACTCGCGGATGCCGAGGCCCGCGGACTCGTCCTCGACGACCCAGGCGCCGAGGACGACGTGGTTGCCGTCGAAGGCGGGGAGGGGGGCCAACTGCTGGTAGCAGCAGGGTTCGTCACGGATGACGGGTGGCGGGCCGGGGTTGTGGACGGTGACACCGGCGCCCTCCCGGCCCAGGAGGGGTTTGGCGACGTAGCCGGTGGTCGTCGCCAGGTCGTGGGGGCCGTCCAGGTAGGAGGGCAGGAGGTTGGGGTGGCCGGGGTACAGCTCCCAGAGGATCGCCAGGAGGGCCTTGTTGCTGAGGAGCATCTTCCATGCGGGTTCGATCCACAGGGTGCTGCCGGTGCCGCCGCCGTTGTCGAGGGTGTCGAGGACGTGGCCGGCGAAGCGGTCTGTGGTGAGCCACTCCCAGGGATAGAGCTTGAAGCAACTGCGGATGAAACGGAGGTGGTTGTCGACGAAGCGGCCGGAGAGGGGGTCCCAGCCGATCTCCTCCATGGAGATCCAGTCGGTGTCCAGGCCGGCCTGTTCGGCGGTCTCCTTGAGATAGGCGACCGTCATGAGGTCCTCGCCGAGTTCGTCGTCGGCGGAGTGCGCGAAGTACAGGGGGCTGCCGGGCGGGAGGAGCGTGGACTGCTTCTTCCAGGCGGCGACGAGGCGGTCGTGGAGGGAGTTCCACTGGTCGGCGCCCGGGAAGCGGTCCTCCATCCAGAACCACTGAGGTGAGGCAGCCTCGACGAGGGAGGTGGGGGTGTCGGCGTTGTACTCGAGGAGTTTCGCCGGGCCCGTGCCGTCGTAGCGGAGATCGAAGCGGCCGTAGACGGAGGGGAGTTCGGTGCGGCGGTGCCAGGCCTCGGCGACGGCCTGTGCGACGCGCGGGTCGGTGATGCCGAGGTCGGCGAAGCGGCCCTCGGTGACGATGTGTTCGGCGGCTGCCAGGCACATGCGGTGCAGTTCCTCGACGACCTCCTCCAGGGCCTCGACCTCGTCGAGGGTGAAGGCGTAGTACGCGCTCTCGTCCCAGTAGGGGCGCAACGAGTTGTCGGGGTGGCGGGTGAGCGGGTAGATCAGGCCGTGTTCCTCGACGGTCTGCTGCCAGCCGGGGCGGGGTTCGATCGTGCGGCGTTCCATGGTGCGTCTGCCGGTCAGCCGCCGGAGCTGCCCTTGCCGCTGCCGAAGCCGCCGCGATGGACTCCGCTGTGGTGGCTGTCGTCGTCGCTCGAGGAACCGCGCGAACCCTTGCCGGGCTTGGTGAAGGAGCCGCCGCCGACCCAGCCGCCCTTCTTCTTGCCGCCGTAGTACCAGGCGCCGTTGGCCGATGTCTTGGTGGACTTGCAGTTCGTGTCGGAGACGACCTTGTAGCCCTTGGTGAGGTTGTAGCTGTCCCGGTCGACGCAGCGCTTGTCGGGGTCGGAGGAGCAGGCGGTGAGCGCGGCCGCGAGGAGGCCCATGCCGCCGAGGACGACGGTTCCGGAGCGTAGTTGTCGGCGTGCGTTCGCCATTTCGCGTTCCCCCGTGATCGACTTCTCATGAACGACTTCCGGACAGCCTAGAGATCGGTGAGAGCGCAGGGGGAGGCGGCCCCGGTTTTTCCGCTCCCCTAGAGTCACTTTGTGCTCTTTGGAATGGTGTGCGCCCTGGGCGCCGCGCTCTGCTTCGGTACGGCGACGGTGTTGCAGGCGATGGCCGCGCGGGCGGCGGGCTCGGGTGGGGGCGGAGACACGGCGCTGTTGCTGCGCGCGCTCAGGCAGTGGCGGTATCTGGCCGGGCTGGCGCTGGACGGGGTCGGGTTCCTGTTGCAGATCGCGGCGCTGCGGTCGATTCCCATCTACACGGTCGGCGCGGCCCTCGCGTCCAGCCTCGCGGTGACCGCCGTGGTCGCCTCACGGCTGCTGCGGGTGCGACTCAGCCGGATGGAGTGGGGCGCCGTGGGGGTGGTGTGCCTGGGGCTGGCGATGCTGGGGCTGGCGTCCGGGACGGAGGGCGACAAGGGCGGGTCGGCGGCGCTGAAGTACGCGATGCTGGGCGCGGCTTTCGGGGTGCTGCTCATCGGCGCGGCCGGTGGGCGGTTGGCGGGGCGCGGGCGGGCGTTGCTGCTGGGGCTGGGGGCCGGGTTCGGGTTCGGGGTGGTGGAGGTGGCGGTGCGGTTGATCGATGACGTGTCGCCGAAGTCGTTGCTCACGAATCCGGCGACGTACGCGCTGCTCATCGGCGGTGGTGCCGCGTTCCTGCTGCTGACGTCAGCGCTGCAGCGCGGCTCGGTGACGACGGCCACGGCCGGGATGGTGCTCGGCGAGACGATCGGCCCGGCGGCGGTGGGCGTGGTGTGGCTAGGCGACCGCACCCGGGAGGGCCTGACCTGGCTGGCAATCCTGGGCTTCGCGGTGGCGGTGGCAGGAGCACTGGCACTCGCGCGCTTCGGAGAGGCACCGGTCACGGATCCGACGGCGCCGCAGCGTTGACCGCGGTGCGCCGTTCTGTGTCACTGCCACACCGCGCGACGGCGCCGGCGTCGGCGCCGCCACAGCCTCCGCCGCAGCGTTGAACACAGGCCGCCGTCCCACGTCACTGCCACACCGCACCCTCGAACCCACCACCTTCCCTCGCACCCGAACCCGCCGTCCCCTCCGAACCGCCGCTCCCCCAATCCCGCCGACCCGTCCAAACCAACGCTCCCCGATCACGCCCCGCCCTCCATCCCAACGCGCTCCCGAAACCACCACCCCGTCAAGCCATCCGCCCTCTCGGACACATCCGCACCTCGCCCCCTCCGCCTTCTCAAAACCGCCGCCACGGCGAGCAACCACCGCCGCGATGGCCGGCGGTGCCGAACCCGCCGTCACCCACAGCCCCGTCCCTCACCGCTGCCCCTCGCCCGTCCCCCAGTGCTGCCCCCCGCCCCTGTCACGGCAGCACCCGGCACAACGCCTCCAGTGCCGCCGCCCATGCGTGGTCCGGTGGGGTGCCGTAGCCGACGACCAGGGCGTCCACCGGTTCCGTCACAGCGTGCTCGTGGCGGAGCGCGGAGAGGCCGTGCAGGGCCAGGCCCTGCCACGCCGCCGCCTGGACCACCGACTGTTCGCTGCCTGGGGGAAGCCGCAGCACGGCGTGCAGCCCTGCCGCGATACCAGTGACCTGGACGTCGGGGGCGCGGGCGGCGAGGGCCGTGACCAGGGCGTCCCGGCGGCGCCGGTAGCGCAGCCGGGCGGAGCGCACATGGCGGTCGTACGCGCCGGAGGTCAGGAACTCCGTCAGGGTCAACTGGTCCAGCACCCCGCAGGTGTCGACGCGCCCCTTGGCCGCCACGCACTCCTCCATCAGCGCCGGTGGCAGCACCATCCAGCCCAGCCGCAGGCCGGGCGCCAGCGACTTGCTCGCCGTGCCCAGGTAGACCACGTGGTCCGGGTCGAGTCCCTGGAGCGCGCCGACCGGCTGGCGGTCGTAGCGGAACTCGCCGTCGTAGTCGTCCTCCAGGACGAGCCCGCCGGTGCGCCGTGCCCAGTCCACGGCGGCGGATCGCCGGTCGGGGTGCAGGGGCATGCCCATCGGGAACTGGTGGGCCGGGGTGAGCAGCACCGCGCCGGCGTCGAACAACGTGCGGGTGTCGGTCGCCAGTTCGTCGTACGGCAGCGGGTGCGTGACCAGTCCGGCGTCGGTCAGCAGCTTCCAGTGGGCGTCGAGGCCGTACGACTCGACTGCGACGGTGTGGGCGCCCCGGGACCGTAGCACCTGGCCGAGGATCTGCAGGCCCTGCGAGAAGCCTGCGCAGATCAGGACGGAGTCGGGGGCGGCGCGTACGCCGCGGGCGCGGGAGAGGTAGTCGGCGAGGGCGGTGCGCAGTTCGGGGCGGCCGCGGGGGTCGCCGTAGCCGAGGGCGTGGGAGGGGGCGGCGGTGAGGGCCCGGCGGGCGGCCTTGAGCCACTCGGCGCGCGGGAAGGCGGCGAGGTCGGGGGTGCCGGGGATGAGGTTGTGGATGGGCCGGTCGGGTTCGCGGCGGCGGGGTGCGGTGGCAATGCTCGCCGACGGGACGACCGTACGCTCAGCCGCACGTTCGGCCACCCGCGTACCCGAGCCCTGGCGGGCCGTGAGCCAGCCCTCTGCGACCAGGTCGGCGTAGGCGTCCGCGACGGTGTTGCGGGCGATGCCGAGGTCGGTGGCGAGGGTGCGGGAGGAGGGAAGGGGGGTGCCGGGGGCGAGGCGGCCGGTGCGGACGGCGTCTCGCAGCGCGTCGGTCAGCCCCCGGCGCAGGCCGCCCGAACCGGCCGGCTCCAGGAGCAGGTCGACACCCAAAGTGGCCCAGGATTTCCCCATGGAAATGGACCATACTCCTGGGCTGCCTGACTCCTAGGGTCGAAGACATGACCGCACAGGAAAACGTTCAGTACGCCCCCGAAACCGCCCCCCGTCTGCAGTGGGCCGAGCACGCCCCAGAGGTCTACAAGGCGATGATCCGCCTGGAGACCGCGGCCAAGAAGGGCCTGGACCCCAAGCTGTACGAGCTGGTGAAGATCCGCGCCTCGCAGATCAACCACTGCGCCTTCTGCCTCGACATGCACACCAAGGACGCCCTCGCGGCCGGCGAGAGCGTGGAGCGGGTCGTGCAGCTGAGCGCGTGGGAGGAATCGCGGCACTTCTACACGGAGAAGGAGCTCGCGGCGATCGAGCTGACCGAAGCCGTGACCGTCTTGACCGACGGCTTCGTGCCGGACGAGGTGTACGAGAAGGCCGCGAAGTTCTTCGAGGAGGCCGAGCTGGCACAGCTGATCGCCGCGATCACGGCGATCAACGCGTGGAACCGGTTCGGGGTGACAACCCGTATGACGCCGGGCCACTACCAGCCGGGGCAGTACGCGTGACCGTGAGCAAGGTGGGCGTCTTACGCTCCCCGCACCGGCGGCGCGCTCAGGGCGATGCCCTCGTCCTGCTCGACCCCTGGGACGCGGCCGGTGCCCGGGTGTTCGTGGAGGCCGCCCGCCGTGCTCGGTGAACTCGGGGCCATCGCGTCACGTTCGGCCCGGGGCTCCAACGGCGGGCCGCCACGCCCCCCCGGGAGATCGCCGACGGGCTGCTGCCGTAACGGGGTTCAGGACAGCCACGGCTTCCAGGTGGACTCGTGGCTGTCCACCCACTTCTTCGCCGCCTCGGCCGGGGTCAGCTTCTGGTCGGCGATCATCAGGGACACCTCGTTCTGGTCCTCGGTGGTCCACCGGAACTTCTTCAGGAAGGCGGCCGCCTTGCCACCGCTCTTCGAGAAGTCCGCGTTGAGGTACTTCTGCAGCGGGGTGTGCGGATAGGCGCAGGCGACCTTCGCCGCGTCGGCGTCGCAGCCCTCCTTGTAAGAGGGCAGCTTCACCTCCGTCATGGGGACCTTGTTGAACAGCCACTGGGGGGAGTACCAGTACGTCAGGAAGGGCTTCTTCTCCTTGGCGAACTGTTTGATCTGGGTGATCTGGGCGGCCTCCGAACCGGCGAAGACGACCTGGTAGTCCAGCTTCAGGTTGTTCACCAGCGCCTTGTCGTTGGTGACGTAGGACGGGGAGCCGTCCATCAGCTGGCCCTTGCCGCCGCTCTCCGCGGTGCGGAAGAGCGAGGCGTACTTGTTGAGGTTCTTCCAGTCGGTGATGTCCGGGTGCTGCTCGACCAGGTACGTCGGGACGTACCAGCCGATGTGCCCGGTCACCCCGAGGTCGCCGGCGCGGGCGATGGTGCCCTTGTCGTCGACGTACCTCTTCTCCTGGTCCGGGTGGCCCCAGTCCTCCAGGATGGCGTCGACGCGGCCCTGGCTCAGCGCGTCCCACGCGGGGATCTCGTCGACCTGGACGGAGTCGACGCGGTAGCCGAGCTTGTGTTCCAGGAGGTACTGGGCTACGGCCACGTTGGACTGCGCGCCCACCCAGGACTGCACGGAGAGGGTGACGGTCTTCGCGCCCCGGGCGTTGGCGAAGGGCGAGGCCTGCTTGGTCATGTCGGCGGCGCCGCAGCCGGTGAGCAACACGAGTCCGGACACGCCGGCCACCACAGATGTCGTACGAAGCCGCATGTCACGCTCCCTTCTTCGCGCGGCGTTGCGTCGGCTGGGTCACCCGGTCGAGGACGAGGCCGAGGCAGACAATCGCGGCACCGGCCACCAGACCGGTCGCGAGGTCGCCCTGGGCGAGGCCGAAAGTCACGTTGTAGCCGAGGGCACCGCCGCCGACCAGGCCGCCGATGATGACGACGGCGAGGACCAGGACCACACCTTGGTTGACGGCGAGCAGCAACGACCTGCGGGCGAGCGGCAGTTGGACCTGCCACAGCTGCTGGCGTCCGGTCGCGCCGAGCGAGCGGGCCGACTCCAGGGCGGCCGGGTCGACCTGGCGCAGACCCTGGGCGGTGATGCGTACGACAGCGGGGAGCGCGTAGACGACGGCGGCGGCTACGGCGGGGGCGCGGCCGACGCCGAACAGGGCGACGACCGGGATCAGGTACACGAACTGCGGCATCGTCTGGAAGACATCCAGGAAGGGGCGCAGCGCCCGTTCGAAGCGGTCGCTGCGGGCGGCCGCGATACCGGTCGCGAAGCCGAGGACGAGGGTCACGGCGACGGCGGCGAGGACCTGGGACAGCGTGTCGAGGGAGGGTTCCCAGACGCCGAGCACGCCGATCGCGGCCATCGCGAGGACGGCGGTCAGGGCGGTGCGCCAGGTGCCGATCAGCCAGGCGAGGGTGGCCACGATCAGCAGGACCGACCACCAGGGCAGCCACTGCAGACCGTCGCGGACGGGGTCCAGGATCCAGGTGGTGAAGTGGCCCGCCCAGTCCGCGGTGCCGCCGACGTAGGGCACGCCGGAGTAGAGGTGGGCGGTCATCCAGTCGACGGCGCGGTTGACCGGCTCGGCGATGTTCAGGGTCCAGGAGGCGGGCCAGTCGAGGTGGCCGAGGAGTCGGGCCGCCAGGGCCGCGGCCACGGTGGCGACGGCCGCGTAGGCCCACTGGACCGGAGCGCTTCGGCCGTGCCCCTCTCCCGCCGCTGCGGTCACCCGGTCCAGTACGACGGCAAGGAGCACGATCGGGATGCCGGCGGCGAGGGCCGCGCCCACGTCGACGGAGGCGAGCGCCTGGTAGACCCGGTCGCCGAGGCCGCCGGCGCCTATGACCGACGCGATGACGGCCATCGACAGCGCCATCATGATCGCCTGGTTGAGGCCGAGGAGGAGTTCCTTGCGGGCCAGCGGGATGCGGGCGGTCAGCAGGCGCTGGCGGGCGGTCGCGCCCAGCGACTCCACGGCCTCCAGGACCTCGGGGTCGGCACCGCGCAGACCGAGGGCGGTGAGACGGGCCATGGGCGGGGCGGCGTACACGACGGTGGCGAGAACGGCGGCGGGGACGCCGATGCCGAAGACCAGGACGACGGGGAGGAGGTACGCGAACGCCGGGAGCACCTGCATGGTGTCCAGGACCGGGCGCAGGGCGCGGTCGAGGCGGTCGGAGAGTCCGGCGGCGAGACCGAGTACGACGCCTACGACGACGGATGCCAGTACGGCGACCACCATCAGCGCGAGGGTCTGCATCGTCGGCACCCACATGCCGAGCAGGCCGCAGGCCAGGAACGCGGCGGCCGTGCCCAGGGCGAGGCGGACACCGGCCACGCGCCAGGCCACGAGGGCGGTGAGGGCGGTGACGCCGGGCCAGCCTGCGGCGAGGAGGGCGAGGTAGACGAGGCGTACGGAGAGGACGACGGCGTTGCTGATGTAGCCGAAGAAGTAGAGGAACAGGGGGTGGGTGTCGCGGTTGTCCATGACCCAGTCGCTGGCGCTGGTCAGCGGTTTGGTGAGGTCGACGGTGAGGGCGTGGGGCCATGTGCCGCTTGCCCAGTGGGCGTTGGCGAGGGGGACGAGGATCGCGGCGGCGAGGGCCAGGAGCAGGAGCTTGTGGGTGGCTCGGTGCTTGAGGAGCGCGGGGAGTGCGAGGCGGGGGGTGGGGGCGGTGACTGTTGCCATCAGGCCTGCCCCTCGCTGGTGCCCAGGGGTCGGGGCGCTTGCCCACGCTTGCGGGGTGCCGCTGTCTGTGGGACGGGCGCCGCCCCAGCGGCACGACTGCCCGCAGCTGATGCCGTACCAGCGACGACGCCGAGCAGGGCCTCCGAGTCGACCACGCCGACGCACTTGCCCTGGGTCATCACCCGGGCCGGGGCGCCGGCTCTCGCCACCGCTTCTATCGCCTCCGACACCGTCGCGTCCGGGGCGATCGCCGGGCCGCTGGCCGTCTCCTCCGGGGATGCGGGGCGCATCGCCGTGCGGACCGTCAGGACCTGTTCGCGGGGGACGTCGCGGACGAACTCGCGGGCGTAGTCGTCGGCCGGGCTGCCGACGATCTCCTCCGGGGTGCCGAGCTGGACCACGCGGCCGTCGCGCATGAGGGCGATGCGGTCGCCGAGTTTCAGCGCCTCGCTCAGGTCGTGGGTGATGAAGACCATCGTGCGGCCCTCCTCGCGGTGCAGGCGGACCACCTCGTCCTGCATGTCGCGCCGGATCAGCGGGTCGAGCGCGCTGAACGGCTCGTCGAAGAGCAGGACTTCGGGGTCGGCGGCCAGGGCGCGGGCCAGGCCGACGCGCTGGCGCTGGCCGCCGGACAGCTGGCTGGGCCGGCGCTTCTCCATGCCCTCCAGGCCGACCTTGGCGACGATGGCGGCGGCCCGGTCACGGCGTTCGGCCTTGCCGACGCCCTGGATCTCCAGGCCGTACGCCACGTTGTCGAGGACCGTGCGGTGCGGGAGCAGACCGAAGTGCTGGAAGACCATCGCGGCGCGGTGGCGGCGCAGTTGGCGCAGCCGGGCGCGGTCCATCGCGCGCACGTCCTCGCCGTCGATGGCGATGCTGCCCGCGGTCGGTTCGATCAGCCGGGTGAGACAGCGGACCAGGGTCGATTTGCCGGAGCCCGACAGGCCCATCACGACGAAGACCTCGCCCTTGCGGACGTCGAAGGAGACGTCCCGGACGGCGGCCGTGCAGCCGGTGCGGGTACGGAGTTCGGCGGGCTCGAGGCCGGCCAGCTCGGGGTCCGTGGGGATGCGGTCGGCCTTCGTGCCGAAGACCTTCCACAGGCCCTGGACCGAAAAAACGGGGGTAGCGGTGGTACTCATCGCGCACCACCTCCGATCAGGTCCACGGCCCTCTCACCGACCATCAGCACCCCGATCATCGGGTTCACGGCGGGCATGGTCGGGAAGACGGACGCGTCGGCGATCCGGATGCCGTCGAGGCCCCGGATCCTCAACTCGGGATCCACGACCGCCTGTTCGTCGTCGTCGGCGCCCATGCGGCAGGTGCCGGCCGGGTGGTAGACGGTGTGGGCGACCTTGCGCGCGTACTCGCTCAGCTCGGCGTCGCCGAGGATCTCCGGGCCGGGGCACACCTCGCGCTTGAGCCAGCCCGCCAGCGGCTGGGTCTTCGCGATCTCGCGGGCGATGCGGATGCCGTCGACGAGGGTGCGGCCGTCGTAGTCGTCCTCGTCGGTGAAGTACCGGAAGTCGAGGGCGGGCTTCACGGACGGGTCGGCGCTGGTCAGGTAGAGGCGGCCGCGGGACTTCGGCTTGGGGATGTTCGGGGTCATCGAGACTCCGAACTCCGGGCGCTCGTAGCCGAGGCGCTCCGGATTGTCCGTGAAGGGGATCTGGTAGAAGTGGAACATCAGGTCCGGGCCCGCGTGTTCGGGGTCGCGGCGGACGAACAGACCCGCGTCGGAGTCCATCGCGGAATTCTCCGGGATGGGGCCGTGGGTCTCCCAGACGATCACCGACTCGGGGTGGTCGAGCAGGTTCTCGCCGACGCCGGGCAGGTCGTGCGCGACCGGGATGCCGAGCGCCTCGAGGTCCTTGCGGGGGCCGACGCCCGAGTGGAGGAGCAGGCGCGGGGAGTCGACGGCGCCCGCGCACAGGACGACCTCGCCCCGGGCCCGTATCAGCAACTCCTCGCCGTCCTTCGTGCGGACGTGCGCGCCCTCGGCCCGCGTGCCGTTCAGCTCCAGCTTGTACGCCCAAGTCTCCAGGAGGATCGTGAGGTTGGGGCGCTCGTCCATCACCGGGTGCAGGTACGCCACCGAGGCCGAGGACCGCTTGTTGTTCTCGGGGTGGTAGGCGAGGTCGAAGAAGCCGACGCCGTCGGTGATGGGCTTGCGGTTGAAGCCCTCGACGCGGGGCACGCCCAGGGCTTCCTGCGCGGCGTCGACGAAGTCGCGGGCGATGGCGTTCCGGTCCTTCTCGTCGACCGGGACGATGTTGTTGAGGAGCCGGGCGTAGTACGCCTCCATCGGCACCGTACCCCAGCCCGCGGCCCCTGCCGCCTCCCACTCGTCCCAGTCGGACGGCAGCGGCTTGAAGGCGATCAGGGTGTTGTGCGAGGAGCAGCCGCCGAGGACACGGGCGCGGCTGTGCCGGATGTGCGAGTTGCCGCGCGGCTGTTCGGTGGTCGGGTAGTCGTAGTCCAGTTCGCCGCCGAGCAGGCCCATCCAGCGGCGCAGCGTGAGAACGTCGTCGCGGCCGACGTCGCTGGGGCCGCCCTCGATGACGGCGACGGTGACGTCGGGGTTCTCGGTGAGGCGGGAGGCGATGACGGAGCCGGCGGTGCCGCCGCCGATGACGACGTAGTCGTAGGTGTGGGGGGTGTAGGGCATAGGGGTGTTGCTCCAGGAAGTCGGTGAGGAAGCGGAGTGGGGTCAGCCCGCGAACCAGCGGACCGGCTTGGGCGCCAGGTTCTGGTAGACGTGCTTGGTCTCGCGGTACTCGGCGAGCCCGGCAGGCCCGAGTTCACGGCCCACGCCGCTCTTGCCGAAGCCGCCCCACTCCGCCTGCGGCAGGTAGGGGTGGAAGTCGTTGATCCAGACGGTGCCGTGGCGCAGCCGGGCCGCGACGCGCCGGGCACGGCCCGGGTCGGCGGTCCAGACGGCGCCGGCGAGGCCGTACTCGGTGTCGTTGGCGAGGAACACCGCCTCGTCCTCGGTGCGGAAGGTCTCGACGGTGAGGACCGGTCCGAAGACCTCCTCCCGGACGACCTTCATCTCGCGGTGGCACTGGTCGAGGACGGTCGGCTCGTAGAAGTAGCCGGACGCGGGCCGCTCCGGGGACGGCTCCGGCCGCTTGCCGCCGGAGCGCAGCACCGCGCCCTCGGCGAGGGCCGAGGCGACGTACGACTCGACCTTGGCGCGCTGCTGTTCGGAGACGAGGGGACCGCACTCGACGCCCTGCTCGGTGCCGCGGCCGAGGCGGATCCGGCTTGCCCGGCGGGCGAGTTCGGCGACGAAGCGCTCGCGGAGCGGCTCCTCGACGATGAGGCGGGCGCCGGCCGAGCAGACCTGGCCGCTGTGGATGAAGGCCGCGTTGAGGGCCTGGTCGACGGCGGTGTCGAAGCCCTCGTCGGTGGCGCAGGCGTCGGCGAAGACGATGTTGGGGTTCTTGCCGCCGAGTTCGAGGGCGACCTTCTTGACGGTCGGGGCGGCGGCCCGGGCGACCTTGGTGCCGCTGATCAGACCGCCGGTGAAGGAGACCAGGTCGACGTCGGGGTGCTCGGCGAGCCGGGCGCCGACGGTGTGACCCGGGCCGGTGACGATGCCCGCGACACCGGCGGGGAGCCCAGCCTCGGCGAGGAGGTCTATCAGCGCGATCGTCGTCAGCGGGGTGATCTCGCTGGGCTTGATCACGAAGGTGTTGCCGGCGGCGAGCGCGGGGGCAATCTTCCAACTGGCCTGGAGCAGGGGGTAGTTCCAGGGGGTGATGAGCGCGCAGACGCCGACGGGCTCGTGGACGACGACGCTGTGGACGTCGGGCGTGCCCGCGTCGACGACCCGGCCGGGAGCCTCCGCGGCGACGAGGTCGGCGAAGTAGCGGAAGGCGTCGGCGACGCAGTCGATGTCGACGCGGCCCTCTGCGACGGTCTTGCCCGCGTCCCGGCTCTCCAGGAGGCCGAGCGTCTCGCGGTCGCGGACGAGCAGGTCGGCAACCCGGCGCAGCAGGGCGGCACGCTCCGTGACGGGGGTGCGGGGCCAGTCCCCGGCGTCGAAGGCGCGCCGGGCGGCGGCCACCGCAAGCTCCGCGTCCTTCTCGTCACCCTCCGCGACCACGGCGAACGGCCGGGCGTCCGCGGGGTCGAGAATGTCGCGCGTCGCGCCGGAGACGGCTTCGCGCCACTCCCCTCCCGCGTGAATCGTCGCGTGATCCGTCGCCCGCGACTGTCGTTCCGTGGTGTCCGCCATGATCGGTATTGCCTTCCGTTCCTGTTCAGCGCCCCTGTGTCACACACCTGTCACTCTCGGGGACCGTGACCGCCTGCCCCGGGCTCCGGATTGCATGCGCGATCGGTGACCGAAAGTGCGCCGCGCCACTACGGATACGGACATACGACACGAAACGATGCACCTGAGTGCGGTGCACCTCACAAGGACCACCGGTCACGGAAAGGAAGACTGCCGTTCATGGACGAGCGGCACGCGCGGTCAGTCCAGTGACGGATCCGCGTCGCAGGTCGTGTAGGGCGGGCAGAACCAGTCCAGCGCCGTGGTGAGGACCTCGAGTTCGTCGTCGCGGCCGTCGGATTCGGGGCCGTACGCGGCGAGGGCGTAGATCCTGCCGTCGGCCGCGACGAAGCGCTCGTCGTAGACGTGCCAGGTGCCCACGTCGGGCTCGCCCTTGAGGGAGTCGGCCAGGTACTCCAGTCGCGAGCCGGTGAACTCCGCGTCGTCGAGGTTCTGCAGGGCGAGCTTCTGGAAGCCGCGCGGCTTGCCGGTCCGATCGGACAGGTACAGCTCGAAGGACGCGTCCGGGGACTCCTCGGACACCGGGTAGACCTGGAGCCGGTGTTCCTTGTCCGGGCTTCGGTAGTTGACGACGGCGACGCCGTACGAGGACTCGAACGCGCTGCGTTTCCATCCCTCGGGCAGCGCGATCCGGAAGCCTTCCTCGTCGTCGTACGCCTCGTAACCGACAGGGGGTTCGGTGGCCGACGGGGACGGCGGGGCCGTGTCGGTGGGTGACGGGGTCGGCTGCTCCGAGCGCGACGGAGACGCCGAGGCGCTCTCCGCGGCGGTCCGGTCGTCCGGGGTGCCGTCCCCCTTGCCGACGACCAGGGTCAGCACCAGGCTCACGGCCACTCCGACGACGGCGGCACCGACGACGACCGACCACACGCGCCGTCGGTCCAGCCCGGACGAGGACCGGCCTCCAGGACCGGCGACGACAGGCTCGGACGGCGGCCAGACGCCGGCCACGCTCCCGTCCGCCACGGTGCTGCCGACGGCGACCGGAGCGTGCCAGGCGACATCGCCATCGGTGCCCGGACCGTCAACCGCCGTTACCGGCCCGTCAACCACCCTGGGCGCGAAGTCCGGCCGAGCCGGTGGCGGCGACATCGGCGTGGCCGCGGGACGCGGCTCGGCGCCGTCCTCCCAGCGTTGGGCGTCCTCGTTCCAGTACCGCTGTCCCCCGGTCATCGAGGCCCTCTCACATTCCGAGCAGGCCCGCCACGGCGCCCGCCGAGGCGAGGACGTTCAGCAGGGCCTGGGAGTCGGTGAGCAGCTCACGCAGGCGCTCCCGGCGAGTCGGGCCGGCCTGCCCGGTGCGGGTGATCTCGTCCTCGGTCCGGGCGAGCGCCTCGTCCAACGCGCCCGTCTGCTCGGTGGGCCGTACCCGCTGCCGCAGGTCGGCACGCAGCTCGCGAACCGCTCTGAGCAGTTCCTCCGTGGCCTCGTCGCGCTGTGTGCCCCCGGCGTTCTGGTGGTGGCTCTCGGCGTGCGCGTGGCTGCCGACGGCAAAGGTGCTGTTCGACACGTCACCGAAGCTGATGTTGGGCTCGTCACTGGCCACGGCTGTCGGTTCCCTTCTTCGGCGCGGTGCCGTCCGAGACGGTGGTGGCGGAGGCGTGGCTGCCGACGGCGAAGGTGCTGCCCTCGACGCGGCCGATGTTCACGTCTCCGCTGCTGATGTTCACGATCTTCTGTACGAACTCGCCGGTCTCGTAGCCCGAGTCGGCCAGCGCCGACCGCACCCCGTTCGCCACGCGGTCCTGCACGCTCTTGAGGTAACGGGCCGCATCCATCTCCTGGAAGAGCGATCCGGCGGGCACCGCACCCAGTTCGCGCACCGACACGGCGGGGCCGTCGGGCAGCGCACCCGCGTAGCCGCCGGTCAGCAGCCGCCACACGTACACCAGGCCCCGGCCGAGCTGGGCCAGCGAGCGGCCCAGGGAGCCCGGCACCAGGACCGCGGCACCGGCGGCCTTGCCGAGGACGTTGTTGTTGCGGAACCGGTGAGCGTTGCGGTCGGTGTCCTTGAAGTCCTCGCGCACGGGCGTCAGCACGTGCGGCGCGACCTCCAGCATCAGCATCCGGCCCTGGGTGTGGACGCGCACGAAGACCGTCACGACCAGCTCCTCCTCCCAGCCGCCGACTCGGATGCGCAGGAAGTGCCGCCGCTTCTCGGCGCCCTCCTCGACCGCCCGTGCCCGGTGCTCCTCGAACGCCTGCGAGGTGTACGGCGCCTGGTCCCGCCCGAGCAGTCCCTCGGCCGGCAGGAACACACACTCGTCGATCTCCAGCCAGCGCAGCCGGTCGCGTACGGCGGGACCCGCGAACTCGGCGGGAATCCGCAGCTGTTCGAGCAGTGGCCGGATCTTCTCGAGAATCGTGCGGTTGCTGAGCGGCTGCAGTTCCTCCCGCTCGTCCGGCCGCAGTTCGACGGCGAGCACCCAGGTGTCGTACGCCGCTCCGGCCCCGCAGAACGGACGAGCCTCGTTGTAGAGGATCAGCGGAGCGTGCTGTTCGAGCCGGATTCGCTGCTTCAGCCGCTGGAACCGCTGGTTCTCCGCCTGCTCCGCGGGGTCGCCCGCGGCGTCCGGGAAGCGCTGCGGGGAGAGTTCGGCGCCGAGCGCCCGGCTGAACTGGCTGCGCTGGGCGTGCACGCACAGCCCGATGAGCACGAGCACGACGATCGTGGCCCAGGCCTGCCACGCCTTGGAGCCCGGCAACAGGAAGTCGGCGAGGCTGTCCGAGGCGGAGGAGCCGCCGTAATCGGAGTAGGGGTCGTACGAACCGGACGAGGAGTCGCTGTCGAAGCCCCCGCTGAACGCGGCGACGACGGTGAAGATCAGCAGCCCCGCGAAGGTCACGCGACCCCACCAACGTGCGAGGAAGGCGAGGATCACGCGGTACAGGGGCGGCTGTTCGGCACGGCCTCGGATCCAGGGCGCGATCGCGAGCGCCACGCTCGGCCACAGCAACAGGACCAGCAGGCCTCCGCTGAGCGGCAGCCCGACCAGCCACAGGCAGAAGACCGCCCCGGCCCACAGCAGTTCCTGCCGTCGGGCGCGCAGAGCATGGGCGAGGACCCGGGCGGCGTCGAAGCCGAGCGAGGGCGCCACGATCCGCTGCTCGTTGAGGTGGAGTTCCTCGATGATCCGGTCGCGGTAAGCGGGATCCAGATAGGCGCCCGCGCACAGCAGCCGGGTCGCCTCGCTGGCGTAGGGCGGAGTCGGTGGTGCCGGTGGTGCCCCCGCGGGCGGCGTCGGACTCGGTTGCTGCGGCACGTACGCGGTGCTCACGCCGATCCCCCGATGCGTGTAAGAGCCCTTGCCAAGCCAAGACTTGACGGGCCATCACCATACTGTGACGAGGGGGACCGCCGAAACCGCAATACCGAAATGGCTCGGGCGCTGGAGGCGCAGGGCATGGTCCGGGTCGGCGTCCCGCAAACGGGCTCGGGCCCCGTTCCGGAGGAGAACCGGAACGGGGCCCGAGTGGATCAGAGAGGGTGACCCGAGTGGATCAGATGAGGCCGAGGCCGCGGACCGCGTCGCGCTCCTCCGCCAACTCCTGCACCGAGGCGTCGATGCGGGCGCGGGAGAACTCGTTGATGTCGAGGCCCTGGACGATCTCGTACCGGCCGTCCTTGGTGGTGACCGGGAAGGAGGAGATCAGGCCCTCCGGAACGCCGTAGGAACCGTCCGACGGGATGCCCATGGAGGTCCAGTCGCCGTCGGCGGTGCCGTTGACCCAGGTGTGGACGTGGTCGATGGCGGCGTTGGCGGCGGAGGCGGCCGAGGACGCGCCCCGGGCCTCGATGATCGCGGCGCCGCGCTTGGCGACGGTCGGAATGAAGTCCTCGGCCAGCCACTTCTCGTCGTTCACGACCTCGGCGGCGTTCTTGCCGCCGACCGTGGCGTGGAAGATGTCCGGGTACTGGGTCGCGGAGTGGTTGCCCCAGATGGTCAGACGCTTGATGTCGGCGACCGTCGAGCCCGTCTTCTTCGCGAGCTGGGTCAGCGCGCGGTTGTGGTCGAGGCGGGTCATCGCGGTGAAGCGCTCGGCCGGTACGTCCGGCGCGGCGGCCTGGGCGATCAGGGCGTTGGTGTTGGCCGGGTTGCCGACGACGAGGACCTTGATGTCGTCCGCGGCGTGGTCGTTGATGGCCTTGCCCTGCGGCTTGAAGATGCCGCCGTTGGCCTCGAGGAGGTCACCGCGCTCCATGCCCTTGGTGCGCGGGCGGGCGCCCACGAGGAGGGCGACGTTGGTGCCGTCGAAGGCGACGTTCGGGTCGTCCGTGATGTCGATGCCCTGCAGGAGCGGGAACGCGCAGTCGTCCAGCTCCATGGCCGTGCCCTCGGCGGCCTTGAGCGCCGGGGTGATCTCCAGGAGGCGCAGCTTGACCGGCACGTCCGCGCCGAGGAGCTGGCCGGAGGCGATGCGGAAGAGCAGGGCGTAACCGATCTGGCCGGCAGCGCCGGTGACGGTGACGTTCACGGGAGTGCGGGTCATGGCGTTCTCCGTATGACAGCTGGCGGTGGGGCGTCGCTGCCCCGGGGGTACGGGATCCCCGCTCCGGCCTGTGACCGGCGCCCGCCGCGATGATCGATCACGGGTACGGATGATCGATCTCTTGGCGTCAAGAGAGATCCAGCGGTCAGGCTATCGCGCATCCGGGAATCCGGGACGTCCGGGTCCGTGTGGCCCCGTCCCACAGAGCCCCGAAAGGGGGGCGGCCGCCCGTCCGGGAGAGGAAAAACAGGGCGGCCGCCGCTCGGGGGCACCGAAACCGGACTCCCGTGGGGGTACGGTTCGCGTGCCCGCGATCGCGGCGGCCATGCCTGCGGAGCCGTGTGATTCTTTACGGCCCCCTTCAACATCTCCGATTCTTAGTTCGTGCACCCCGTCCGGCCCGACGCCAGCACCGCGCACGCCTTCGCCTCGGTCGCGTCCTTCACCGCCACCATCGGGGTGTACGCGATGGTGTCCCCGGCGGTCGTGATGTCACCGGTGTGGCTCGTGCCGCCCGCGCTGACCCGGACCTCGTCGCCCTGCGCGGCCCCTGTGATGCGGCCCCACGCCGCGCCGCAGGTCTTGCTGTAGCGGACCTGGACGGTGGTCGTGCCGACGGTGGCGGTCTTGGCGGTGGTCACCAGGTTGCCGCTGCATCCCATGGCCTCGGCGTCCTTGCCGGTGCAGCCCGCGCCGGCGCACTTGACGCCGACGGGAAGGTCGGGGTTGGTGGTCGCGGACGGGGACGGCGACTTGGCCTTGCCCTCGTTCTTCTTGTCGCCGCCGTTGCCGGTGAAGAAAAAGACGGCACCGATGACGACGAGCACACCGACGACGCCCGCGAGGAACATCGTGAGCCGCCGCCGGCCCGCCCCCCTGCCAGCGGAGCCACCGGGCCGCGCACCCGGCCCCTGCGGCGGTTCGCCGTACGGGTTCGGAGTCCCTGGAGTCCAGCCGGGGCCACCGGCCGCCGACGGCGAGGACGGCGACGACGGTGCTGCCGGCGACGCCTGTGAGGGCGTTCCGGCCGGTGACGGGCCCTGGCGTCCGGCCGCCCCCCAGGAGTTGGTGCCGGAGCCCGAGCCGCGCCCCCCGTTGTCCCGTGCGTCCGCGTCGGCCCCCGTCGGCTGCGGCGGGATCGTCGGCGACACGCCCGACGGACCCGCGATCCCCGGTGTCGCGGTGGCGCTGCCGCCGCCCTTGCGGGTCGTCGTACTGCCGCCCGTGCCCGCCGGAGGTCCGCCGAACTCCCCGAGCGCGGCGCGCGCCTGGGAGATCCGGATCGCCTCCATGGTCATGTCGTGGCGCATCTCCGAACGGCTCCAGGCCCGTTCGGCGAGCTCCCACATCGTGGTCAGATGGATCGGATTGGTGCCGGTGACCTCGGCGAGCGCGACGATCGCGCCCTTGGGCGCGAGGAGCCGGCCGCCCAGGTATCGCTCCCAGGACGTCTTGCTGTAGCCCGTGCGGTCGGCCAGCGCCGCAATGTTCAGCCCGCTGCGGTCCACGAGCCGCCGCAGTTGACTGGTGAACTCCCTGACCTGCGGATCGAGTTCATCCGGCAAGTCCTTCCAACGAGGCATCGGTCCCCCCTCTTTCCCCCCGGTCGGTGCTTTTTCGTTCTCCGCGCCTTCCCCGTGTGCTCCCCGCGCGGCGTCCCCTGAGCCAGTCCCCGTTCTGGCTACCCACGGGGATGCGCCCGCTAAGGGGCACAGTTCCCCGGGTGGGGGCGCACGGGAGCAAAGGGCCCGTGGGCATGCACCGTTGCACGCCGACCGCTCCGCGGTCCACCGGGCCGTACCGATTGGACACGTTAGCCCGTTTGTACGGGTCCCTCCTGGCCTGTCCGTGAAGCTGTCGAGACATCGACACAGTGGATGCGAAGCCGTGACCTCGCACGTCACAGGGGGTTTCAGGGCACCCGACGGCCACAGCGGGGCCGGCGGGAGAGGGGTGGACGCCCGTGGACGCCCCGTTCTGTGGCAGGGACCGGACACCGTAGCGGAACGGTCACTTCCGTGCCACAGCGCACAGACAGGCGTTGAACAGGCCGTTCACGGCAGGCGAGGGTGGAGGTGCGGCGGCGGCCCGTCCTTGCTCGGGGGAGGGGATGGGCCGCCGTCGCGCCGGGCGCCACGGCCCGGCGCGCTACTGGTTCATCGTGAAGTGCAGCGTGTCCTGGATGAACGGGATCTCCAGCCACGGCCTGGGCTGGGCCATCATCGCGAGCAGCACGATAGCCAGGCCGAGGACGCCGTACGTGGCGATGTCCGTGAACCGGGAGCGCACGGCGAGCATGCCGACGCCGGGCAGTATCCAGCGCATGACGGCACCGGCCAGCAGGGCGGCGCCGATCAGCAGCATCCCGAAGCGGAACACGTCGAGCGCCGTCAGCAGCAGGCCGAGGGCGACCGCCGACAGGACGACGAGCATCGGCCACTGCCGGGCGGGCGCCGGGGCGTCACCGGGCGCGGCCCGGCCGCCGCCCTCGGGCCGTGCGGTGTCCTTGGTGAACAGGGGGAAGCGGCGCGTGTCCCGCTTCGGGTGTCCGGCGTCACCGGTCGCGGCCATGGTGTCGGACTCGGTCCGCTCCTCGTTCGTCTGGGTGGTGTCCTCAGTCGACACTGCGCTCCGCCGCCTCGACCACGTTGACGAGCAGAAGCGCGCGGGTCATCGGACCCACGCCGCCCGGGTTCGGGGAGATCCAGCCGGCCACCTCGGCGACGTCGGGGTGGACATCGCCGACGATCTTGCCCTCGGCGTTGCGGGAGACGCCCACGTCGAGAACGGCGGCGCCCGGCTTGACGTCCTCGGCCCGGATCAGATGGGCGGAACCGGCGGCCGCGATGATGATGTCCGCGCGCTTCAGGTGGGCCGACAGGTCGCGAGTGCCGGTGTGGCACTGGGTCACGGTGGCGTTCTCGCTGCGCCGGGTGAGCAGCAGCGGCATCGGCCGGCCGATGGTCACGCCACGGCCGACGACCACGACCTCGGCGCCCTTGATCTCCACGCCGTAGCGGCGCAGCAGGGTCAGGATGCCGTTGGGGGTGCAGGGCAGCGGGGCGGGCTCGCCCAGGACCAGGCGGCCGAGGTTCATCGGGTGCAGGCCGTCGACATCCTTGGCGGGGTCCATCAGCTCGAGGACGCGGTTCTCGTCGATGCCCCTGGGCAGCGGCAGCTGGACGATGTAGCCGGTGCAGGCGGGGTCCTCGTTCAGCTCGCGGACGACCGCCTCGATCTCCTCCTGCGTCGCCGTTGCCGGCAGCTCGCGCTGGATGGAGACGATGCCGACCTGCTCGCTGTCGCGATGCTTGCCCGCGACGTACTTACGACTGCCGGGGTCGTCCCCGACCAGGATCGTGCCGAGGCCGGGCGTGATGCCCTTGTCCTTCAGCGCCGCCACGCGGGCGGTCAGATCGGACTTGATCGCGGCTGCGGTGGCCTTGCCATCGAGAATCTGGGCGGTCATACCCCCATCCTCGCGGATGACCGCCCCCCGGTTCCAATCCGGGGCCGCCCATCCCTTTTGTCCGGCGTTCGCGCAAGATCGATGATGTTGCACTTGCACAACACCTGTGGAATGCGGCTGGACAAGGACTTGCCCGACCTACGACGATGAACGGCGCAGTATCGCGGTCCGTGTTGGGGGGCAAACCGCTTGTTCTGACGTTCCTCCGAGCATCCCGCGTCGTCCCCGCAGTGCAACGGAGGAACCGCCATGAGTTTCGGCTCGCCCCAGAACCCGTACGGCCAGCCGCAGAACCCCCAGCAGGGTTACGGCTACCCGCAGCAGCCCGGCCAGCCCGGACAGCCCGGCTACGGCTACCCGCAGGCCCCCGGAGTCCCGCCGCAGGGTGGCGTCCCGCCGCAGGGCTACGGCTACCCGCCCCAGGGCTACCAGCAGGGTTACGGCGCCCAGCCGCCGTACGCGAACTGGGGCCAGCGCTTCCTGGGCACGCTGGTGGACGGGCTCGTTTTCCTCGTCCCCTACGTCCTGGTCCTGATCGGCAGCAGCCAGAAGCTGGCCGCGCTCTCCATCCTCGGCGGCCTCGCCCTGCTCGGCCTGGCGATCTGGCAGCTGATCCAGGAGGGCCGCACCGGCCAGACCATCGGCAAGAAGGCGGTCGGCATCCGTCTGGTGAAGGAGGCCACCGGTCAGCCGCTCGGCGTGGGCATGGCCTTCGTCCGCCGTATCGCGCACTTCCTGGACAGCCTGCCCTGCTACCTGGGCTGGCTGTGGCCCGCGTGGGACGCCAAGAAGCAGACATTCGCGGACAAGGTCTGCTCGTCGATCGTGATCCGCTCCAACTGAGCCGACCGCAAGGCGTCTTCACGCCAGTCACAGCCGAGGGCCGTGTCCCGCCCGTTCGAGGGGGACACGGCCCTGGTGTGTTCCGGGGTCCGTGCTCAGTGGAAGAAGTGCCGCGTCCCCGTGAAGTACATCGTCACGCCTGCCTTCTTCGCGGCCTCCACGACCAGTTCGTCGCGGACCGAACCGCCGGGCTGGACCACGGCCCTGACGCCCGCGCCGGTGAGGATCTCCAGGCCGTCGGGGAACGGGAAGAACGCGTCCGAGGCGGCATACGAACCCTGCGCGCGCTCGGCGCCGGCTCGCTCGACGGCCAGCTTCGCGGAGTCGACGCGGTTGACCTGGCCCATGCCGACGCCGACCGAGGCGCCGTCCTTGGCGAGAAGGATCGCGTTGGACTTCACGGCCCGGCACGCCTTCCAGGCGAACGCCAGCTCGGCCAGCTCGGCCTCGGACAGCGCCTCGCCGGTCGCCAGCGTCCAGTTGGCCGGGTCGTCGCCGTCGGCCTGGAGCCGGTCGGTGACCTGGAGCAGCACACCGCCGTCGACGGCCTTGACCTCGACGGAGTTGGCGGGGGCGCCGGGCGCCTTCAGGACGCGGATGTTCTTCTTCCTGGCGAGGGCCTCGAGCGCGCCGTCCTCGTAGTCGGGCGCGACGATGACCTCGGTGAAGATCTCGGCGACCTGCTCGGCCATCTCCTTGCTGACCGGCCGGTTCACGGCGATGACGCCGCCGAACGCGGACAGCGGGTCGCAGGCGTGCGCCTTGCGGTGGGCCTCGGCGACGTCCGCGCCGATGGCGATGCCGCACGGGTTGGCGTGCTTGATGATCGCGACACAGGGCTCGTCGTGGTCGTACGCGGCACGGCGGGCGGCGTCCGTGTCCGTGTAGTTGTTGTACGACATCTCCTTGCCGTGCAGCTGCTCGGCCTGCGCGAGACCGGCGCCACTGCCGTCGACGTAGAGGGCCGCGGGCTGGTGCGGGTTCTCGCCGTAGCGCAGGGTGTTCTCGCGCTTCCAGGTGGCGCCCAGGAAGTCGGGGAACCGCGACTCGTCGACGGGGGCGTACTCGGACGCGAACCAGCTCGCCACCGCCACGTCGTACGCCGCCGTGTGCTGGAAGGCCTCCGCGGCCAGCCGCTTGCGGGTGGCCAGGTCGAAGCCGCCGTCCTTGACCGCGGCCAGGACGTCGGCGTACCGCTCGGGGCTGGTGACGACCGCCACGGACGGGTGATTCTTGGCGGCGGCGCGCACCATGGACGGCCCGCCGATGTCGATCTGCTCGACGCACTCGTCCGGCGAGGCACCGGAGGCGACGGTCTCACGGAACGGGTAGAGGTTGACGACGACGAGGTCGAACGGCTCGACACCCAGCTCGGCCAGCTGCTTGCGGTGGCTGTCCAGGCGCAGGTCGGCGAGGATGCCCGCGTGAACCTTGGGATGCAGGGTCTTGACCCGGCCGTCCAGGCACTCGGGGAAGCCGGTCAGCTCCTCGACCTTGGTGACGGGGACGCCGGCGGCGGCGATGCGGGAGGCGGTGGAGCCGGTGGAGACGAGCTGGACGCCCGCCTTGTGCAGGCCGCGGGCGAGGTCTTCGAGCCCGGTCTTGTCGTAGACGCTGACGAGCGCCCGGCGAATCGGCCGCTTGTTGCTCTCGGCGGTCACTGGATTACTACCTTTCGTCCCTCAATGCGATAGCCGTTGCGGGCGATCCGCCCCACGACCTCGACGAGCAGCCTTCGCTCGACTTCCTTGATGCGCTCGTGCAGAGCGCTCTCGTCGTCCTCGTCCCGGACCTCGACCACGCCCTGAGCGATGATCGGCCCGG
This sequence comes from Streptomyces sp. NPDC002619, assembly GCF_042889305.1. Lineage (NCBI taxonomy): Bacteria > Bacillati > Actinomycetota > Actinomycetes > Kitasatosporales > Streptomycetaceae > Streptomyces > Streptomyces sp. NPDC002619. Next base: position 383,212 of record NZ_JBIAQV010000001.1, on the reverse strand, counting down.
TGTCGACGCCGTCGTCGACGAAGTGGACGGTGCAGCCGGTGACCTTCGCGCCGTACGCGAGCGCGTCCCGCACTCCGTGGGCCCCCGGGAAACTGGGCAGCAGGGCGGGATGCGTGTTCACGAACCGCCCGCCGAAGCGGGCCAGAAACTCCTTGCCCACGATCTTCATGAACCCGGCGGACACGACGAGGTCCGGCTCGTACCCGGACACGGCCTCGGCGAGGGCGGCGTCCCACTCGTCACGGGTCTCGTAGTCCTTGACCCTGCGGACGAAGGTGGGCAGCCCGGCGCGCTCGGCACGGACGAGTCCCTCGATGCCCTCGCGGTCCGCGCCAACGGCCACGATCTCGGCTCCGTAGGCCTCGGCGCCCGTGGCGGTGATGGCGTCGAGGAGCGCCTGCAGATTCGTACCGGATCCGGAGACCAGGACGACCAGGCGCTTGGCCACGGGCTTGGCGGCCACGATGGGGCCCTTTCTCGGGGGAGCGTGTGCACGGCTGCCGGTCCCGTACGTGGTTTGTACATTCGTACGAGTGCTTCACGCCCCGGGATACGGGGAAGTCTACGAAGCGGCCGACCGTCAGCAACGATACCGGCACATCGGACGGCCCCCACGGGACGGGGGCGTGGCCGGAAGGTAGCGTCTGGGTGGGAGCGGGCTCGGGAACGCGGTGGTCATGCGGTGCGTTCACAGAGAGACCGCTCAGGCCAGAAAGCCCGTAAAGCCTTGTTCACCTAGGGGAAGACGCTCACTTGATGCCGGACCGCAGCCTGCGACTCCTCACGTTCCCCCCGCAGTCGGCGCAGGGAGGGGAGCGTGGTGCCCTGCTGCTGCGGGAGCGGCCGTCGTCCCCGCCGGACGCGCCCTCGGACGGGCGGAGCGGCGACGAGCCGGGCGGCGCACAGCAGGACGACAACCCGTTCGCCCCGCCCCCGGAGGGCACCCCGGACAGCCCGTGGCAGCCCCGGCGGCCGACGGGCGACCAGGACCCGGACTCCTCCGGGCGCTCCCCGTGGGGCAGCCAGTGGAGCGACCGCCAGCCCGGCCGCTCCCCCGGCGGCTTCGGCGAGCGCCCCGGCGGCGGACCCGAGGGACCCGGCAATGGCGGCCCCGGCCCCGGTCCCGGCATGCGCTGGGACCCCACGGACCCGGCGCAGCGCCACGCCCGCTACGCGCTGCTGTGCGGGATGTGGGCGGTCTTCTTCGCCCTCTTCACCTGGACGTACGTGGCGCTGCTGCTGGGCGCGCTGGCCCTGTACTGGGGCATCAGCGCCCTGCGCGCGAAGCCGCGCACGCCCGACCCCGACGCGCCGGCCCCGCCCGCCGCCCCGGATCAGGGCGGCCGCCGTCCGCAGACGACCGCGGCCATCAGCGGCCTGGTCACGGCGACCCTGGCCCTGGCCGTGGTGGCCGTGACCTTCACGGCCCAGCTGGTCTACCGCGACTACTACACGTGTCTGAACGACGCCCTCACCAGCCAGGCCAAGCAGTCCTGCGACCACCTGCCGAACCCGGGGGACCTGCTGGGCACCAGCAACAGCACCAACGGCTGACGGCGACGCGGCGGGGTTCAGTCGGCGGCGCCGGGTGAGGGGGGCGGCGCGTCCGCCGTCGCCTGGCGCAGCGCGGCCCAGCGGGCTTCGCGGGCTGCGTTGTCGTACCAGGCCAGTGGCACGGGGTCGTCGTCGACGGGGAGGAAGTCGTACGGCTCGGAGCTCGGCGTGACGGACGGCTGCGGTTTCGATACCGGGGCCGCCTTCGCTGCGGGTGCAGGTGCCGGGGGTGAGCCCGGCTGCCGCTCGGTGTCCGCCGCCCGTCGCATCCCATACAGCCGCCAGGCCCGTACGCCCAGTGCCACCGGCACCCCCACCGCCGCGATCCACACCGCCGCCGCTCCCCCGGTCTCCCACCACACCGGCCCGAACCGCGCCAGTGCCGCGCCCCCGAGCGGGCCGCCCGACAGTTCCGTGAGCATCGCGAACACGACACCGCACGATCCGGCCGCGAGCCCCACCACCCCGGCGGTCCGCCGGGCCGACCACCGCTCCACGTCCCGCCGTCCCACGGTGAACCAGGCCACGGTCACCCCTGCCGCCACCGGCACCACCCCGGTCGCCCAGTTCAGCGGCCCCCCGCTCCCCGCGTCCGGCACCGCCGCCAGCAGTGGGAACGGCGGGAGCAGCGGCGCGGGGTCGGAGGCGAGCGGGTGCACCAGGTGACCGGCGCCGAGGGTGAAGCCGGGGCCGAGCCCGTACGCCGCCGCCCACACGGCCGCGTTGGGTACGAGGGCGACGCACAGCAGCAGCACGGCGAACTGCCCCGACACCCCCTCCGTCAACCGGACGAAGGCCCCCCGCGCGGCCCCGCCGTGCCCGATCAGCGACAGCGCGAGCAGCGCCGCCCCGCCCCCGAACAGCACCGCGACCCCCGCCCCGGCGCCCCGCACGGCCGTGTCGAGCGCCGTCCGCGCGTCCGGCACCTCGGCCAGTCGGCGCAGTCGGCGGGGCAGCAGCGCCGACAGATCCGGCAGGGGCTCGCGCGGGCGGCCGTACGCCGTCCACACCCCGATCCCCGCCGTGCCCGCGGCCACGAGCGGCAGACATCCCGTCACCCATCCCCATGAGGGCCGCAGTTCGCCGCCGGAGGCGTACAGCGCGGCGCAGCAGCCGACGGCGAGGTAGCCGAGGACGACGCCCGTCCAGGCCGTCCGCGCGGCCACCGGCGGCGGCCCGTCCGCGCCCTCGGGGCCCTCGGGCGCGTCCACCGCGTCCCGCGCGGCCCGGTACAGCAGCCAGACAGGCAGCGCAAGCAGCATCAGCGGTGTGACCCCGACGGGCGCGGAAGCACCGGACAGCGTGTCGGTGCGGACCAGTTCGACGCCGTGGGCCAGCAGCCACAGCGCGGCGGCGACGTGCAGCGCACCGCCCGGGCCGCTGTCGGGATACGGCGAGCTGATCCACAGCACCATCACCAGCACGGCGAACGAGCCGAGCCCCAGCCCGGCCGCGACGGCGCCGCCCATGAGGCTCGCGGCCAGTCCGGGGGAGCGGTCCCACAGCGGGGCTGACAGCGGTGACAACGACGGTCGGCGAGCGGTCATCCGGATCACGACGGCCATGCTCCCAACGACACGCGCTTTCCCCTCGTAACAGGCGAACCTCCGCTGTGTCGCCCAATATACGTTTATGTTCTTTTTCGTACGAAAGGGTGGGTGCTGTGACGCAGAGCCCTGAGAGCCCGCTTCCGCCGCCCAAGGAGCGCCGACGCCTGCGCGAGTCCCGGTCGCTGACGCAGGCTCAGCTGGCCGAGCGGCTCGGCGTGAGCCCCAAGACCGTACGCGGGTGGGAGTCCGGCCGTACCTTTCCGAGCGGCCCGAACCGGGAGGCGTACACCCGACTGCTGATCTCGCTGGCGAAAGGTATGAACGGGACAAACGGGACGAGCACTGCGCCGGAAGAGACGGCCCTGGAGTCGACGGCACCCCAGCCGCTCCTCGCACCGCCCTGCGACGAGGAAGCCGTTCCCTCCTCCCTGACGCCCGCTCAGGCCTTCGACGCGCTGTACGCGTTCTGCGTACCCGCCCTCGTACGGCAGACGTATCTGCTCACCGGGCGGCGCGAGCTGGCCCGCGAGTCCGTGGAGCGGGCCTTCCAACTGGCCTGGCAGCACTGGCCCGAGGTGGCCCTGGACCGGGACCCGGCGGGCTGGGTGCGGTCGGCGGCGTACGACTGCGCCCTCTCCCCCTGGCACCGCTTCCGCCCCCGCTACCGACACCCAGAGCCCCCTCCCACCGACGCCGCCGACCGCGCGCTGCTGCACGCACTCCTCGGGCTCCCGCCGTCGTACCGCCGCACGCTCGTGCTGTACGACGGCGTGGGGCTCGGTCTGCCGGAGACGGCGGCGGAGACGGAGGCCAGCACACCAGCCGCGGCAAGCCGGCTGACGCACGCGCGGGCCGTGGTCGCCGCGTCCCTGCCCGAGCTGTCGGACCCCGCCGCGCTGCACCGGCGGCTGGTCGAACTGGCCTCCATGAAGCGGCTGCGGGCGGCCAGGCCGGAGCCGGTGCGCACGAAGGGTGAACGCAGGATCCGCTTCTGGACCCAGGCGGCCATCGCGTTCACGGTCGCGATCATCGGCGTGACGACGCTCACGCTGCGAACCGCGCCCACGCGCTACGAAGCACCGATCGGCCCGGCGCAGGCGATTCTCGGGGTTCCGCCGGAGGCGGCCCTGGGCCCGCTGTCGAGCGCGGAACAGAAGCTGCACGCGAAGCTGAGCAAGGAGACGGCGAACGGGCCGGAGAGGGTGCAGCCGCTCAGCAGATGAGCGGACTTGTTGCGGAAAACAGGCGGAAGGGTCCGCACCCCGGCAGCCGGGGTGCGGACCCTTCCGTCACGTACTGCTATTGCGTCAGCCGGCCAGGATCTCGCGCGCCAGCTTCGCCGTCTCGGTCGGCGTCTTGCCGACCTTGACGCCGGCGGCCTCGAGGGCCTCCTTCTTCGCCTGGGCGGTACCGGACGAGCCGGAGACGATGGCGCCTGCGTGGCCCATGGTCTTGCCCTCGGGGGCGGTGAAGCCCGCGACGTAGCCGACGACCGGCTTGGTCACGTTCTCCTTGATGAAGGCCGCGGCCCGCTCCTCGGCGTCGCCGCCGATCTCGCCGATCATGACGATCAGGTCGGTGTCGGGGTCGTCCTGGAAGGCGGCCAGGGCGTCGATGTGCGTGGTGCCGATGATCGGGTCGCCACCGATGCCGACGGCGGTCGAGAAGCCGAGGTCACGCAGCTCGTACATCATCTGATACGTCAGCGTGCCGGACTTCGAGACCAGGCCGATACGGCCCGGCTTCGTGATGTCGCCCGGGATGATGCCGACGTTGGACTGGCCCGGGGTGATGATGCCGGGGCAGTTCGGGCCGATGATGCGGGTCTTGTTGCCCTTCTTGCCGGCGTACGCCCAGAAGGACGCCGTGTCGTGCACGGCGATGCCCTCGGTGATCACGACGGCCAGCGGGATCTCGGCGTCGATCGCCTCGACGACCGCGTCCTTGGTGAACTTCTCCGGCACGAAGATGACGGAGACGTTGGCGCCGGTCTTCTCGATGGCCTCGGCGACCGTGCCGAACACGGGTACCTCAGTGCCGTCGAAGTCCACGCTCTGACCCGCCTTGCGCGGGTTCACGCCACCGACGACGTGGGTGCCGTCGCCCAGCATGAGCTTGGTGTGCTTCATGCCCGTGGAGCCGGTCATGCCCTGGACGATGACCTTGCTGTCCTTGTTGAGCCAGATAGCCATGGTGTCTAGATGTCCTCGTCCTCGGTGCTTACTTGGCGGCGGCCAGCTCGGCGGCCTTCGCGGCCGCGCCGTCCATGGTGTCGACGCGCTGCACCAGCGGGTGGGCGGCGTCGGAGAGGATCTTGCGGCCCAGCTCGGCGTTGTTGCCGTCGAGACGGACGACGAGCGGCTTGGTGACCGCCTCGCCCTTGTCCTCGAGGAGCTTCAGGGCCTGCACGATGCCGTTGGCGACCTCGTCGCAGGCGGTGATGCCGCCGAAGACGTTGACGAAGACGGACTTGACGTCGGGGTCGCCCAGGATGATCTCCAGGCCGTTCGCCATGACCTGGGCGGAGGCGCCACCGCCGATGTCCAGGAAGTTGGCGGGCTTGACGCCACCGTGGTTCTCACCGGCGTACGCGACGACGTCCAGGGTGCTCATGACGAGACCCGCGCCGTTGCCGATGATGCCGACCTCGCCGTCGAGCTTGACGTAGTTGAGGTTCTTCTCCTTGGCGGCGGCCTCGAGCGGGTTGGCCGCGGCCTTGTCGTGGAGTTCCTCGAAGTCGGGGTGGCGGAACTCGGCGTTGTCGTCGAGCGACACCTTGCCGTCGAGGGCGATGACCTCACCGGAGGCGACCTTGGCCAGCGGGTTCACCTCGACCAGGAGGGCGTCCTCCTTGATGAAGGTGTCCCACAGCTTGACGAGGACGTTCGCGATCTTGTCGGCGACCTCGGCCGGGAACTTGGCGGCCGCGACGATCTCGCGGGCCTTGGCCTCGTCCACACCGTCGATGGGGTTGATCGGGGTCTGGGCGACGGCCTCCGGACGGGTGGCCGCCACCTCCTCGATCTCCATGCCGCCCTCGACGGAAGCGATGGAGAGGAAGGTGCGGTTGGCACGGTCGAGAAGGAAGGAGACGTAGTACTCCTCGACGATCTCCGGCGCGGTCTCGGCGATCATGACCTTGTGGACCGTGTGGCCCTTGATGTCCATGCCGAGGATGTCCGTCGCGCGGGCGACGGCCTCGTCCGGAGTGGCGGCGAGCTTGACGCCACCGGCCTTGCCGCGACCACCGACCTTCACCTGTGCCTTGACGACGGACTTGCCGCCCAGACGCTCGGTGATCTCGCGCGCCGCCTCAGGCGTGTCGATGACTTCACCGGCCAGCACCGGTACTTCGTGCTTGGCGAAGAGGTCCCTCGCCTGGTACTCGAACAGGTCCACGCGCTTCCGTCCCTATCAGTGATCTCGCGGTTCGTTGGATGCGTGGGCGTGCCGCGAAGGGCAACGTGACGTCCGCTGTCACTAGGGAGGCGCACACGGTGTCCGAGCGCGCGGCATGTCCGTCTCGCAGGTTATCGCTGGTTGCGAAACGCCTCTAATTCGGGAGTCACACCTGAGCGGTGATACCTGTCACATGATGCCAAGATCGGTGGCACCGCGTGCCGCGATATGCGAGGCCTCACCGGGCTGGGGTTGACCCGGTGAGGCCTCTGGGGTGGCCCGTGAGGGGCCCGGGGCGGCTGATCCCCACCCCAATGGGGATCAACCGGCCCCGCCCGCGGGGCGTAGGCCGGACGAACCGACGGTATTCGGCCGTCCGGGCCCTTCGGCCCCGCGGAGTCGTTCGGACCGATCGCGGTCGCGACCGGTCCTGTCTGCTCAGGCGCTGTAGCTGCTGCCGTACTGCACGCCCTGCGCGTAACCCGGTGTGATCGAGTCGGCGACGCCCTCGACGCCGGTGACGGCGTGCCCAGAAAGCGGGCCGGCGGTGCCCTGGACGGTGCCGGTCAGGTCCTGCGCGAAGGGCATGGCCTGCCCGGCGACGCCCTGGGCGAACGGAACGGCCTCGCCGGTGACACCGCCCGCGAACGGGGCGACGTCGCCGCTCACGCCGTACGCCAGCGCCGTGGTGCTGTAGCCGACTCCATCGGCGACCGGGCGGACCGTCTCGGTGACGGTGTGAACGACCGGCCGGACGGCGCCGGCGACCCCGTCGGCGAACGGCGGCACCTCGCCCGCGACGCCCTGCGCGAAGGGGACGGCCTGGCCGGTCACGCCGTACGCGAGCGGCGGTACGGCGCCGACGACACCGCCCGCGAAGGGCTGGACGTCACCGGCGACGCCGTACGCGAGCGCGCCCGCGTCCGCCACCGCCTGCCCGGCGACCGGCACGACCCCGTGCACGGCGGCACCGGCGACCGGCGGCAGCACGGCGTCGGCCGTGTCGTGCGCAACCTGTCCGACCAGCCCGGTGGCGTACGGCGGTACGTCCGCGACGACCCCGCCGACGACCGGCCGGCCGTCGGCGACCGCACCGCCCGCCACACCCCACACACCGGTGACCGCGCCCCCGGCGACGGGCTGGACGCCCTCGACTACACCGCCCGCGACGGGCCGGACATCGGCGACGATCCCGTACGCCAGCCCGGCCGCCGCCTCCACGGCGTGCCCAGCGGCGGGCGTCACCCCGGCCACGGCGCCACCGGCCACCGGCGTCACCCCGCCCACCGCACCGGTGACGGTGGGCACGGCCCCGGCCACCGCGTACTGGGCGAGGGGCACGACGCCCGTCACCGCCTGCTCGGCGACCGGCTCCACACCGTTTACGGCGGCACCCGCCACCGGCGGAACGGTCTCGTCCACAACCGGCCCGACGGCGCCGGGCACGGCATACACGTCACCGACGAGGCGCTGCTCAGCACCGCCGACTATGCCGGTGACCTGGCCGTGCACACCGTTCACCGTGCCGACGACGTGCTGCTGGACGGTGCCGGCCGTGCCCGTGACGTGGCCCGGTACGGCCGCGACCGTGGCCTCGGCCGCCGTCGTCGCCTCGGTGGCCTTGCCCTGGGCCGTGCCGGTGGCGCCCGTCGCGGTGCGGCCCGCTCCGGCGACCGTGTGCCGGACGTTCGTGCGGACGGCGCCGTCGACGCCCTGCGCCTGGATGCGGGCGGCGGCCTGAGTGGCCTGGAGCTGGGTCTGGGCTGCGGCGAGAGCCTGCTCCACCTCGGGGGCGAAGGAGGCGAGCGGGCCGAAGAGGTAGTCGATCTCGTCCTGCGGGGAGGTCGCGTCGGCGACCTTGGTGGCGGCCCCGGTGGTGACCTGGTGAGCCGCCCGAGCCGTCTCGGCCTTGGCGGTGCGGGCTGCCTTCGTGCCCTGGATGGCCTGGGCGCCCCGGACCTTCGAAGCCGTCGGCACCTTGGCGTCGACGTAGCGGCGGGCCTGGTCGGCGGCACCGGAAGGCGCGGGCTGCCGGGCCTGCGCGGTGACCTTGTTCGCGGTGCCCACGGGGTCGGTGGCGGTGTCCGTGGCGGTGGAGGTCGCCTTGGCCGCCGTGCCCGACACCGTCGAGCTCACGGCGCCGGTGACGCCCGAGACGGTGTCCTGGACGTCGGAGACGACCCCGTCGACCGTGTCGGTCAGGGTGCCGGTGACATCGGTGGTCCCGTCCGGTACCGAGACGGAGGAGGCGGGCAGTTCGTCGGCGCTGGCCACGGCCGAGCCGAGCGCCCACGCACCGGTGACACCGGCGGCTATCACGATGGAGCGGCGGATGTTCTTGTTCATGCGTACGTCAGATCCTTAGGGGTTCCACGACGCCGGAGCCGCGAGGGCTTCCCTGGCGTCGGAAGCGCGATCGGGGGATATGGCCGTCCGGAGAAATCGGTGGGGGATCCGGACGGGTGGGCAGACCTGTTCCGCCCCCGGACGACAGGTCTGTGGCGGGGAGGAGGCCGGCCGTGTCCTAACCGGGGAAGACGGGGATGTCCCGGTGCCTGTCCCGAATCCCGGCCGCGTCGTCGCGCGCGGCGGTGCCGGGCACAAGCCGCAGCGACGCCCGGTCGTTCAGGGTGACGGCGTGGGCGTCGATGTGCCGGGAACCGCCGTTGTCGAGCGCCGACTGACCGCCCAGCGAGCCGTCCGGGTCTCCGGTGGGCGCGGGGTGGGTCGGGGCGTTTCCGGGGTGTGCGGCGCGGTGGCCGCTGGTGTGCGCCACCGCGTCCGGTGCGGGAGCGGCGGGCGTGCGGTCCGGTTCGTGCGCGGCGGTCGTCGCGCCGAGAGCCGTACGGCTCCTCGTGCCGGAGGTGCCGTCGGCGGCAGGCCGTTCACCGCCGGGCCGCCCTGGCGCGGGCGTCGCGGTGACCGGCGCGGGCAGCATCGTCCCCGGCAGCTCGGACAGACCGGGCAGCGGCACCGTGCTCCCGGTGACGGGCAGCAACGGCACATCGGACAGCGCGGGCGTCACCGCCAACGCCTCGTCGAGGCTCTGGGTCACGGACCTGACCAGGTCCCCCACCGGCTTCACGAGGCTACCGGTGCCGGAGCGGACGGCGTCCTGTGTGGCCTGAGCCAGGGAGCCCCGGGCGTCGGGGTCCTGGGGCACGGAATCCCGGGACGCCGGGGCGTGGGGTGCCTGGCCGTGAGTTGCCGGTTCGTGGAACACCGGGGCGTGAGTGGCCGGCGCGGGCGTGGCGGGGGGCGTCGGGGCGGGCGGAGGCGTGGAGGCGGCCGGGCGCGCGGGGCTGGACGAGGTCGCACCATTCGTCCCGGTCGCACTCCTCAGCCCGATGCCCAGGGCGGAGTCGATGCCGGTCCCGGCCGCGGGATGACGCTCCGCCCGCTCGGCCGGCGCATGCAGCAGGCCTTGTACGGCCGTCTTCGCCACGCCCTTCGCCAACACCCGTGACCCGTCGGCCGAGACGGACGGGACAGAAGGGGAGGCCGCCGCCGATGTCACGGACGGTGTCCCGTCGGCCGCGTGCGCCTGCTCACCGCTGAGGAGCCCGAGTGCGAACAACCCACCCGCCAGCACCGCCAGTTGCAGCGCACGCCGTCCGGCCGCCGTGCGCAACACGCGCACAGCGGCACCGGGCAGAGCTGCTGGCCAGGCCAAGAGAGTTGGGGTCCTCACGTGCGGCGGAACGAATGACGTCTTCGAGGCGCGGGGACAACGCGCGCGTCGATACTTGCACGGCACGCCCGCGACAGCGCAAGCCCCCTGTTACCGATGGGTACCGTTGTTCCCTTTCTGACCTTACGTCACGCGGTGTCCGGTATCGGAAGCGGCCGCTTCTCGATCGCCGCCGCCATCACCTCGGGAAACAGGTCGGGCGTGCACGCGAACGCCGGTGCCCCCAACGCGGCCAGCGCGGCGGCGTGTTCCCGGTCGTACGCCGGCGCACCCTCGTCCGACAGCGCGAGCAGCGCCACGAACTGCACCCCCGACGCCTTCATCGCCGCGACCCGCTTCAGCATCTCGTTCCGTATGCCTCCCTCGTACAGATCGCTGATCAACACGACCACGGTCTCCGCGGGCCGGGTGATCTGCGACTGGCAGTACGCGAGCGCCCGGTTGATGTCCGTGCCGCCGCCGAGCTGAGTGCCGAAGAGGACGTCGACGGGGTCGTCGAGCTGGTCGGTGAGGTCGACGACGGCCGTGTCGAAGACGACGAGCCGGGTGTCGATGGACCGCATCGACGCGAGCACCGCCCCGAACACGGACGCGTAGACGACGGACGCCGCCATCGAGCCCGACTGGTCGATGCAGAGGACGACCTCCTTCTTCACCGACTGGGCCGCGCGGCCGTAGCCGATGAGCCGCTCGGGCACGATCGTGCGGTACTCGGGCAGGTAGTGCTTGAGGTTGGCCGCGATCGTGCGGTTCCAGTCGATGTCGTGGTGCCGCGGCCGGGTGATACGGGCGCTGCGGTCGAGCGCGCCGGTGAGGGTGGCCCGGGTCCGGGTCGCGAGCCGCTTCTCCAGGTCCTCGACGACCTTGCGCACCACCGCCCGTGCCGTCTCCTTCGTCGTCTCCGGCATCGCCTTGTTGAGCGAGAGCAGCGTGCCGACGAGATGCACGTCGGCCTCCACCGCCTCCAGCATCTCCGGCTCGAGGAGCAGGGCGGACAGCCCGAGCCGGTCGATGGCGTCGCGCTGCATGACCTGGACGACGGAGGAGGGGAAGTAGGTCCGTATGTCCCCGAGCCAGCGCGCCACGGACGGCGCCGACGCACCGAGCCCCGCCGAACGGTCCCGCCCCGACTGCGGTTTGTCCCCCTTGCCGTAGAGCGCGGTCAGCGCCCCGTCCATCGCGGCGTCCTGTCCGGACAACGCACAGCCGGTACCGTCGGCCGCCTCGCCCCCGAGCACCAGCCGCCAGCGCCGCAGCCGTTCATGGGCCGGGTCGCCGGTCTCCGCCGGCGTCGGCATCGTCGGCTCGGTCGTCATGCGCCCACCCCCATCGGATCGTTGACGTCGGCCTGCTCTTTCTCCTTCTTCTTCTGCGCGTCCAGGCCGAGGAGGAGTCGCAGCACCGGCAGTACGGCGTCCGCCCGCTCGGTGTCCGGTTCCGGGTGGAAGCCGGGCAGGCCGTCCGCCCGCCCCGTTGTGCTCCCCCGCTCCCCCGGCCCGCGTCGCACCAGCTCGCCGAGCGTTCTGCGCACCCCCGGCTCGTACGCCGAGAACGTCCGCCGCAGCAGCGGCAGTACGTCCGTGAACGCCTCCGCCGGGACTCCGGTCAGCCATGCGTCGACCAGCCCGAGCAGCCGCTCGTCGTGCACGAGCAGCATCCCGCCCCCGCCGCCGACGAACCCCTCGATCCACGCGGCCGCGTCCGCCGGCGGCGTCCCCACCGACAGCACCAGCCCCATGAGCCGCGCCGCCTCCCCCTGCGCCAACTCCCCGTCGTCCAGCAGCAGCCGCACGGCCCGCCCCCGGATGACACCGGGCACGGTGTCGCGCAGGGACAGGGCCCGCAGCACCGAGCGCCAGCGGGCCCGGAGGTCGGTGTGACGGAGGTCGGTGTGTACAGCGCCGGAGGCCGACGCCGTCCCCTCCCGTGGGCCACTCCCCGCCGCGACCCCCTCCTCCGCGCCACCTGCCGCCACGGCCGCCGACGCCTCCGCCAGCAACCCCACCGCCCCGTGCACCGCGTCGACATGGCCGCGCATCTCCTCGGCCGCGTCTGCGTCGAGGGAGGTGCAGGACGGGGGCAGGCCCACGAAGACCCGTTCCGCGAGACCCGCCGCGACGTCGGCGAGGGCGTGGGTGTCGGTACCGCGTACGTCGCCGTAGCGCAGCGAGCGGACCAGGGCCGGGAGGGCCTGGGCGAGATGGCCGACGTCGGTGTCGAGGGCCGCCCGGTCGGCGAGGGCCCGCATCACCACGGGGAGCGCGTCGCGCAGCTCGGCGAGCAGGCAGCGCTCGGCGAGCGCGGTGACGTCGGCGAGGGACTGCGCGGCTACGGCGTCCGACTCGGCCCTGGCCGTCGCCGCGCCGATCACGGTCGTACCCCACACCCCTGCCTCGGCGACCCGCACCGACAGCTCCGGCTCCCAGCGCAGCCGCCAGGTCTCCCGGAAGGTGCCCGTGCTCCCCCGCGACTGCGCGGGTTCGCCCCATCCGATGCCGAGCAGCCGCAGCCGGTGCAGCAGTCTGCTGCGCCCGGCGTCGGTGTCCTTGCGCAGGTCGAGCTCCAACTCCCGCTCCAGCGCCTCCGGTTTGAGCCGCAGCCGGCGTTGCAACCGGGCCAGGTCCCGCTGCAACGGCACCGCGGGCGCCGCCTCGGGCACCTCCCCCAGGACGTCGCCGACGACCAGCCGGTCGTACACCAGGGCCAGCGGCACGTCCGAGCCGTCGCACATCACCGCGCGCACCGCGTCGGTCGTCTCGCTCAGGCCGGGCAGTGGGCGCCCCCGCATCGCCGCGAGGGTCTCGGCGAGCCGTACCGCCTCGATGACGTGCGCGGACGACACGATGCGGTCCTCCTCGCGCAGCAGCCCCGCCACCTTGGTCAGCCATCGCTCGACCGGCCGGTCCGGCGCCGCGAACAGATGCCCGTACCAGCCCGGCGACTCGATGCCCGCCCCGTATCCGCTGACCCGGGACAGCCTGCGGTGCGTCCACGGCACCCACGTCAGGTCCACCTTGACCTTGGGCAGCCCCTTCAGCAGCGCACGGTCGGCGGCGACCGCGGCCTTCCGCCGCAGTGCCGGCACGTGCCACGCCCCGCACACCACGGCGGCGGTGTCACCGAACTCGCGCTGCGCGGCCCGCAGTTGAAGCCGCATGTACGCCTCGCGCATCAGGTCCCGGTCGTGCCCGCCGGTCCCGTACGTCGCCCGCAGCGCCGCCATCGCCTCCTCGAGCGCGACGAACGGCGCGAACGCGTCCCCCGCCCCTGCACCCCGGTGCTCTACGACGTCCTCCCACCAGCGCTCGGGATCGTCATATCCGGCGGTCTCGGCGAGCACGGCGATCGGATCGACGCGGAGGTCCCGCTCGACGCCGTCCCCGTCGTCCCCTTCGCCAGCGCCCCCGTCCCCCTCGCCGACGCCCCCCTCGCCCTCCTCTTCGCCATCCTCGGCGGCCTCCGGAAGCTTCCCCTCCTCAGCCTCCGGAGGCCGCCCCTCACCGGCCCCGGACGGCTCCCCGTCCGGTGCCTCCCCCTCCCGCCACGCGAGCGTGTGCGTGGCGGGCAGGTCGATGAAACGGGCCGGGACCCCGTGCTCCAGGGCCCAGCGGATCGCCACCCACTCGGGTGAGAACTCGGCCATCGGCCAGAACACCGAGCGGCCGGGCTCGTCCACGGCGTGGGCGAGGAGTGCGACCGGCGGCCGCATCTCCGCGTCGGCGGCGAGCTCCACGAGGCCGTCGGCCTCCGGCGGCCCCTCGATCAGCACCACGCCCGGCCGGGCGGCGTCCAGCGCGGCCCGCACCGCCCGCGCCGACCCCGGCCCGTGGTGCCGCACGCCGAGCAGCAGCGGTCCGGCGGCGAACGCCCGCCCGGTCTCGATCACGCGCTCACCTCCCGGCAGGCCCGGTAGAAGTCCTTCCAGCCGTCGCGCTCGCGCACGACGGTCTCCAGGTACTCCTGCCAGATGACCCGGTCGGCCGCCGGGTCGCGCACGACGGCGCCGAGGATGCCCGCGGCGATGTCGCCCGCGCGCAGCACGCCGTCGCCGAAGTGGGCGGCAAGGGCGAGGCCATTGGTGACGACGGAGATCGCCTCGGCGGTGGACAGCGTGCCGCTGGGTGACTTGAGCTTCGTACGCCCGTCGGCCGTGACGCCGTCGCGCAGCTCGCGGAAGACGGTCACGACGCGGCGGATCTCGTCGATGCCGTCGGGCACGGCCGGCAGATCGAGGGAGCGACCGATCTGGTCGACGCGCCGCGAGACGATGTCGACCTCGGCGTCGGCGCTCTCGGGCAGCGGCAGCACCACGGTGTTGAACCGGCGGCGCAGGGCGCTTGACAGGTCGTTGACGCCGCGGTCGCGGTCGTTGGCGGTGGCGATCAGGTTGAAGCCGCGGACGGCCTGCACCTCCTGGCCCAACTCCGGTATGGGCAGCGTCTTCTCGGACAGGATCGTGATCAGCGTGTCCTGCACGTCGGCCGGGATACGGGTCAGCTCCTCCACCCGGGCGGTCATGCCCTCGGCCATGGCCCGCATGACCGGGCTGGGCACGAGGGCGTCCCGGCTGGGCCCGTGGGCGAGCAACTGCGCGTAGTTCCAGCCGTACCGGATCGCCTCCTCCGGTGTGCCGGCCGTGCCCTGCACCAGCAGCGTGGAGTCGCCGCTCACCGCCGCCGCCAGATGCTCGGACACCCAGGTCTTGGCGGTGCCGGGCACACCGAGCAGGAGCAGGGCGCGGTCGGTGGCGAGGGTGGTGACCGCGACCTCGACGAGGCGGCGCGGGCCCACGTACTTCGGCGTGATCACCGTGCCGTCCGGCAGGGTGCCACCGAGGAGATAGGTCGCCACCGCCCACGGCGACAGTTTCCAGCGGGCCGGGCGCGGGCGGTCGTCCTGCGCTGCCAGCGCGGCGAGTTCGGCGGCGAAGGCGTCCTCGGCGTGCGGCCGCAACGCCTCGGCCGGCTCCTTCGCACGCGTCTGCTCCAACGTCGGTTCCACGGACACAGTCATGGCTGAGGCCCCCTCCAGCTCGGCCGGTTCGGATCTGGTGTCCACCGTGCACCACGCCACTGACAATGCGCTCTGACCTGCACAAACGCGCTGGCCGGGCCCATTGTCAGTGGTGGGATCTACCTTCGATGGCATGACTCAGCAGGGGGTGCGCTGGACCGCGGACCAGGTGCTGGCACTGGCGCCTGACGCCGCGTCACGCAAGGCGGGAAGCAAGCTCGGAGCGGCCGGTCCGTGGTCCGAGGCGGGGAGTTCCGACGAGGGGACGGTGTGGGGGCTGTGCAAGGGCAGCGGCAGCAAGCCGTATCAGACGGTCGTCGACATCGCGGACGCGGCGGGGCCCGCGTACAAGTGCAGTTGCCCGAGCCGCAAGTTCCCGTGCAAACACGCGCTCGGGCTGCTGTTGCTGTGGGCGGGCGGGGACGGCGCGGTGCCGACGGCGCAGGCGCCGGACTGGGCCGAGCAGTGGATCGAGGGCAGGAAGAAGCGTGCGCAGGAGAAACGGGAGGCGGGCGGCGGGGGTTCCGCGTCCGGGTCCGGTGATCCCGAGGCGGCGCGGCGCAGGGCGGAGCGCCGTGCCGAGCGGGTCACGGCGGGGGCGACGGAGCTGGAGCAGCGCCTGGCGGACCTGCTGCGCGGCGGCCTGGCCTCGGCGGAGCGTGCGGGGTACGGGCTGTGGGAGGAGACGGCGGCCCGCATGGTCGACGCCCAGGCGCCCGGACTGGCCGCTCGGGTGCGGGAGTTGGGGGCCATACCGGGGTCGGGGCCGGGCTGGCCGGTGCGTCTCCTCGAGGAGTGCGCGCTGCTGCACCTCCTCGACCAGGGCTGGCTGCGCCGCGAGAGCCTCCCGGACGGACTCGCGGCGACGGTCCGCTCCCGCCTCGGCCTGCCCGCGTCGGCGGACGGCCCGCCGGTGCGCGACCGCTGGCTGGTCCTCGCCCAGTACGACACGGCGGACGCGAAACTGACGACGCGCCGGATTTGGCTGTACGGCGCCCAGTCGGCCCGCACCTGCCTGCTCCTGTCCTACGGCGCCGCCGGCCGGGCCCCCGAGCTGGCGCTGCCGGTCGGCCTTGCCCTGGAGGCGGAGCTGTCCGCGTATCCGGGTGCCGGGCAGGTGCGCGCGGCCCTGGGTGACCAGTTCGCCGCGCCCGCGCCGGCCCTGATACGCCCCCCGGGAATGACGACGGCCCAGGCAGCCGCCCGGTACGGCGAGGCGCTGCGGGACGACCCGTGGCTGGACGCGGTAGCGGTGACGCTGGACCACGTCGTACCGGTCCCGGACGGTGACTCCTGGCAGCTGGCGGACGCGGAAACGGACACGGCGCTGCCGCTCACCCCGGCCGCCCGTTCCCGCCCCGGTCTGTGGCGGCTCGTCGCCCTGTCCGGCGGCGCCCCCGTCACGGTCTTCGGCGAGTGCGGCCACCGGGGCTTCACTCCCCTCACGGCCTGGCCAAAGGGGACGGGACAGGCGGTGACGCTGTGCTGAGCGCACAGGAATCGGCGGAACACGTGAAGGAAAGGAGCCGTATGGACGAGGCCTCGGTACCCGCCAACCCCGCAGGCGCGTGGGAGGACTTGGTCACCACGGCGCTCCTCGGCACCGAGCGGCGGACCCCCGCGGTCGGTGCGCCGGGCCGGGAGGCACCCGTGGCACTGCTGGACGCCGCGGCCGTGGCGACCGTGCGTCGGCGGGCGGGCCTGCGTCCCGCGAGCGCGGCACGGCGCCCGGAGCCGGCCGCCGAGGACCCACGCCCCGCCCTTCCACCGGCGGCGGAACGCAGACTCGCCCTGCTGCTGGCCGACCGTCCCGGCACGGGCGGCGGCCGCCGGGGCACCTCGCCGGACCTGATGGAGCTGCTGCCCCAGTGGCTGGCGACGGCGAACGCGCACGGGTACGCCGCGCCCCCGCAGGCCCTGCCCGCGCTGCTGGACGCGGCCCGGGGACGCACCGACCTGCGGCCCGCGGCGCTGGCGTTCGCAGGGCCCCGGGCGCTGTGGCTGGCCCGGTTGAACCCGGACTGGCGGTTCGCCCTGCGCGCGGCACCGGGCGGCGGGGCGACGCTGCCGGACATCGACGACGCCGACGAGGTGCAACGGCTGTGGCAGGAAGGCCTGTTCGCCGAACGCGTCGCTCTGCTCGCGGCGCTACGGGCACGCAGACCGGCCATGGCCCGTGAGCTCCTCGCGGCGACCTGGGCGACGGAGCGTGCGGAGGACCGGCTGATGTTCCTCGACTCGCTGCGCACGGGGCTGGCCGCGGACGACGAGCCGTTCCTGGAGCAGGCGCTGGCCGACCGCAGCCGCAACGTACGGGCGACGGCGGCGGAGTTGCTGTCCGCGCTGCCGGGTTCGGCGCTTGCCGCGCGGATGGCGGTCCGGGCAGCGGCCTGTGTCGCGGTCGACCACATGGGGGACACGGCCGCGATCGCGGTGGAAGCGCCGCTTGAGTGCGACCCGAGGATGGAGAGAGACGGTGTCCTGACCAAACCTCCTGCGGGCAGAGGGGAACGGTCGTGGTGGCTGGGCCAGTTGATGGAAGCGGCGCCGCTCGGGACGTGGCCGGGACGGCTGGGCGGGCGTACGCCGGGCGAGATAGTGGCGCTGCCGGTGGCGGATGGCTGGCAGGGCGAACTGCACGCGGCGTGGTGCCGGGCGGCGGTGCGGCAGCGGGACGCCGAGTGGTCCCGGGCCCTGCTGGGAGCGCCCTCGGCACCCGAGGCCGGCGGACCGGGGGCGGTGTCGCTCGCCGATCGGGCCAAGTTGCTGAGTGTGCTCGATGCCGACGAGCGGGCCGGCTGGGTGGCCGGGTTCATCGCAACGCATGGCCTGTCCGAGGCGTTCCAGCTGCTCGGGGTGTGCGCCGTGCCGTGGGCCGGGCCGCTGGGGCGTGCGGTGGTGGACGCCCTCAATATCGCTCGGGACGCCGGGAGTTATCCGTGGAGCTTCAGCGGGGTGATGGGACTGGCCGAGCGCTGCCTGGATCCGGGGGAGGCCTCACGCCTGGAGGGCCTGCTGGCGGTACCGGACGAAGGGGCGGACGCGTCGCCGGGGGCCGGGGGCTACTGGGCGGAGGCGTTCCAGCGACTCATGACGACGTTGCGCCTGCGCGCGGCGATGGCCGAGGAGTTGGAGGGGGTGGTACAGGAACGCCGATCGGTCTGAGGGACGCCGGCCTAGGCCCCGGCGGGCTGACGCACGTTCTGCCGTACCCACTCCACGATCGAAGCCGTCGTCGCGCCGGGCGTGAAGATCTCCGCGACGCCCTTCTCCTTGAGCGGCGGGATGTCCGCCTCGGGGATGATGCCGCCGCCGAAGACCAGGATGTCCGCGGCGTCGCGTTCCCCGAGGAGGTCGATGACGGCCGCGAAGAGCGTGTTGTGCGCGCCGGAGAGGATGGACAGGCCGATCGCGTCGGCGTCCTCCTGGATCGCCGTGTCGACGATCTGCTCCGGCGTCTGGTGGAGCCCGGTGTAGATGACCTCCATACCGGCGTCGCGCAGGGCCCGCGCGATGACCTTGGCTCCGCGGTCGTGGCCGTCGAGCCCCGGCTTGGCGACCACCACGCGGATCGGACCGGCTGCCACACCCATCACTGCCTCCATGAAGCGACTGCGTCCATCCGTACCGACATCTGTACCGGCATCAGTGCCGGTGTCCGTATCGACAAGTACCGCACATTCCGTGCGTCCCGCCACCGGTCGCGAAATGAACGAACGTTGTCCCCAGCTTCGCGCAACCGGCAGTTTCGCGAAGGCGACCAACGGGGAAATCACACCATGGGACACGTTCGGGAGCCGCAGCGTGGTCCACGGGGACCGGAAGGGTGCGCAGGGCCGTATCGCGCATCCTCTACGGCCCTCTGCTCGGCTTCCCACGAGCGCACACGGGGGACGGAGCTGTCCTTCCGTGTGCCGACAGGAGGTCGGCCATGAAGGTCACCCGGGCCCTGGAGCCCCTTCGTCCGCTCTGTCAGTTCCTGCTCCCCATCAGACTCGCCGGACTCTCCTTGACCCTCCTGAAGGCGACCGCCCTGGAGGTCACGATCCTCGCGGGGCACCTCCTGCTCTATCCGACCGGCATCATCCAGGAGCGCCGCTCCCCGGCTCACGCCCTGCCCGCCCCGGACGGCACCGCCCAGCTGCCGTTCCAGACCGGCACCCCGGTCGTCCTGCTGCACGGCTTCATCGACAACCGCTCCGTCTTCGTCCTGCTGCGCCGCAACCTCGCCCAGCACGGCGGACAGCGGGTCGAGTCCCTCAACTACTCGCCGCTGACCTGCGACATTCGCACCGCTGCCGAGCTGCTCGGCCGGCACATAGAGGAGATCTGCGCGCGCACCGGCAGCCCGCAGATCGATGTCGTGGGGCACAGCCTCGGCGGCCTGATCGCGCGCTACTACGTCCAGCGTCTGGGCGGTGACCTGCGGGTCCGCACGCTCGTGACCCTGGGCACCCCGCACTCCGGCACCCGGGTCGCGCCGCTGGCCGACGCCCACCCGATCGTGCGCCAGATGCGCCCCGGCTCGGAGGTGGTCGAGGAGCTGGCCCGGCCCGCGCCCGGCTGCCGGACGCGCTTCGTCAGCTTCTGGAGCGACCTCGACGAGCTGATGGACCCGCTGGAGAACGCCCGCCTCGACCATCCCGACCTGCTGGCACAGAACGTCCAGGTGTCCGGGATCGGACATCTTGCCCTGCCCGTGCATCCGGCGGTCGCCGCGGGGATACGGCAGGCCCTGGACTCCGAGCTGCCGGACACGCCCGCCGAGGCGCACATCGGCGGTCTGACGGTGGCCTGAGACGGGCAGCTCGACCGGGGCGGGTCGGCCGTCCGAGCGGCGCGAGATTCGCCCGGCACAGCCCGCTTAGCGGGGTCGGACAGCCGCCTCACATCGAACAATCTTCGAACACAAAGCCAAACCCCCGTCCATCGTCCCCCGAAACACGGCCGAATGCCCGTTTCCTGCGTGCACGAAACCAGTCGAAGATTGTCGCGCCCGCGTACTGCCGGGTACAGTCGCCGCACTGCTCTGGCAGCCCCTGTTGTCGAGGCGAAAGAGAAGTTGGTGAACGACCGTCACCCGTCGGGGTTCATGACCACCCCGGCTCCGGCTTCCGATGCCGCCTCGGCGCACTACGCGTCGTACGGTGCACAGGAAGCCCAGTACGGCGACTTCACCACGTACGGCGGCTACGACGCGAACGGTTTTCACACCGGCGCCCAGGCCACCACGGCCTTCGACACCGACCCACTCTTCGGCAACCTCCCGGGCGAGGCCCACACCACCGGCGCGTACGACACCACGCACTGGTCGACCAGCGGCCACCAGACCCCGAACCACGACCCGTACGCGGCCCAGCAGCACGCGGTCTACGACAGCGGCGCCTACGACAGCACCGCTTGGACCGTCCCCGCGCAGGCCACGCCGGTCGACACCAGCGGCCAGTGGGACGCGGGCGCCTGGCTCCAGCCCGGGCAGCAGCCCGCCGACCCCGCCCAGCAGTGGGACTGGGGCACGCAGACCTACGAGACCGGCACGTACGACGCCACGCAGTGGAACTCCGACGGCGCGCACATCGCGGTCCCCGCGGCCGACCCGTACGAGCCGCAGGCCGAGTCCTTCGAGCATCCGACGTACGACGACGCGACGCCTTACGAGGACGCGACCGCGTACGGCGACCCGGCAACATACGAGGCCCCGTCGGCGTACGAGGACCAAGCGTCCTACGCGGACCCGGCCTACGCCGAAGACGGCTACGAAGACTACGAAGAGACTGGCTACGAGGAACCCTCCCCGGACGATGGCGAGTTGACCTCCACCGGCGAGATGCCCGCCGTACCGGATCTGCTGGACGACGAGGAAGAGGTCACCCCGGTCAGTCGTGCCGGCTCGCGCGCCGGGGGCCGCTCCCGGCGCCGTACGCCTGCCAAGCGCTCCGCGCTGCTGACCGTCGCCGTGCCCTCGGCGTGTGTGATGGGGGTGGCCGGGATCGCCGCCGCCTCCGTGGGCAACATGAGCGGCGAGAGCCAGGGCACCTCCACCACCGCCTCGGACGTGCACGCGGTGAAGCCGTCCGCCGCCAACAACAAGCTGGACACCCAGCTCGAGAGCCTCTCCGCCGGCGCCGACGACTTCGCCGACCGGGCCAGCCGTACGCAGGAGCGCATCGACCTCAAGGCCGAGCAGGCCGCCGAGAAGAAGCGCGCGGCGGAGGAGGCGGCCCGCAAGGAGCGGCTGCGCCCGAAGTTCGCGCTTCCGGTGATGCAGCGAGGCCTCAGTGCCTACTTCGGGCAGGCGGGCGTGAACTGGATGTCCGTGCACACGGGCATCGACTTCCCCGTCTCGTACGGCACGACGGTGATGTCCGCGACCGACGGCACCGTCCGCACGCAGTGGAACAGCGCCTACGGCAACATGATGATCGTGACGGCGATGGACGGCACGGAGACCTGGTACTGCCACCTCTCCAGCTACCGCGTCGTCTCCGGGACGGTCGTCAAGGCCGGCGATCCGATCGCCTACTCCGGGAACTCCGGCAACTCGACCGGTCCGCACCTGCACTTCGAGGTTCGGCCCGCAGGCGGTTCGGCGATCGACCCGCTCCCGTGGCTGCGCAGCCACGGCCTCGACCCCACCTGAGCAACGGTTTCGTCAGAGCCGCGGCCCACTGGGGCCGCGGCTTTTCGCGCTACAGCTTCTCCACCGGCGCGTACCGCAGCACAAGCCGCTTCGGCTTGGCGTCCCCGAAGTCGATCGTCGCCTGGGCCTTGTCGCCCTCGCCCGTCACCGCGAGGACCGTGCCCAGCCCGAACTGGTCGTGCGTCACCCGGTCCCCGACGGCCAGGGACACCACCGGCTTCTGCGAAGCCCGGTTCGTGGCGAACCCGGACGCGCCCGACGCCGAGGAGCGCGAGCGGGTCGAGGACAGCGAGGCCGCGATGCCGGACGCCGGGCCCGAGGACACGGGCGCTGTGGCCCCTGTCCGCTTCCACTCCATGTGGGCGGCCGGGATCTCCTCCAGGAAGCGGGAGGGCGGGTTGTACGACGGCTGGCCCCAGGCGCTGCGCAGGGTCGAGCGCGTGAGGTAGAGCCGCTCCCGCGCACGGGTGATGCCGACGTACGCGAGGCGCCGCTCCTCCTCCAGTTCCTTGGTCTGGCCGAGGGCGCGCATGTGAGGGAAGACGCCGTCCTCCATGCCGGTCAGGAAGACCACCGGAAACTCCAGGCCCTTGGCCGTGTGGAGGGTCATCAGCGTGATGACGCCGGAGCCCTCCTCGTCCTCGTCCGGGATCTGGTCGGAGTCGGCTACCAGCGCGACCTGCTCCAGGAAGTCGGCCAGGGTGCCCTGCTCGCCCTCCGCTCGTTCCTGCTCGAACTCCAGGGCGACGGCGGCGAGTTCCTGGAGGTTCTCGATCCGGGTCTCGTCCTGGGGGTCGGTCGAGGACTGCAACTCGGCCAGATAGCCGGTGCGTTCGAGTATGGCTTCCAGGACGGTGGCCGGTCCCGCGCCCGACTCGACGATCGTACGGAGGTCCTCCATCAGCGTGTTGAACCGCTTGACGGCGTTCGTGGACCGCGCGGCCATGCCGTACGCCTCGTCGACGCGGCGCAGCGCCTGCGGGAAGCTGATCTTCTCGCGCTGGGCGAGGGCGTCGATCATCGCCTCCGCGCGTTCACCGATGCCGCGTTTGGGCACGTTGAGGATGCGGCGCAGCGGGACCGAGTCCTCAGGGTTCGCGAGCACGCGCAGGTAGGCCAGGACGTCCCGGACCTCCTTGCGCTCGTAGAAGCGGACACCGCCGACGACCTTGTAGGGCAGGCCGACGCGGATGAAGACCTCTTCGAAGACACGGGACTGGGCGTTGGTGCGGTAGAACACGGCGACGTCGCCGGACTTCGCCTCGCCCGCGTCCGTGAGCCGGTCGATCTCGTCGGCGACGAACTGCGCCTCGTCGTGCTCCGTGTCGGCCACATAGCCGGTGATCTGCGCGCCCGCGCCCGCGTTGGTCCACAGGTTCTTGGGGCGGCGGGACTCGTTGCGCTCGATGACCGCGTTGGCGGCGGACAGGATCGTCTGGGTGGAGCGGTAGTTCTGCTCCAGGAGGATCGTCGTCGCGTCCGGGTAGTCCTCCTCGAACTGGAGGATGTTGCGGATCGTCGCGCCGCGGAAGGCGTAGATCGACTGGTCGGCGTCGCCCACGACGCACAGCTCGGCGGGCGGTAGGTCGTGCCCGGCGGGCGGTACGTCCTCGTCGTGCCGGCCGGTGCCGACGAGTTCGCGCACGAGCGCGTACTGGGCGTGGTTGGTGTCCTGGTACTCGTCGACCAGGACGTGCCGGAAGCGGCGGCGGTAGTGCTCGGCGACGTCCGGGAAGGCGCGCAGCAGATTGACCGTCGTCATGATCAGGTCGTCGAAGTCGAGGGCGTTCGCCTCGCGCAGACGCGACTGGTAGAGGGCGTAGGCCTGGGCGAGGGTCTTCTCAAAGCCTCCCCCAGACTCCGTCTGGGATGTGCCCCCAGCGGCCTGCGCGGCGAAGTCCTCCTCGTCGATCAGCTCGTTCTTGAGGTTGCTGATCTTGGCGCTGAAGGACTTGGGCGGATAGCGCTTGGGATCGAGATCGAGATCACGGCAGACGAGTGCCATGAGCCGCTTGGAGTCGGCGGCGTCGTAGATCGAGAAGCTCGATGTGAAGCCCAGCTTCTTGCTCTCGCGCCGCAGGATGCGCACGCACGCGCTGTGGAAGGTCATCACCCACATCGCGTTCGCGCGCGGGCCGACGAGCTGCTCGACGCGCTCCTTCATCTCGCCCGCGGCCTTGTTGGTGAAGGTGATCGCGAGGATCTGGCCCGGGTGCACGCTCCGCTCGGCCAGGAGATACGCGATGCGGTGCGTGAGCACACGGGTCTTGCCGGAGCCGGCGCCGGCCACGATGAGCAGGGGGGTGCCGGCATGGACGACGGCCGCGCGCTGGTTCTCGTTCAGCCCCTCCAGGAGGGCGGCCGCGTCGATGGCCGGGCGCGGGGCGCCGTCGCGGTAGTACGAGTCCCGGTCCGGCGGCACGTCGAACTTCCCGCCGAACAGATCGTCCGGAAGTGACTCCGGAGCATGATCGTCCTCGGGCGGTGGCGGGGGTTCCTCCTCGCGCCCCTGGGGGGCCTGGAGGTTCGCCAGGAAGCTGTCGTCAAAGAGGCTGCTCATCGCTCTCCGAGTCTAGGGCGCCCCACCGACAACCCGCCGCCGCCCCGAGAACATCCCTCGTTCCCCGACAGCCCGGCACCGCCGTCACCAGCAACGATCGCTTGATCACGGTGCGCGACGAGCCGAATTCCGGTCGGGTGGCACGCGGGCACCGACGATCGACACGGCGAACAAACCGGACAAGTCACTGCTCGTCGTCATCTATCAACCACGCCTTGTCGCACCTTGACCAAAGGTCACGAAAATGTATCGGGCATATCGCCCATCAACCTTCACAGGCGCCACACCAGTTGGCTACCGTTCCGGGCGGGCCGTACGACCCCCACCGGCGAACGTCGCCGGGCCGCGCGGCCTCCGCCGAGTCCGGTGTGCCGCCCCGAGGCCGCCGGAGCCGGGGACCCACCGACCTTGGGGTGGATCGGCCCAACTCCCTTCCGGAGAACGGGCCGTAGGGCAAGCCTTCCGAACCACCCGCCCGAACCCGACAGCTAACTCGGTAGGCGGAACATGGAAGGAGTCGCCTCCTTTGGCGTCGCACCGCAAGCCGCGCGCCGCGAGCACGCGCATAGCCGGCATAGGCACCCCCGTCCTCGCCACCGCCGCCCTCACCTCTGTGGCCCTGCTCACCCAGACCGCCAACGCCGCCCCCTCCACCGACGGCAAGCCGAGCGTCGAGGAGGTGCAGAAGAAGGTCGACGACCTCTACCGCCAGGCGGAGTCGGCGACCGAGAAGTACAACTCGGCCAAGGAGAAGTCCGGCACGCAGCGCAAGCAGGTCGACGCGCTTCTGGACGACGTCGCCCGGCGCACGGACAAGCTCAACAAAGCCCGCGAGGAGCTGGGCACGTTCGCCGCGGCCCAGTACCGCACCGGTGCCGCCGCCCCCGACACCGCCACCTTCCTCCTGGCCGACAGTCCGCAGGACTACTTCGACCAGACCCAGCTGATGAGCCGGATGACCACGCGCCAGAAGGACGCGGTCGACGACTACGTCACGGAGCAGTCCGCGACGATGAAGAAGCGGCAGGAGGCCACCAAGAGCCTCGAGACGCTGAACGAGTCGCAGAGCGAGCTGAAGACCGCGAAGGCGACCGTCCAGACGAAGCTCTCCAGCGCGCGTGAGCTGCTGTCCAAGCTGACGGCGGAGGAGAAGGCGCGGCTCGCCGCCATCGAGAAGCAGAAGCAGGAGGAGGCGGCGCGGAAGGCCGCCGAGCTCGCCAAGCAGCAGGCGGCGCAGAAGGCGGCGGAGGAAGCGGCGGCGCAGAAGGAGAGCAGCTCCTCGGGCTCGACGGGCTCCTCGGGCTCGACAAGTTCGTCGGGTTCGTCGACCTCGCCCTCGTCCGGATCATCTTCGTCCGACTCGTACGCCACCAAGGCCGACAAGGCGATCGCCTTCGCCCGCGCCCAGATCGGCAAGCCGTACGTCTGGGGCGCCACCGGGCCCGACTCCTACGACTGCTCCGGCCTCACCCAGGCCGCTTGGAAGGCCGCCGGCGTCGACCTCCCGCGCACCACCTGGGACCAGGTCAACGCGGGCACCACCGTCTCCCTCGCCGACGCCCAGCCCGGTGACCTGATCTTCTTCTACGACGACATCAGCCACGTCGGCCTCTACATCGGCGACGGCATGATGATCCACGCCCCGAAGCCCGGCGCCTACGTCCGCGAGGAGTCGGTCTACTACGCCGGCGACTCGATCATCCACAGCGTGGTACGCCCGGCCTGACCAAGGCGGGGCGCGTGCCCGAGCAACGGGGCGCGCGAGGTACGTCACACGCGGGGCGTGCACTCCCGCACCGCACGCGGCGGCTCGTGCCGCCTGGGCGAGCGCGGGGGCGCGGACGCAGGGAGCGAGTCGCCGTACCGCCCGCCGGGCGTGCGCTCGCGTGCCGTGCGCCTAGCGCATCATGTGCGCGCCCGGCGCCTGTTCCACACGCCCGGCGCGCCTCGTGCACTCCGCGCCGGGCACAAGCACGACGCGCCCCTCCCTGAGGCGCACGCCCCTCCCACGGGGCGCCGCGCCCGCTCGGGTCGCCCCAGGCGCGGGCTCCTGGCAACGCGCGCCACGGCCCACCACACCGCGCGCACGCGCCTCGCCCCTGTCCCGCACGCGCGCGTTTTTGAAGGTCACGCGCGCGTGGCCCGCTCGTATCGGGTGTGTTGGTCCCTAGCATCGGGCCCATGCCCGGGACCTCTCCCCTTCGCCCCTGGTGGGCGCAGCGTCCGCCTGCGGCCGGGGCCGCCGTGATGGCGACCGGGATCGTGTCGGTCGGGCTGCAGCTGACCGGATACGAGGTCCTGTCCCGGCTGTTTCTGACGATGGCCTGTGTCTCCTGGCTGGCGCTCGCCGCGTCCTTCGGGGTGGGACTGGTGCGCGATCGGGAGCGGTGGGTGGCCCAGGCGAGGACGCCGGGCGCGCTGACGGCCGTGGCCGCGACCACCGTGCTCGGCACGCGTTTCTCCATGCTCGGCTGGCAGACGGTGGCGGAGGCGCTGCTCGCGCTGTCGGCCGTACTCTGGCCGGTCCTGATGCTCCTCGTCGTACCGCACTGGCAGCGCCACATGCCGGGCGCGGTGTTCCTGGGCTGTGTGGCCACGCAGGGACTCGCCGTCCTGGCGGCCACTCTGGCGGCCGTCGAGTCGACGGCCTGGCTCGCGCACACCGCGCTGGTGCTGTTCTGGCTGGGGCTCGTGCTGTACGGCTTCGCGCTGCCCCGCTTCGAACCGCGGCAGCTCACCGAGGGCGCCGGGGACCAGTGGATCGCGGGGGGCGCGCTGGCCAACTCGACGCTGGCCGGGGTGAAGCTGATCGCCGCCGACAGCCCGCGGCTGTACCTGTGGAACGACGACGACCGGGACGTCCTGCACTCGGTGACCGGCGCGCTGTTCTTCCTCGTCCTGGCCTGTTACGTCGTCCTGCTGATCGCCGAGCTGGCGAGACTCCGGCCGCGCTACGACGTACGCCGCTGGGCGACGGTCTTCCCGATGGGGATGACGGCGGCGGCGACGCTGTCGGTCGCCGCCGTCATCCGGGTCCCGTGGCTGAGGGGCCCCGGGAAGGTGCTGGTGTGGATCGCGGTGGCGGTGTGGATCGCGGTCGCCGCGGGCGCGGTGGCTGCGGCCCGCGCCCGGTTCAGCGCCGCGCGCTGAACGTCATGCCGGCGTACGCCACATCCACAGCACGGCGTACCTCACGTCCACGACACGGCGTACATCACGTCCACAGCACGGCGATGAAGACGTTCGCGATGGTGAGCAGCCCCACCAGGCCGAAGAGGCGCTTGTCCACGCGCTCGTCGTCCCGCTTCACATAAACGAGCCCGAGGATCACGATCAGCAGGGCCAGCTTCACGCCGATCTTGACGGTGTTGAGGTGATGGTCGTCGGCCTGGTTGAGGCCGACCAGGACCACACCGGTGACCAGCATGGTCAGCGCGCCGTGCAGCATCGCGGGGACGAAGCGGGCGTCGCCCTTGCCCATCGCCTTCATCTGGGTGAGGAACCCGCCGAGGAGCGACGCGATGCCGATGATGTGCAGGCCGACGAAGAGATGGATGAGTACGTCCATGGGGCCGGAGCCTAATCGGGGCACAAGTGCCTCCGGTCACCGCCCCCACCCCGAGCGACCCCGGCGGCACGGCCCGCATATATGCACCCCATAGCACTCCGGCGCCCCCACGTGTCACAGAACCGCCGCTTCGGTCATCGCGCCGCGCGAAGTCGGCGGCTCCGGACCGGGATCACGCTCTTATACGGTCACCGGCGGTCCCCTGCCGCCAGTTCCGTACATAGCGTTACCGAGCCGACACACTCAGGTTTAGCGTCCTCCACCAGGTGACCGGCTCCACACCGCCGCCCGGGCCAGGGGCGGCCGCCGGACACCTCCGCCGAGAAGTCCGGCGGCGGCCCGCTCCCCCTGTGCGGGCCGCCGCCGGACGCGAGAGCCGCTCCCGGCGGCCGTACGACCGCTCTCCCCTGGCGGCCGTACGGATGACCAGGCGGCCCTACGGAAGGACGTGACAGTCCAGGTGGCAGCGCACCGCAAGCCCCGGCAACGCTCGCTCGGCGGTCCGACGGCCCGGACGGCCGTGACCATGGCCCTGGCGGGCGCGGCGACCGCGACGGCCTTCGACGGGACCGGGCACGCCGAGCCGCAGCTGACGCCGGGCCAGGTCAAGGCCAAGGTGGACCGGCTGTACCAGGAGGCGGAGGCCGCCACCGAGAAGTACAACGGGGCCAAGGAGAAGGCGGACGCGGCGGAGCGGCGGCTGAAGGCACTGGGGGACGAGGCCGCCCGCAGGGAGCTGAGGCTCAACTCGGCGCGCGACGCGCTCGGGACCATCGCGGCGGCGCAGTACCGCAGCGGCGGCATCGATCCCGCGCTGCAACTGGCACTGTCCGACGACCCCGACCGGTATCTCGACGGGGCCGCGTTCGCCGAGCGGGCGGGCAACCGGCAGTCGCAGGCCGTGTCGCGCGTACGCAGGCAGCTCCGGGAGATCGAGCAGCTGCGCGGCGCCGCCCATGTCGAACTGACGTCGCTCAGGTCCAAGCAGGCCGAGCTGAAACGGCAGAAGAAGACGATCACCGGAAAGCTGTCCGAGGCACGGCAGTTGCTCGCCCGGCTGACGCCGCAGGAGCGGGCCCTGATCGCGGCGGGCGGCGGCGCGAGCGAGCACGCCTCACGGTCGGCCTCGGACGCGCGTGACGCCCTCGGCGGCGCTTCCCTGGCGGCCCCCAACTCCCGTGCCGCCGCGGCCGTTTCCTACGCCTACGCCAAGCTCGGCAGCCCCTACGTCTGGGGGGCGACCGGGCCGAATGCCTTCGACTGCTCGGGCCTCGTCCAGGCCGCCTACCGCACCGCCGGCGTCTCCCTCCCCCGCACCACATACGCCCAGATCAATGCGGGCCGACGCGTCTCCCGCTCCGAACTCCTCCCCGGGGACCTGGTGTTCTTCTACTCCGGCATCAGCCACGTCGGCCTCTACATCGGCAACGGGCAGATGATCCACGCCCCGAACCCGTCGGCGCCGGTGCGCGTGGCCCCGATCGACCAGATGCCGTTCGCCGGGGCGACCCGGGTGGCGTGAGCGGCCGGGCTCACACCAGCCGTCGCGCAGTCGCCCACCGCGTCAACTCGTGCCGGTTGGACAGCTGGAGCTTCCGCAGGACCGCGGAGACATGGGACTCGACCGTCTTCACGGAGATGAAGAGCTGCTTGGCGATCTCCTTGTACGCGTAGCCCCGGGCGATGAGGCGGAGCACCTCGCGTTCGCGCTGGGTGAGGCGGTCGAGGTCCTCGTCGACGGGCGGGGCGTCGGTGGAGGCGAAGGCGTCGAGGACGAAGCCCGCGAGCCGGGGCGAGAAGACGGCGTCGCCCTCCTGGACCCGGAAGATCGAGTCGACCAGGTCCGTGCCGGTGATCGTCTTGGTCACGTAGCCGCGGGCACCACCGCGGATCACGCCGATCACGTCCTCCGCCGCGTCCGAGACGGACAGCGCGAGAAAGCGGACGGGCTGTTCGGCGTCGGCCATCAACGGGGCACAGCGGCGCAGTACTTCGACGCCCCCGCCGCCCGGGAGGTGGACGTCGAGGAGAACCACCTCGGGGCGGGTCGCGGTGATGACCGTAACCGCCTGGTCGACGTCCGCGGCCTCGCCGACGACCTCGACACCGGTCTGCTCGGTCCGGCCGATCTCGGCCTGGACGCCCGTGCGGAACATACGGTGGTCGTCGACGAGGACGACGCGTACGTGACGCCCGGCCGCCTCGCCACCCCCCTCCGTCGCTCCCGCCGTGCCGTTCGCCCCGGTCGCGTCGCTCATGACGTCTCCTCCGCCCTCTCCATCTCCAGCTCGACCTCCGTGCCGCCGTCCGGCACCGCTCTCAGCCGCGCCGTGCCGCCGTTGCGCTCCATGCGGCCGATGATCGATTCTCTGACGCCCATGCGGTCGGCGGGTATCGAGTCGAGGTCGAAGCCCGGTCCCCGGTCACGGATCGACACGAAGACCGTCCTGCCCTCGACTTCGGCGTAGACCTGCACGGCGCCGCCCTCGCCACCGTACTTGGCGGCGTTCACCATTGCCTCACGCGCGGCCTGCATCTGGGCACCTGTCTTTTCGTCGAGCGGGCAGTCGCCGACCACGACGACCTCGATGGGGACACCGTGCTTGTCCTCCACCTCGGCCGCGTTGCGGCGGACCGCTTCGGCGAGGGTGGTCGGCTCGTCCGCCTCGTCCTTGCCCGTGCCCTCGGGGTTGTAGAGCCAGGTGCGCAGGTCGCGCTCCTGGGCGCGGGCGAGGCGGCGCACCTCGTTCGCGTTCTCCGCGTTGCGCTGGATCAGGGTCAGGGTGTGCAGTACGGAGTCGTGGACGTGCGCGGCGACCTCGGCGCGCTCCTGCGCGCGGATGCGCATCAGGCGCTCCTCGGACAGGTCCTGGGTCATCCGCACGAGGTAGGGACCGGCGAGGAGCGTTATGCCGACGAGGACCGCGAGGGCGGCCTGGAGGACCGAGCCGAGGTGGGCGGCCGAGCCCTGCAGGACGAAGATGCCGGAGACACCGGCGGTGACGAGCAGCACGCCGGCGCCCGAGCGCAGCAGCGTGAGCGTACGACGGTGGCGGCCGACCTCGACCCAGCGGGCTCTGCGCGCGTTGTCCGCCTGGCGCCACACGAGGGCGACACCGGCCGCGACCAGGACGGCGGGCAGGAGATACGCCTTGGCGCCGTTGCCCACATTCACGCTGCCCACGAACACGAGGGACACGACGACCATGAGGAGCAGCGCGACGATCTGGCCCTTGTCGGGCTTGCGGGCGACGAGTCTGCGGCGGCCGTCCGGTGAGGTCTCGGTGCTGACCAGGGACGGGGGCCGCTGTCCGCCGACGCCGCCGACGCCGAGGGGTACGAAGAACCAGAACGCCGCGTACAACAGCGCGCCGAGGCCGTCGGCCATGAACAGGCCGACGAAGACGAGCCGCACCCAGATCACGGGCAGCCCGAGATGCCCGGCGAGGCCCCGCGCCACTCCGCCGAGCCAGCGGCCGTCGCTGCTGCGGTAGAGCTTGCGCGGCGGCCGCGGGTCGTCGAGTGGCGCTGCTGCGGCTTCCGGCATGCCATCGATGGTCACACGGCGGCAGTTGCGGAGCATCAGGGTCGACCCCCGAGACTCCCCTGATCTTCGGGCCGGGGGCCCTTCGAACGCCTCCCCGTCCCTCCCTCAGGGCCGATATCAGGGTTCGGCCAGGGTCATCCCGACTGCCGCTGCGGCGGCCCGGCCGTCACCATGGACGCATGACAGATCACGACCACGCCGCGACGGGTCCGGGACCCGGCCCCGGCCCACGCCCCGCGCCGGGCGCCGGGCCGTCGGATGCCGCGCCCGCCGCGGCGCCTGCCGGTGAGGGCGTGGCAGCCGGCGAGGGCGGTGCCGTCGAGTCCCCGCGCAGGTTCCGCCGTGACCGCCGGCACAAGCTGGTCGCGGGCGTGTGCTCCGGGCTCGGGCGGCACACCGACATGGATCCCGTGATCTTCCGCATCACCCTCGCGGTGCTGGCCGCGACCGGCGGGATCGGCCTCATCTTCTACGGGTTCGCATGGCTCTTCGTGGCGTACGAGGACGACGAGGAGAACGAGGTCCGCAAGCTGCTGACCGGCCGGGTCGACGGGCAGGCGCTGGCCGCCGTGCTGTTCGCCCTGGTCGGCTGCGGGGTGTTCCTGACGATGCTGAGGAACGGCGGCGTGATGACGTTCGCCGTCATCCTCTCCCTGCTGCTCGCCGGCGCCGGTTACTGGTCGCGGCGGCGCGGCGCCCCCGACCCCGACCCGCTGGCGGCGCAGGCCGTCGCGGACGCCCCGCCGGAGGCGCAGGCGCCGCCGGCCCCCACGGCCTACCCGTCCTGGTGGCGCGACCCCATCGTGAAGGACGGCACGCACGTCGGCGGCACCGGTTATCTGTGGGGGCCCATGGACCCCCACGACCGGGACATCTCGGCGGCCGTCAACATCAGCCTCGGCCGCGCCCGGAGCGTACACGAGGACATACGCGTTCCGTATGCCGCGCCACCGAGACCGCGTGGCCCGCGCTGGATCGGCGGCTGGGTGTTCCTGCTCGCCCTGCTGGCCGGCGGCCTGGGCACCGGCCTCATGTGGGACGGACACCCACTGGGCACCAGCGTGCAGGCCGGCCTCGCCTGCGCCCTCGTGGTCTTCGGCCTCGGGGTGGCGGTCAGCGCCGGCCTGGGGCGTACGGGGGCCGGGTCGCTGTTCCTGGCGATCGTCACGGCGGTACTGCTCGCGGGCGCGGCGGCGCTGCCCAAGGACATCACCACGCACTGGAGACACACGTCGTGGGAGCCGGCGGCCGTCGCGGAGGTCCAGCCGAAGTACAGCCTCGGTACGGGCGTCGGCACGCTGGACCTGACCGGGGTGCGCCTGGCCAAGGGGCAGACGCTGGCGACGTCCGCGCAGGTGGGGGCGGGGCAGTTGAAGTTGCTGGTGCCGGCGGACGCGACGGTGCGGCTGAGCATCGACGTCGGGGTGGGCGACATCCAGTTGCCCGGGGACGACAAGAAGGACGTGGACGTGGAACCGGGCAAGCACAAGGACGTGACGCTGACTCCGGTGGCGGGCGGCAAGGGCGGCGGCACGTTCGACATCACCGTCGCGGTGGGAGTGGGACAGGCGGAGGTGAGCCGTGCTGCGTCATGAGTTCCAGCCCGGGCGGCTGGTCGCGGGCCTCTTCCTCACGGCCACGGGCGCGGTGTACGCCGGTGATGCGGCCGGTCTGTGGGAGACGCCCTGGTTCGCGGTCGTCCCGCTCGTCGTGGGCGGCCTGTGCCTCGCGGGCGCGGCGGCCGTCCTGATGCGGACCGTCCGCAGACGGCGCGGGCCCGGCCGTACGAACACGGCCGAGCCCTCGGGAACCGACGTGGGGAGCTGAACCGGCAGGGCGCCGGAGCCGCCTCGCCGAAAACTACCGGTACGTTCCCGCCCGTTGCCGTCGCCTCGTGCGCCAGGCGGAGTCCAGGGAGAGGTAGGGGGCGCCGGCAAGGACGAGGGGCAGCCAGGCCATCAGATAGGCGAGGTCGTTGCCGTAGTAGTAGGGGTCGGAGGCCCAGCTCACCGTCAGCCACAGGCTGAGGGAGATCAGCGCGCCGCCCAGTGCGGCGATGCGGGCGAGCAGACCGATCAGGGTGCCGATGCCGACGGCGAGTTCACCGAAGGCCATGGCGTACCCGAAACCGACGGGGTTCTTCAGGGCCATGTCGACGAGGGCCGGGATCGCCGCGGAGTCGCGGACCCCGCGCATGGTGTCCCCGATCGATCCTGCACCGCCCGACTTCAGGAACGCGCTGTCGGTCAGTTTGTCCAGGCCTGCATAGATGAAGGTGACGCCGAGGAAGATGCGTAGAGGAAGGAAGGCGTAGCGGGTGGCGGTCTCCCGCCAGTCACCGCGGCCACTGTCGAGATAGGGAGTGTGTGTATCCGTACGAATGCTGTGAGTCATCGCTCCTAGTCACCTCTCGCCGCCAAACCGATACCCCATCAACAGACCATACGTACGACAATCGGATCCCGCTCAACCATGCCGGGGTGTTTTTCCGAATCCACCGCGATCAGATGTGCGCCAGGATCTGCCGCACGGGGGAACCCAGGGCCTGGGCCACAGCGGCCAGTTCGTGGTCGGTGAGCGGGCCGCGTCCCGGGTTCCACACGGCGATCTCGAAGCGGGCGAATCCACACGGCCATTCGTAGTCCAGCGCGTCCAGTGAGGTCGCGGTGCCGCAGCAGGGGACGTGCACGGCGAGCGTCGGGAAACCGTCCGGATGGCCCTCGACCAGGTCGCGGTACCAGTCCCGGTCGATCGTCGCCCCGCAGTGCGGGCAGCCGATGCGCTCCAGGTTGGCGCCGCAGTCGATGGCGTCGGGGAGGTCGTACCAGTCGACGTCGGTCTCGGCGGGGATGCCGTCGGGCCACCCGGGGGCCAGTTCCCTGACGAGCGCGGCCGCACGTTCGGCAGCCGTCCGGTCGGGCTGCCAGTGCGGGTCGGCGGGGATCACCGACAGGATGTCGTCGCTCACCCTGCCGTCACTCCATGATGTCGACCTCGGCGCGGTTCGTGGGGACTCCCGCTGCCGTGATCACCTGTACCTCCACGCGGCCGGGTTCGACGTCGGCCGGGACGGGGACCTTGAGGACCGTGTCCGTGGGGTTGTCGAAGCCGCCCGTGACGGGGATCAGGGGGACGTGGACGTTGACCGGGCCGATGCGGACGACCAGGCGGGAGAGGCGGTCGGCGGTGCCGGCGCCGGGTGGGACGAAGCCGGTGCCGCGGATCTCGATGTCGTCGCCGGTGCGGATCGGGCCGTCCAGGTCGCCGGCCTCGCGGGCGCGGACCACGGAGAGGATGACGGGGCGGCCGCCCTCCGCGTACTTGCCGGCCAGATAGGTCGCGGCCGAGATCAGGACGAGGACCGCCAGGCCCCACGGCAGGTCGGGGAGTTGGTCGGGGCGGCGGGCCAGCCGTACGGCGGCGAAGACCAGGGCGACAGCACTGATCCCGACGTACTGGATGTCGGCGAAGGTGCCCCGGCCGGAGTCGTCGGTCAGCAGGTCGGCCGCACGCGGCCGGTGCGCCTGTACCTTCTGCAGCCGCTGCGCGAGGATGCGCAGGCCGACCGCCCGGCGGACCAGCACCGCGATCCCGCAGACCACGGCGAGGACGGTCACCACCCCCGCCCCGCGCGCGAGTTGGAGCCCGGAGATCAGCGCGTCGCGCTCGGCGGGGTCGGAAGCGGCGGCCAGACGGCCCGCCAGCACCAGGACCGCGTACGCCACGAACAGCACCCAGGCCGCTCCGACGGTCCGGGAGGTGGACATCCGGTTGTCCTCGCCGATGACCGGGGCCAGCACCCCGCCGCGCGCCCGGTGGAACCACGAGGCCGCGGTCAGCGCACCGGCCACCACCAGCGCGGCGAGCAGCCCGGCGGTGCGCGCGTTCGTCCAGCCCGCGCCGATCGCCGTCAGCGACTGCACCAGCAGCAGTGCGACGACGCCCGCCCACAGGACGTACAGCGTGCGCAGCCACAGCCGCGCCAGCCAGGCCTCGCCCTCCGCGCGGCCGCGTTCGGCAACGACCTCGGCGGACTGCGTCAACTCCTCGGAGACCCACTGCCGGGAGGCGGACGCCGAATGGGCCACCGCCGCCGGCAGCCCCTGCCCGGCGGCGAACTCATCCCGTTTGAGCAGGAATTCGGCCACCGCCCGCCGGTGTCCCTCGCGCGCCCCGTGCGGGCAGTCCCCGCAGGTGCAGCCTCCCCCGTGGGCAGCGCTCCGAGCGCCCTGCCTAGCCTCCTGCACCGCCACGCCGACGCCTGCCTTCCCACCGTGCTCGCGGCGCCGCCGCCGGCCCCTTGCGAGGCCCGCGAAGTCGGCGCACAACTCCCCTGTGATGACAGCGAATTGTGCCCTACGCCACGTCGCGTCCGTCCGGCAGGTGTGGTCACCGCGGGTGAAGCCCGGCCCGCCGTGTTGACCCGGCTGCGAGAACTGCCGTATGGCATCGACGTCGGCGACCTGGCGCAGGTCGAGTGGCTGCCCAAATCCGGCGGTTCGCGATGACGAAGGCGGCGGTGCTCGGAGGCTTCTAGCTCAGCAGATCGGGCTCGCTGCGGCTGATGTCCTGCCACAGGGGCTGGTAGTTGATCCAGGCCACGAGGTCGCCGCCGAGCTGTTCGCGGGTGGCCGTCGCCAGTTTGTGGTCGATGATGAGCGGTCGGCCCGCGGCCCTCGCCGCCAGCTGGACCTGGCAGGACTTCTCCATCGACAGGAACCACCAGGCCGCCGCGTCCACCGAGTCGCCGACGGTCAGCAGCCCGTGGTTGCGCAGGACGAGCGCCTTGCGGCTGCCGAGCGCGGTCGCGATCCGGCGGCCCTCCTCGGCGTCCACGGCGACGCCGGTGTACGCGTCGTACAGGGCGTGGTCCTCGTAGAAGGCGCAACTCTCCTGGCTGATCGGGTCGAGCAGGTCGCCGAGCGCGGACAGGGCGCGGCCGTACACGGAGTGGCAGTGGGCGACGGCGACGACGTCGGGGCGGGCGGCGTGGACCTGGGCGTGCACGGTGAACGCCGCCTGGTTGATGTGATAGCGGCCCTCGATCACCTGCCCGTCCTGGTTGGCCAGCACGAGATCTCCGACGGTGACGTGCTTGAACGGCATCCCGAAGGGGTTGACCCAGAAGCAGTCAGAGTATTCGGGGTCGCGCGCGGTGATGTGCCCCGACACCCCGTCCTCGAATCCCGACCGCCCGAAGATCCTGAGCGCGCCCGCGAGCCGTTCTTTGCGGTGCCGGCGTTCGTCCTCGAGCGAGTCATGCATCGGCGGCATCGCGAACTGCAGCTGGTCGGTCGGCAGCGGCAGGGGCGGGGTGGGCCCGTGCATACGTCCTCCTGCACTGGGTTTGCTTTACGGGCGGAAGTTACCGTCGGTCAGCGCAGGAGAACAGCGCTGGTTTGTAAAGATGACGCGATGAGTCGATTCCAGACAGGAGATGTCGGGTATCGCCGGGAGACTGGGCCGTATGACGCAGGCAGCCCGCTGGGCGGATTTCCGTTCCGCCGCACCCGAATTCGCGAAGACGGCCGAAACCCGGTTCGACGCGTTCCGCCATCACGTCCTGGCGACGATCCGCAGGGACGGCTCGCCCCGCACCTCCGGCCTGGAGGTCCGCTTCCTGGACGGCGAGCTGTGGCTCGGCATGATGCCGGGCTCGCTCAAGGTCCTGGACCTGCAGCGCGACCCGCGCTTCGCGCTGCAGGCGAACCCGGGCCCGGACACCGGGATGGGGGGCGGGGACGTACGGATCAGCGGGCGCGCGTTCGAGGTCGTCGATACGGCGGTGAAGGGGGCGTACAGGGAAGAGGTGGAACCGCCGGAGCCGTTCCACCTCTTCCGCACCGAGCTGACGGAGGTCGTAAGGACCTACGTCGAGGACGACACGTATCTCGTCGTCCAGGTCTGGAAGCCCGGAGAGCCGGTCCGCACTCTCAAGCGGACCTAGAGAGGGGTCACTCCCACTCGATGGTGCCCGGCGGCTTCGAGGTCACGTCGAGGACGACGCGGTTGACGTCCCGGACCTCGTTGGTGATGCGGGTCGAGATCTTCGCGAGGACGTCGTACGGCAGCCGGGACCAATCGGCGGTCATGGCGTCCTCGGAGGAGACGGGCCGCAGGACGATCGGGTGGCCGTAGGTCCGGCCGTCGCCCTGGACGCCGACGCTGCGGACGTCCGCGAGCAGGACCACCGGGCACTGCCAGATCTCACGGTCGAGGCCGGCCGCCGTCAGCTCCTCGCGGGCGATGGCGTCGGCGTCACGGAGAAGGTCGAGACGCTCCTTCGTCACCTCGCCGACGATCCGGATGCCCAGGCCGGGGCCGGGGAACGGCTGGCGCTGGACGATCTCGTCCGGGAGCCCGAGCTCCTGGCCGACCATCCGGACCTCGTCCTTGAACAGCTTGCGCAGCGGCTCGATCAGCTGGAACTCGAGGTCCTCGGGGAGGCCGCCGACGTTGTGGTGCGACTTGATGTTGGCGGTGCCGGTGCCGCCGCCGGACTCGACCACGTCCGGGTAGAGCGTGCCCTGGACCAGGAACTCCACCGCCGGGCCCTCATCCGCGATGATCTCGGCCTGGGCCTGCTCGAAGACGCGGATGAACTCGCGGCCGATGATCTTCCGCTTCTCCTCCGGGTCGGAGACCCCCTTGAGGGCGGTGAGGAAGCGCTCCTCGGCGTCGACGACCTTCAGCTGGACGCCGGTGGCGGCCACGAAGTCCTTCTCGACCTGCTCGGTCTCGCCCTTGCGCATCAGGCCGTGGTCGACGTACACGCAGGTCAGCTGCGAGCCGATGGCCTTCTGGACGAGAGCCGCGGCGACGGCGGAGTCCACGCCGCCGGACAGGCCGCAGATGGCGCGCTTGTCGCCGACCTGCTCGCGGATCGCGGCGACCTGCTCCTCGATGACGTTGCCGGTCGTCCAGGAGGGGGTGAGGCCGGCGCCGCGGTACAGGAAGTGCTCGAGCACCTGCTGGCCGTATGTGGAGTGCATCACCTCGGGGTGGTGCTGGACGCCGTACAGCCGCTTCTCGTCGTTCTCGAAGGCGGCGACCGGGACGACGTCCGTGGACGCCGTGACGGAGAAGCCCTCCGGGGCGGCGGAGCAGGCGTCGCCGTGCGACATCCACACGGCCTGCTCGGCGGGGGTGCCCTCGAAGAGGGTGGAGGAGGTCCGGGAGACGTGCAGATCCGTACGGCCGTACTCACGGGCGCCGGAGTTGTCGACCGTGCCGCCGAGGGTCTGCGCCATCAGCTGGAAGCCGTAGCACATGCCGAACACGGGGACGCCGGCCTCGAACAGTGCGCGGTCGAGGGTGGGGGCGCCCTCCTCGTACACGGACGAGGGGCCGCCGGAGAGGATGATCGCCGCGGGGTTCTTGGCGAGCATCTCGGCGACCGGCGTGGTGCTGGGCACGATCTCGCTGTAGACCCGCGCCTCGCGGACGCGACGGGCGATGAGCTGGGCGTACTGCGCGCCGAAGTCGACGACCAGGACGGTGTCGGGGGTGGCGGCAGCGGGAGTCGCTGATGACACGGGGTGCCTTCCGGCGGTGGGGCGGGGGTCTGTGGTTACCGATTCTAACGGGGTGGGCGGGGGACACCTTGCCGCGCAGGTGCCGTGGCATACTGGCCTCATGCTTTCGCACTCGACCTTCCTCTTTACCTATGGCAACCGGCCCACCGGCTGCCATGGTCGTGCTGCTTGAGCAACTGACAAGCGACTTCCCAGGCGCCCCGGGCCGACAAGGTCCGGGGCGCCTGGCGTTTCCGGGGACTGTCGGGCAGGGACGCAGCGATCAAGGAGCCCCCGTTATGACATCCACCGCCACGGAGAAGACCGGCGCCCGTACCGCCGAGGCCGCCGACACGATCACCGACGCCCGGGAGCGCGTCGACGCGCTCGACGACCGGATCATCGGGCTCGTGCAGGAGCGGATGGCCGTCTCCGCCGTGATCCAGGAGGCGCGGATCGCCTCCGGCGGGCGACGTGTGAACCTCTCCCGCGAGATGGAGATCCTCGGCCACTACAGGGAGGCGCTGGGCAAGCCGGGCACCGCCCTCGCGATGACGCTGCTCGAACTGTGCCGGGGTCGCATCTGAGTTCGGTCCCCCTCTCACTCGTACGGCGCGTGACCACTTCGCGGACCGCTTCGTTGGTCCCGGTGTCCGTGCCAGCCAGGGGCGGGCCCGAAAGAACCACGCGTGGCTCGCTCTGGAGCGATGAGACGTGCGGATCGTGCCGCACGTCGTGGGACCTCGCTCCAGGGAAGTGACCGGACGGCAGGGGACAGCAGCCCGGTCATCCAAGAGAACCGGTCGGCCCCGGGGACGCCCGGGGCCGACCGGCGGAAACTGCAAAAATGCACAAGGGCCGGGTCAAACGGTTGCGTAGGCCGCGTCCATCCAGCACGATGCGAGAAAAGCCCCTCAAGTCCCCGAGCGGACAACCGCATTGCGGTGTTCCGTACGGCACTGCGCCGCCCGACTGCCAGAGGTCGAGACCATCCGCGCGCCCCCTGTGTGCCGGAGCGGCGACCCCGCGCACGAAGGGCACAGGGCACACAGAGCAAGCGGCGCAACCCCCCGGCGCCGCTCCCGGGCACCGGCGCTGCCCTGACGCCGGTGCTGACGGAGAAGGGCCCCGCGGGCCCCGTCCCGCGGGGCCCTTCGCTTGCGCGGACGCCCAGGTGACGTGGCCGAATAAAAAATCTGTGAGTAACAGGGCAACCATTCGCGGGCCTCGCAGATCAAACCCCCTGAATCAACGGCCACATCCGCGCCCCACACGCGGCGGGCCTCCGCCACGTACCGCGCGCCAGCGGTACGCCGGACCATTCGAGGTCTCCATGAAGCTTCGCCGCGCCATCACCGCAGCGGCCGCCACGGCGGCGATAGCCCCGCTGGCCCTGCTGTCCGCTCCGGCCGCCTTTGCGACCGACGCCCCGCCGAGCAGCGCGGCCGCCGATACGCCGAGCGACCCGGCTTCGCCGTCGGACACCGTGTCCGCCTCGACGAGTGCGAGCACCGGCACGGACACGGGCGCCAACACGGGCTCGACCCCGACCAGCACCGCGAGCCAGTCCGCCAGCGGCTCGGCCACGCCCTCCGACGACACCTCGACGAGCGCGACGCCGACCACCCCGGCGCCCTCCGACTCCGAGACCCCCGAGCCCGAGCCGTCGGTGTGCGCGGACACCAAGGTCGACGTCTCCATCACCGGTCTGCCGGGCAAGATCGCGGCCGGCAGCGGGTGGCACAAGTTCTCCCTGAACGTGCTCAACAACTCCGACTCCACGCTCAACGCACTCGACTTCTTCGCCGGGGCCTCCTCCGACAAGGCCGGCGAGGATCTGTTCAAGAGCAAGCAGGTCCAGCTCCAGGCCTGGAACCCGGAGAAGAAGGTCTGGGTGGACCTGAACGAGGAGGGCTACGCGGTCGGTTACGTCGGCTCCACCGACGAACTCAAGCCCGACTACGAGGTCGACATCCCGCTCCGTATCAATGTGAAGTCGTCCGCCCCGGTCGGCGCCGGCTTCTCGCTCGGCGCGACGATCTACGGCGACAGCGACGACGAGTGCACCGGCTTCGGCGACGTGTCGTACAAGTTCCAGATCGTGGCCGCCGGCACGGACACCGACGGCACCAAGCCGCAGGAAGGCGGCAAGGCCCCGGTCACCGACACCAAGCCGTCCGGCAACACGCCCGAGGTCAACGGCAGCCTGGCGTCGACCGGTTCGAGCTCCGCGCTCCCGACGATCGGCCTCGTCGGCGGTGTCGCCGTCGTCGCCGGTGCGGGTGTCGTGTTCGCCGTGCGTCGGCGCAAGGCCGGCGCCGAGGCGTAAGCGGTACGACGTCTCACAGACGGAGGAGGACCCGCGCTCGGAGGGGAGCGCGGGTCCTTCTTTTCGTCTGCCGGACACGGGAGTTGCTACTGCTTCGGCGGCACCGCCGGCATCCCCAGAAACGGCAGACGCAGTGCCGCGAAGGCCTCCGCCGGGACCGCCGGGGTCTTCGGTTCGACCGGCTTCAGGCGTTCGTACGATGCCCCCTGTGCCGGACGTGGGTCCTGTTCGCCCTTGTTGGGCCAGTACGACATCGCCCGCTCCGCCTGCGCCGTGATCGTCAGGGACGGGTTGACGCCCAGGTTCGCCGAGACCGCCGCCCCGTCCACCACCGAGATGCCCGGGTGGCCGTACAGGCGGTGGTACGGGTCGATCACGCCTGTCTCGCGGGAGGAGCCGATGGGGCAGCCGCCCAGGAAGTGGGCCGTCAGCGGGGTGCCCATCAGTTCGCCCACGTTGCTGCCCGCGAAGCCGTTGATCTCGGTGGCGATCGCGGTCGCCGCCT
Organism: Streptomyces sp. NPDC002619; assembly: GCF_042889305.1. NCBI lineage: Bacteria > Bacillati > Actinomycetota > Actinomycetes > Kitasatosporales > Streptomycetaceae > Streptomyces > Streptomyces sp. NPDC002619. The sequence goes on along the minus strand of NZ_JBIAQV010000001.1, from coordinate 341,342 downwards.
CCGACGCCGCCTTGATCTGCTTGGGGTTGGGGGCTCCGTGGCCCTGGCGGGCGGTGAGCAGGCCCTTGCCGACGCCGTTCGGCTTCAGGTACGTCGTCAGGGAGTTGTCCAGCGACTGCATCACCAGGCCGATGATGGTCCGCTCCGACCAGCGGCGGTTGGAGACGGAGCGGGCGACCAGCCATGGGTGCCGGGCCGCGTTCGCCAGCCAGGCAAGGACGCGGGAGGAACCCTCCGCGTACGGCACCTGGAGGATGGACAGGCTGCCCATCGAGTTGGAGCCCTTGCCGTAGCGGACCGGCTCGATATGGGTGTTCTCGTCCGGGTGGACGGAGGACGTGATCGCCACGCCCTGGGTGAAGTCGGCCTTCGCCGTTCCGTGCACCTTGCGGTAACGGCGGTCGGTGGTCTGCGAACCGACCAGCGCCTCGGAGTTGGTGCGGGTCAGGTCGCCCAGGCGGGCAGAGAGGTACGGCAGTTGGCCGTTCGCCTTCATGCGGTGCAGGAGGGTCTGGGTTCCGTACGTGCCGGCGGCCAGGACCACCCGGCGGGCCGTGAACATGCGGCCCTCGCCCTTCTTCTTCTCGTCCGTCGGCAGGGTCGCGACCGCGTATCCGCCGCGCGAGTCGTCCGTCACGGACACGACCGTCGTCATGGGGTGGACCACCGCGCCCGCCTTCTCGGCGAGGTGGAGGTAGTTCTCGTTCAACGTGTTCTTCGCGCCGTGGCGGCAGCCCGTCATGCACTCGCCGCACTCGGTGCAGGCGTTGCGGGAGGGGCCGGCGCCGCCGAAGTACGGGTCCGCCACCTGCTCACCCGGCTTCGCCTTCGTCTTCCCGTCGGCGTCCTCGCCGTCGCCGAAGAACACGCCGACCGGCGCCAGATGGAAGCTGTCGCCGAAGCCCAACTGCTCGGCCGCCGCCTTCAGATGCACGTCGGACGGGGTCATGGTCGGGTTGAGCCGTACGCCGAGCATGCGCCGGGCCTGGTCGTAGTACGGCTTCAACTCCTCCTGCCAGTCGGTGATGTCCCGCCACTGCGAGTCGTCGAAGAACGGCTTCGGTGGTACGTAGAGGGTGTTGGCGTAGTTCAGCGAGCCGCCGCCCACGCCCGCGCCCGCCAGCACCATGACGTTGCCCAGCAGATGGATGCGCTGGATGCCGTACATGCCGAACTTGGGCGCCCAGAGGTAGTTCTTCAGGTCCCAGGAGTTCTTGGGGAGGGTGTCGCGGGAGAAGCGGCGGCCGGCTTCCAGGACGCCTACGCGATAGCCCTTCTCGGTCAGGCGGAGGGCGGTGACGGAGCCGCCGAAGCCGGAGCCGACGACGATGACGTCGTAGTCGTATCCCTCGTCACCCGGGGTCTGGGCGGAGTTCTCCTGTGACACGTGCTCTCCTCGTTGAGAACGGGCGGTGCTGAACTACCGGGAACGGCTGCCAGGAAGGGCTACAGGAGCGGCTAGCGGAAGCGGAACGCCTTCATCAGCCGCAGGGCGCGGCTCATGAACGCCGCGTACGTCTCGTCGTCCATGCCCAGCGACGGCGCCATCGGCAGCAGCCGCTGCTGGGCGACGGTCTGGGCCTCGGTGTACTTGAGGATGCCCTCGGATCCGTGCCGGCGGCCCAGGCCCGAGTCCTTCATGCCGCCCATCGGGGACTGGACACTGCCGTAGGCGGGCGCATAGCCCTCGTTGACATTGACCGTGCCGGTGCGCAGCCGGGCGGCGACAGCCCGTCCCCGGCTGCCGTCCTTCGTCCACACCGACGAATTCAGGCCGTACGGCGTGGAGTTGGCGTGCTCGATCGCCTCGTCCTCGGTCTTGAAGCGGTAGATCGACACGACCGGGCCGAAGGTCTCCTCCGCGCACACCGCCATGGGCTCGGTCACGCCGTCGAGGATGGTGGGCTCGAAGAAGTACGGGCCGATGTCGGGACGGGCGACGCCGCCCGCGACCACCGTCGCGCCCTTCTCCACTGCCTCCTCCACATGCCGCTTGACGGTCTCCAGCTGCCGCTCGCCCACCAGAGAGCCCATGTCGGCGCCATAGGCGAGGGATTTGCCGAGCCGCATGGCCTTCGTGCGGGCGGCGAAGCGCTCCAGGAAGGCGTCCGCGACCGACTCATGGACGTACAACCGCTCGATGGAGATGCAGAGTTGGCCGGCGGAGGAGAAGCAGGCCCGGACAGCACCCGCGGCCGCCTTCTCGATGTCGGCGTCCTGAAGGACCAGCATGGCGTTCTTGCCACCGAGTTCGAGGGAGACGCCGACCAGGCGGGCGGCGGCGCCCTGCGCGACCTCGCGGCCGGTGCGGGTGGAGCCGGTGAAGGAGACGTAGTCGGCGTGCTTGACGAGCTCGGGGCCGACGACGGGGCCGTCGCCGAGCACGACCTGGAAGACGTCGGCGGGCAGCCCCGCCTCGATGAGCAGGTCACGGGCCCACAGCGCGGTCAGACAGGTCTCGGTGTCCGGCTTCATCACGACGGCGTTGCCCGCGACGAAGGCGGGGAGCGCGTCGCCGACGGACAGCTCCAGGGGGTAGTTCCAGGGGGCGATCTGGCCGACGACCCCGCGCGCGTGGCGCAACTCGGTGACCTTGGTGAGGGTCGGTACCGCGCCGGTGTGCCGCTTCGCCCGGAGGTAGGCGGGGGCCTTGCGGCCGTAGTGCCGCGCGGCGACGGCTACGGCCTGGACCTCCTCGTGGGCGTGCAGGCGGGCCTTGCCGGTCTCCAGCTGGATGAGGTCGAGGACCTCGGCCTGCCGCGCCAGGACCAGGTCGTGGAAGCGCAGAAGGACGGCGGCGCGCTGCCGTACCGGCGTCCGCTCCCACACGGCCTGGGCGGCGCGCGCGGCCTCGAAGGCCTTGAGCACGTCCTGTGGGGTGGACTCGGGCAGCTCGGCCAGCTTCTCGCCGGTGAACGGCGTGTGGTTGGCCGTACGACCGGAGCCGACGACGCCCTTGGTGAGCTGCGCGACCAGCTCCGGCGTGACCACGTCGGCGGCGGTGCGGGCGCCCTCGGGGGCGGGCGCGAGGGGGTTCGTGCCGGTCGTGTGGGTACCGGTCTGCTCCAGGGCCTGCGAGTCCGTCATGAGGCGCAGGGTATGCCGGAGTGGAAACTTTGGGTACCCGTCGGTAACAGGGATTCACCGACCGCTCACATGCCGCCAGTGATCACTGGCAGCAAATGCGCTGATCAGCGCGTTGGGGGGCGGCCGCACGGAGCGGGGCATGTGCTGGCCGACGGGGCCGTGGGAGCGGCGGATGCGGCGCGCGCGGCGCCTTTCGAGAAGGTGCGCGACATCGACGTACGGCCGTCCGGGGACGGGCCTGATGTGGAGCTGCTGTGCGGCAAGTACCGGCTGGACAGGGCCCGGGTGCATCCGCTGATGGCGGAGCTGCCGGAGGTGGTGCACCTGCGCAACCGGGTCGGCGCGCATCCCGAACTCCGTTCTGCGGTCGACTTGTTGGCCAGGGAGCTGACCGGCGCCCACCCGGGCGCGGCCCTCGCCCTGCCCAGCCTGCTCTACATGGTCCGCGCGTGGATGACGGACGCGCGGACCGGCACCTGGCCGGCGGTGCTGACCGACCCGGTGACGACGGCGGCCCTGCGCGCCCTGCACTCCGACCCTTCGGCCACCTGGACCAACGACCGCCTGGCCACCGAGGCGGGCGTCTCCCGCGCGACGCTCGCCCGCCGCTTCACGGCACTGGTCGGCCGTCCGCCGATGGCGTAGCTGACCTGGTGGCGGCTGACCCTGGCCGCGACCCGCCTCCGCGACACGGACGTGCCGCTGACGACGGTGGCCCGAGAGTCGGGCCACGGCAGCCCGTTCGCCCTCTCGCACGCGTTCAGCCGGGAGTTCGGGGTGACTCCGGGGAGGTATCGCGAGCGGGTGCGGGGCGGCTGACGTACTGCCGGGTCAGAGCTTGTCGAGGTCCAGGTTCGCGATCGCCGTCTGCGCCACCTCCCGGCCGCGGGCGGTGAAGTCGCCCTTGCCCGGATAGCTGATCGTGAGCTTGTACATGTCGCCGGACCCGGTCCGGTAGTAGAAGATCTGCACCTCGCGCGGGCGCGGGTTCTGACTGTCGTCGGTGGTGTACGCGATCGTGTTCCGCGCGGCCTGTCTGCCCTGGTACTTGGCCTGGTCGTCCGGGGTCGTCCTCGTCTTCGGGCCGCCCGGCATGGACAGGGCGTACTCTCCGTCGCTCTTGAACTTCTCGTTGTCGGCGTACATCTGCGACGGCGCGGAGCCCTTGATCTCGTGCAGGGAGTCGTCGGACTTCTTGTCCAGGTTCAGGCCGATCCAGATGCTGCCGCTCCAGTCGGAGTACGTGACCCAGTTCTTGTCGGTGTCGTCCTTGCCGGGCCGGCCCACCTGGTACGACGCGGGCACGCCGAGCGTCGCGCCGAGCTGGGGGTTCGCCTGCTTCTTCCAGTCGTCGGGGAGGGGGCCGGCGAAGGGGTCGGCGAGGACCAGGTACCCGGCGAAGGCCGCCGCGACCACGAGCGCGCCTGCGCCGATCCAGACCTTGCGGCCCGGGCGCGGGGAGCGGCTCGCGGGTCCGGTGACCTGGACGGCCTGGGTGGGCGCCGGAGCGGGCGGGTTCGCCGCCGCCTCCAGCAGGCCGCGCACCCGGGCCGCGTCCGGGCGGTGCGCCGGGTCCTTCTGGAGGAGGCCGTTGATCGCCTCGGCGAGCGGGCCGCGCGCGGAGGCCGGCGGGGCGGGTGTCGCGTTGAGGACCGACTGGAGCGTGGCGGGGGTGTTGCTGCGGCGGAACGGGGAGACGCCCTCGGTCGCCGCGTACAGGACCACACCCAGGGACCACAGGTCCGAGGCGGGGCCGGGCCGCTGCCCCAACACCCGCTCAGGCGCGATGTATTCGGGCGATCCGACGAAGCCGCCGGTGTCCGTCAGGTTCGTCTCGCCCTCGATCTGTGCGATGCCGAAGTCCGTGAGGACCACGCGGTCGTGACGGCCCAACAGGACGTTGTCCGGCTTGACGTCACGGTGCAGGATGCCCGCCGCGTGCGCAGCCTCCAGCGCGCCGAGCACCTGGAGGCCGATCCGGGCCGCCGCACGCGCGTCGAGCGTGCCCTCCTGGAGGGCGTCGCCGAGGGAGCGCCCGCGCACCAGTTCCATCACGATCCACGGTCGGCCGTCGACCATCGCGACATCGTGCACGTCCACCACCGCCGGATGGTCGAGCCGGGCCGCCGCGCGCGCCTCGCGGCGCATCCGCTCAAATACGTTCGCTTGTTCGCGTTCGGGAAGATGGTCCGGTACGCGGGGCTCCTTCACCGCGACCTCGCGGTCCACCGTCTCGTCCTTGGCCCGCCACACCGTGCCCATGCCACCGTGGCCGAGCTTCGCCAGCAGCCGGTAACGACCGGCAATCAGACGCCCGGTGCCCGGGTCCTGGCCGGACGTCGGCTGCGCAGGCACCGCGGCGGCCGCGTTCGGCGGTTGCAGAACAAAACTGGTCGTATCGTCGGCCCCGTGGCCGGCACCCCCGTTGCTGCTCATACGTCCACCCATATCGCGACCGGTGTTCCCCCATCCACCTCCGGCGCATTCCAGTCACAGACCCGTGACCCAAGACGCCACTTATATCCCTTTTACGACGGTACGAACGTGTCCACCGCGACGTCGAAGTACTCCCGCGCCTCCCGCACCTTCCCGACCGGCGCCGACACCCACACGTCGTACATCCGCCCGTTCTCCTCCCAGCACAGGTCGTACGTGTGCCGGGGCCCCTCCGCCGCGCTGAAGCCGTCCCAGGTGAACTCCCAGAGCGCGGCGGGCTGTCCGGCGTGCGTGGTGCGGGTGACGCGGCCGTCGTGGTAGCCGGGGTTGTTGCCGGGCCCCTCGGCGGCCGAGCGGCGCATCACGGCGAGCGGGCCCCCCGGTTCCGGGTCGGCGACCTTGATGCCGAGTCGGAAGGTCCCCCCCGGCGACAGATAGAAGACGCGCTCGCCCTGCGGTGAGCGGGTGAAGTCCTCGGGTACGGCGAGGGAGAAGCCGGCCGGGTCCTGGGCCGTGCGGTAACCGGACGGCGCCGTACGGGTGTTGGCGGCGGTGCTCGGTGAAGCCGTGGGCGAGGCGCTCGGTGAACCGGTGGGGGTGGGCGTGGGCGACGCGCTCGCCGTGGTGTGCGGTGCCGAACTCGACGGTGTATCGCCGCCCCCGGCGCCACCGCCCCGGTTCAGCAGTAGCGCCGCCGCGGACACGCCCGCGCCTGCCATCGCCGCGACGAGCAGCGCGGCGACCAGCACGCCCCGCGCGGAGTGCCGGGCCTGCGGCTGCTCCACGGTGGCGGGCGCCGGTACGTCCCGCTGGGTCGGCGAGTACGGGACGGGCGGCTTCGGCGTACGGCCCGCCACCAGGCGCGGCGTCCGTCCCCCGGAGGCGGCGCCGGGCTGCGGAGTGCGGCCCGTCTCGCGGAACGCGCGCAGCATCCGCTCGGCCTCCCGCGCGTCCAGCCGCCGGTCCGGATCCCGCTCCAGCAGGCCCCGTACGACGGGCAGCAGCGGCTCGGCCTGCGCGGGCGGGCGGATCTCGGCGGCGACGACGGCGTGCAGGATGCCGCCGAGCGAGTCACGCCGGAACGGCGACTCGCCGCTCAGCACCGCGCACAGCAGCACGCCCAGCGACCACAGGTCGGACTCGGGCCCGGTCGCCGCCCCCGACATCCGCTCCGGCGCCGTGTACTCGGGCGAACCGACGAAGGAACCGGTCTCGGTGAGCGTCGTGGCGCCCGCGACCTGCGCGATGCCGAAGTCGGTGAGGACGACGCGGTCGGTGCCGGACTCGACCAGGACGTTGGCCGGTTTGATGTCACGGTGCAGAACGCCGGCGGCGTGCGCGGTGCGCAGCGCGCTCAGCAGGTCGATGCCGATGCGGGCGGCCTCGGCGGCGTCCACGGGGCCGTGCGCGGAGATCCGGTCGGCGAGCGAGCTGCCGTCGATCAACTCCATGACTATGTACGGCCGCTCGCCCTCCTCCACCACGTCGTGCACGACGATGATGTGCGGGTGGCTCAACTGGGCCACGGCACGGGCCTCACGCAGCGTACGGTCGCGGTGCAGCCTGGCCTCGTCGTCGGAGAGGGAGTCGTCCTGGGCGAGTTCCTTGACCGCCACCCGGCGGCCCAGCAACTGGTCGGTCGCCCGCCATACGACACCCATCCCGCCGCGCCCGAGCCGGGTCTCCAGCCGATAACGGCCCGCGATCACACGGAAGTCGTCCCCCTCGGTCCCCATGGGGCCATCATGCCCCACCGGACGGTCCCCCTCCGGGGCGCCGATCGGCCAAGCACGTCACCGCCGGCTCCCGCCCGGCCGCCAGTCGGCTCTCAGCCGACCGCGAATCAGCTCTCCCCCGGCTGCCAGCTCTGCAGCACCCACTTGAACTGCTTGCTCGTCGTCGCCCAGTCCTCGGCGGGCGTCGACATGTAGATCGCGTACTCGGTGCCGGAGCGGGCGAAGTAGGTCTCCTCGACGGCGTGGCGCGGCCCGGCGACGAACGGCGGGTCCTTCGCCAGCGCGTCCCAGGTCCACTCCCACAGCGAGCCCGGACGGTCGCGGTAGATGTTGTCCTTCAGCGTCACGCGCTGGTATCCGACCAGCCCCTTCAGCGTCACCTCCAGGTCCTTCTGGTGATCGCCGGGGCTCGCGAAGTCCGGTGAGCTGTCCATGGCGATGCGGACGAAGTGGATGCCGCCGTCGGGCGAGTAGTCGATCTGCTTGATGCCGCCCTTGGTGGGGAACACCTTGCGCGTCCAGCCCGGGGGCAGGGAGAGGCTGAAACCCAGCGGGTCGTGGTGCGGCTCCCAGTCGGCGGGGACGGTGCCGCCCGCGGTCGGTGTGCCCGTCGGGCTGCCGGTGGCTGACGCCGTGCCCGGGGTGTGCACACCGATACCGTTCTCGCCCTTGCGCCCCGAGTCGTACTGCTGCAACGCCACCGCGGCGGCGCCACCTACGACCGCCGCGCAGGCGACGACGAGGGCGAGCGTACGGAGCCGGCGGCGCGGGGGCGGGGCGGCGGCCGCGGGCGAGGCCACCGCCGTGTGCGAGGTGGCCGGAGGGGGCTCGTACGGGGACCCGGCGGCCAAAGGGGGTCCGTACTGTGGGCCGGTCGCCGACGGGTACTCGGCTCGCCCGCCCAGGTGGGAGCCGCCGTGCCGCGTCGGCACGTACGCCTGCGCCGTGTCGGGCCGTCGGCCCTCCGCCGCCTCGGCGAGCATGTGCTCGGCCTCCGTGGCGTCGGGGCGCTGCGCGGGGTCCTTGCGGAGCAGGGCGGTGATGACGGGCCCGAGCGCACCGGCGTACCGCGGCGCTTCGGCCTCCTCCTCGACGACCGCCTGCATGGTGCTCAGCGGCGAGGTGCGGCGGAACGGAGAGCGGCCCTCGACCGCCGTGTAGAGCGTGGCGCCCAGCGCCCACAGATCGGAGGACCGGCCCGGATCGTGGCCGCGTACCCGCTCGGGCGCGAGGTAGTCGACCGAGCCGACGACCTCTCCCGTACGGGTGATGGTGGAGTCGCCCTCTATCTGCGCGATGCCGAAGTCGGTGAGCAGGACACGGCCGTCGTCCCGGCCGAGGAGGACGTTGCCGGGCTTGACGTCGCGGTGCAGGACGCCGGCGGCGTGCGCGGCGCGCAGCGCCCGCAGCACCCACAGCCCGATCCGGGCGGCCTCGCGCGGCTCGACCCGGCCCTGCTCCTTGACCGCGTCGGCCAGCGAGTGGCCCTCGACCAGCTCCATCACGATCCACGGACGGCCGTCGTGTTCCAGTACGTCGTGGACGGTGACGACGGCCGAGTGGTTGATGCGCGCGGCGGCGCGGGCCTCGGCGCGGGTGCGGGCCAGCAGAACGGCCTGGTCACTCTCGGAGACATAGAGCGCGGCGGTCAGCTCCTTGACGGCGACCGTCCGGTGCAGCACTTCGTCGTGGGCGCGCCACACCCGGCCCATGCCGCCGCTGCCGATGGAGTCGGCAAGCCGGTAGCGGCCCGCGATGAGCAGGCCCTGCATCTGATTCACGTTGCCCCGCAATGGTCTTGACAGGGTCAGACTAAGGACCGGCCTGCATTCATGGAACACGCGGGGTGACAAGGAAACCGCACTGTGACGGTTGTCGCTTCTGCGGCCGACCGGGAACCGAACGACGGTACGGCCCAGCGGTACAGCTCAGCGGGTACAGCGCTACAGCTCAGCCGGTGTACCGGTAGGTCGCCGACGCCTGCTCGTACAGCCGCGTCACCTCGTCCCGCTCGGCCTCCGGGCCGCGCACCTGGAGCACGTGGTAGTGACCGTCCAGGAGGATCGCGATGTTACGCACGAACAGGTCGCGGCCCTGGTCGTCGGTCCAGGTGAACTGGCCCTCCGCCATGGTGCGTCCGCCCACCTCGATGGTCCTGAGGCCGGTGGCGGTGGCCCAGCTGGAGTCGCGGTAGGGCTGGAGTTCGCTCTCCTTGTTCCGCTGGTACGCCATCGGATCGCTGCCGTACGTCGCGGAGCCGTCCCGCCCCGGTACGACGAGGAGCTCGAAGTTCCCGTGCGAGTACACCACTTGCCCGCGCCCGTTCCTGGGTGTGCGCTCCCAGCCGTCGGCGACGGCGACCTGGAAGCCCTCGGGGTCCTTGCGCAGGGTGAAGCCGTCGGCGACCGAGGGGTCGGTGGTGGTCTGGGTCTCGGTGGAGGGCGCGGAAGAGGCTTTCCCCGAGTGGCCGGATTCGCCGCCAGGCTGTCGCGACGGCTCGGCCGGTGCCTGAGTCGCGCCCCGGTCACTGCCGGCGGCACCGCTGCTGCTGTCCGCCTTGGGCATGAACAGCATGGCGTACGCGATCGCGCCGGCCAGCAGGAGCAGGATCAGCAGGAGCAGGGTGCGGCCCAGGCTGCGCGGCGACTGCTCCTCCTGCCCGGCCCGCTTGTGCCGGCCGGGCGGGCTGTTCGCGGGCAGTCCGGTGCGCCGCCGGCGCACCAGCTCGCCGCGCCGCCGCACGATCGGCAGCCGGCGGGGGTCGGTGGGCGGGGCGGCGACGATGTGCGCGCCGGCCTCCGGCTCGGGGGCCGACCGCACGAGCGAGCGCAGCCAGCCGCGCAGCTCCTCGAACTCGGGGCGCTCGGTGGGGTCCTGACGCAGCAACGACTCGACCACCGGCCGCAGCGGCCCGCACTCCTCCGCGAACGCGGGCGGCTCCGCGCAGACCAGTTGCACCAGCTCGGCGGTGGACTCCTCCGGGTACGGCGCGTGGCCCTGCACGGCCCGGAAGAGCAGCGCGCCGAGCGCCCACAGATCGGTGGCGGGCCCGATGGGCGCCGCCAACTGCCAGTTCTCGTGCACGGATCCGGCCTGCTCCGGCGCCCACCGCTCGGTGACGGGCCCCACGACAGTCATCCGCACCTGCCGAGCCCGCTCGGCGGCGATCGCGGTCGCGGGGCCGCGGCGGGGGCCGGGGACGGGCGTGTCCCAACGGGAGGCGTCCGCGCCTGCCTCCACCGAACCGCCAGCACCGTTGCGAGAAGCGGGAGTCCGTCCTTGCTGCGTGGGCAGGGCAGGGGTGGGCAGTGGGCGGCCGGTCGCGTCGACGGCAGGGCGCGGAACATGGGCGGTCGGGGGGACCGGGGTAAGGCCTTGGGCGTCGGCGGGAGTTGTGCGGGGCGAGGATCCGTGCCAGGGGGTGGCGCCGTGGACGCCGTCGGTCTCCCCCTCGGCGGCCGGCCGGGCTCCGGGCAGCGCGGTACGCCCGTTCCGCTGGGCCTCCTGCACCCGGGCGGCGGCGCGTGCACCCGCCTGGTATGCGGCGATCGCCCCGGCCCGGGCGGCACGGATGTCCCCGGCGCTCTCCAGCGCGTAACGGTCGGACGCCCCCGCACCTCCGGCAGCCCGCGCCTGAATGGCGGCCCGCCGAGCGGCCTCGGCATCAACACCGGGACCACCGGCGCCGGCCTGCCCGACAACGGCACCGGGCAAGCGGGAAGCACCCGCAGCGCCAGCCGCCCCCGGCACCCCGCCATCACCCTGCCCGGAACCCCCGAGGCCACCGTCCCCGTCCCCGCCCCCGTCTTCCTGCTCGTCCTCCCGCGCAGGCACCGGGTCGTACCCGCACAGCGCCTCCTCCGCCGCCCCCACCGCGAGGCCCGTCAGCATCACGCGGCCGTCGTCGCAGACGAGGACCGTGCGGGCGGTGATGTTCCGGTGGACCCAGCCGTGCGCGTGCAGGACCCGCAGCGCCATCAGGACGTCGGAGGCGACCTCGGCCGCCCGGTACGGCGTCAGCGGCTGCTCGGCGAGCATCGTGGCCAGCGACCGCGCCGCCACCAGCTCGCTGACGATCCACAGCGACCCGCCCTCGGCGAACACGTCGAAGACCTGGTCGAGCCGGGGATGGTCGGGAATCCGCGCGGCGGCCTGCGCGGCCTCCACGGCCCGCCGCACCGCGGGATCCGCCGGCCGTCGCGACGCCGTCCGGTCCGCCGGGGCCCGCCGCGCCCCGCGGTCACGCGCCGTGAACCCCTCGGGCAGCCCGTCCGCGTCGAGCACCTCCGCCTCGACGACCTCCGGCAACGGTACCTGCCGTACCAGGACTTCCTGCCCGCTGTAGGTGTCGAAGGCCCGCGTCTCGGTGAGCTCGTACTCGTCGGAAGGAGGCAAAGGCAGGCGGTAGCGGTCGGCGAGCACCCGACCCGCATAGTCGTCCACGTTGCCTCCCCCGGCCGTCCGGTCGGTCAATTCCGTTCGCCTTGCGTCCCGTTCTGTATGCGTACCTGGATGCGTACGGTCCGCAACCACTCACGATACGTGCCGGAGGCAAGCCGCAATGAGGGCTTGCCCGATTCTCACGCCCCGAACGCGGGACCGGTCACATCACGCCTTCGGTTCGAAGGACTTCGTCAGCGTCCTCCAGGTGTCCCGGCGCAGCTCGTCGTCCCAGTGCGCGGCCTCCGCCGTGTACATCAGCGCGTACCCCACATGACTGTTGACGACGAACCCGCGGTCGATCGACCGGTACTTCGTCCCGCCGTCGACGTACGTGAACTCCCAGTCGGCGGTGTTCCAGCCGCGGTAGTCCACGGCCTCGATCCGGATCTTCCTGTACTGCGAACGCACCATGTAGCGCTCCTGGTTGCGCCAGTCCGCCACGGGGTCGTCCTTGGGCGTGGTGGTCCAGGCGACCAGCAGCTTCTGCCCCTGAGGCCCGGTGAAACGATCCCCCGCGCCGCCCGTCGACTGGTACTTCCACCCCTTCGGCAGCCCTATCGAATAGCCCTGGCCGCCCTTGTGCGTGGACACGACCGGCGCACCGCGACTGCCACTGGAGTTCGACGAACCGGCGCTCGCCGAACTCCCCGTCCCCGGCGTCGATTTCCCGGGCGTGGATCCCGTCGTGGCCGAACCCGAGCCGTCACTGTCCGTACGCGCGCTGCTGTCGTCGTCCTTCTTCGTGTCGACACCGGAACTCGCGCTCGCCACGCCCTTGGCAGCGCCGCCGCCCCGGGCCCCCTTGGTGCCCTTGTCGTCACCGCCGAGCGTGAGGGCCAGCACGGTGCCGAGCACCGCGAGCGCGACCACCACCGCGATGATCATCAAGGTCCGCTTCGGCACCACGTCGGTCAGTGGCGCCCTGGGCGCGGTCCGCGGCGGCAGGTCGGGCGGCGTCATCACGGGCCACCCCGAACTCGCCTTCCCGGCAGCGCTGTTGCCCGAGGCTCCGGCCGCGCCCGTGGTCCCCTCCGGGGAAGCCGTCGTAGCGCTCCCGCTTCGTTCGGCCGCCGCCCCACCGGAAGCAGCGGCAGCCGCAGCCGCCGTACCCGCCCCCGACGCCTTCCGCACGGACCGCAGCGCCCCGCGCAGCCTGTCCGATGCCTCCTCGCCCCGCTTGCCGCCGGCGCCCGCACCGCGCCCGCTCTCGGGGCCCTCGAGTTGCGCGGGCAGCGGAACGACCCGCGTCGCATCCATCGGCTGCTCGCGGTCGGGCGCGTGGAGCACCGCGTTGAGCATGGCGCGGGCACCCGCGTCGTCCAGCCGCCGCTCCGGGTCCTTGTCGAGCAGGCCGTAGATGACGTCCCTGAGCGGACCCGCGTTCTTCGGCTCCTCCAGCGGCTCGGTCATCACGGCGGTCAGCGTGGCGATCGCCGACCCCTTGTCGTACGGCGGCATGCCCTCGACCGACGCGTACAGCAGTCCGCCGAGCGACCACAGGTCGGCCGCCGGACCGGGCTTGTGGCCGCGGGCCCGCTCCGGGGAGATGTAGGAGGGCGCGCCGACGAGCATGCCGGTGGAGGTGATGGACGGGTCGCCCTCGACCTGCGCGATGCCGAAGTCGGTGAGCACGACCCGGCCGTCCTCGGCGATCAGCACGTTGGACGGCTTCACGTCCCGGTGCAGGATGCCCTCGCGGTGCGCCGAGCGCAGGACGTCGAGGACGGCGAGCCCGACCTCCGCCGCGCGCTTCGGTTCGAGCAGGCCGTCCTCACGGATGACCTCGGCCAGGGACTTGCCCTCGACGAGTTCCATCACGATCCACGGCCGGTCGTCCTCGTCGACGACGTCGTAGACCGTCACCGCGCTGTTGTTTCGGATCCGCGCGATCGCCTTGGCCTCGCGCAGGGTCCGCGTGATCAGGCGCCGCTTCTCGTCCTCGTCGATGCTCGACGGGAACCGCAGCTCCTTGACCGCGACGGTCCGGCCGAGGGTCTCGTCCTCGGCGCGCCACACCGTACCCATGCCGCCGCGGCCGAGCACTGCTCCCAGCCGGTACCGCCCGGCGAGGAGACGTCCGCTCCTGTCCTGACGGGATGCTCCCGCCCGCTCCGCCTCCGACATGCGTCCCCTCATGCAACCCGCCCTGACAGAGCCTCCATTGTCCCTCACCCGACAAGTGCCCAACGCACAGGGTGCCCCGTCGTCACGGCCCGGGCCCGAAGAATCCCCGGCTGCGCTCACGGCGGTCCCGTCGGGCCATGCCGGAGACCCGTCTGACGCCCACCTCGTACCTCGTCCTCGGAATCATCGGGCAGTTGGGAGAGGCGAGCCCGTACGACGTGAAGGTGGAGGCGGGGCGGACGGTGGCGCCGTTCTGGCAGGTGCCGCATGCGCAGTACGACCGGCTGCTCGCGGCCGGTCTGTTCTCCGAGATCCGGCAGCGGCAGGCGCTCGAGTTCGGCATCCGTTACGAACGGATGATGGTCGGCTTCTGGGAGTGGGGCGAGGACACTTCCTGATCCGTTGACGCGTGGGGCACGGGTCACGACCCTTCCCCATAGTCCGAAGTGGATGATCCAGAGTGGGCCATCGAATGCTGACAGCCGACGCCACCGGTCTGTGGCCCGGCCGCGACCGGCAGTCCACGACCGAGCCCCTTCCGGCCGAGGCCACACAACCTGGGGTGACGCGCGGGCCACGGGTCACAGAGGCACGATGTCCGGCCCACCCAGTCGTGCCGCGTCCGCCGTCAGGTCGTCGGGCTGGCGCTGCGACTCCCGCTCGGCCTCCACCCGCTTCTCGTAGTGCTCGACCTCCCGCTCGATCTGGTCCTTGTCCCAGCCGAGCACGGGCGCCATGAGCTCGGCGGCCTCGCGGGCGCTGCGGGTGCCGCGGTCGAAGGTCTCTATGGAGATCCTGGTACGGCGCGTCAGCACGTCGTCCAGGTGCCGCGCGCCCTCGTGCGAGGCGGCGTACACCACCTCGGCGCGCAGATAGTCGTCAGCCGCCTGGAGGGGCTCGCCCAGGGAGGGGTCGGCGGCGATCAGGTCGAGGAGTTCCTCCGCCATCGAGCCGTACCGGTTGAGCAGGTGCTCGACGCGCACCACGTGGATACCGGTCCGCGCGGCGATCCGCGCCCGCGCGTTCCACATCGCCCGGTACCCCTCCGCGCCCAGCAGCGGGATGTCCTCGGTGACGCACTCCGCGACACGCATGTCGAGCCCGTGCACGGCCTCGTCGACGGCGTCCTTGGCCATCACGCGATACGTCGTGTACTTGCCGCCCGCGACCACGACCAGCCCGGGCACCGGATGCGCCACGGTGTGCTCGCGCGACAGCTTGCTGGTGGCGTCGGACTCGCCGGCCAGCAGCGGACGCAGGCCCGCGTACACACCCTGGACGTCGTCGCGGGTGAGCGGCACCGCGAGCACCGAGTTCACATGCTCCAGCAGATAGTCGATGTCGGCGCTGGAGGCGGCGGGGTGGGCCTTGTCGAGGTCCCAGTCGGTGTCGGTCGTACCGACGATCCAGTGCCGGCCCCAGGGGATGACGAACAGGACGGACTTCTCGGTGCGCAGGATCAGCCCGGTGGTGGAGTGGATGCGGTCCTTGGGTACGACCAGGTGGATGCCCTTCGAGGCACGGACGTGGAACTGTCCCCGCTCGCCCACCATCGCCTGGGTGTCGTCGGTCCACACGCCCGTGGCGTTGACGACCTGCTTGGCCCGGATCTCGTACTCGCCGCCGCCCTCGACGTCCTGCACCCGCGCACCGACCACCCGCTCGCCCTCGCGCAGGAAGCCCGTCACGCGCGCGCGGTTGGCGACCTTCGCGCCGTACGACGCCGCCGTGCGCACCAGGGTGGCCGTGTAACGGGCGTCGTCCATCTGGGCGTCGTAGTACTGGAGCGCGCCGACCAGGGCGTCCTTGCGCAGGGCTGGCGCGACGCGCAGGGCGTGACGGCGGCTCAGGTGGCGGTGCACCGGCAGGCCGCGGCCGTGGCCGCGGGCCATCGACATGGCGTCGTAGAGCGCGACGCCCGAACCGGCGTACAACCGCTCCCAGCCCTTGTGCTGCAACGGATACAGGAAGGGCACCGGCTTGACCAGATGCGGGGCAAGCCGCTCAAGCAACAGCCCACGCTCCTTCAGAGCCTCCCTGACGAGGGCGAAGTCGAGCATCTCGAGATAGCGCAGGCCGCCGTGGATCAGTTTGCTGGATCTGCTCGACGTGCCCGAGGCCCAGTCGCGGGCTTCCACCAATCCCGTGGACAGTCCGCGGGTGACCGCGTCCAGCGCGGTACCCGCGCCGACCACGCCGCCGCCGACCACCAGTACGTCCAGCTCACGCTCGGCCATGCCCGCGAGTGACTCCGCGCGCTGCGCCGGCCCCAGTGTCGCTGTCCTCACCGCTGCCTCCCGCTGTCGGTCGAGTCGGCCGCACCCGATGGGCGAAGCCCCGTCCGTCCCCTCCCCATGCCCAAATTCTGACCGGCTTGCCCGGCTTCAGCCACCACGCGCCCTCAGCCTGTGGACAACAGGCACGTGACCAGCGGAAGGCCACGGAAAGACACAGGAACACAATCCCGTATTTCCCGCATAACGGTCATATTTACTCCTAGTGTGACAGTGCGCTCGCCCGCCCTGTCCACAGGGCTTGCGCACCTGTCCCGCTTCGGTTATTGGGAAGGACGGCCCACGCCATGCCCGCAGACCTCGCCGTCATCGGACTCGGTCCCTACGGCCTGCCCCTGGCCCAGGCCGCCGTAGCCGCCGGCATCCCCACCCTCGGATACGCCACCGGTCCCGAGGCCGGCTCACTCAGCCCCGCTCAACTGCGCCGGATGCTCTCGGGGGGCTTCCGGACGACCTCCGACCCGGCCGGGCTCGGCCGTGTACGCACCGCGGTGATCTGCGCGCCGACCCCGCGCGGCGCGGACGGCAAACTCGACCTCACCCAGGTCGAGACGGCGGCCCGCGCCCTCGCCGAGCAGCTGCGCCCGCACACCACGGTGATCCTGGAATCGCCGGTGCCGCCCGGCACGACGGAGGAAGTCCTCCTCCCCCTCCTGGAGAAGGGCTCGGGGCTGCGCGCGGGCCGTGACTTCCACCTCGCGTACTCACCCAGCCGCGTCGACCCCGGCAACCGGGACTTCACGCCGGCCAACACCCCCAAGGTGATCGGCGGTCTCACCCCCTCCTGCACCGAGTCGGCCGCTGCGTTCTACTCACGGCTGACGGACAAGGTGGTACGCGCGCGTGGCCCGCGGGAAGCCGAGACGGTGCAACTCCTGGAGACCAACTTCCGGCACGTCAACATCGCGCTCGTCAACGAAATGGCCGTCCTGTGCCATGAGTTGGGTGTCGATCTGTGGGACGTCATCCGGTGCGCGGAGACCAAGCCGTTCGGCTTCCACGCCTTCCGTCCCGGCCCCGGAGTCGGCGGCCACGGCGTCCCGCAGGATCTGACCGCCCACGCCGGCCGCACCCTGCGCATGGTCGAACTCGCCCAGCAGGTCAACAACCGCATGCCCCGGTACGTCGTCCAGCGCGCCGCGGCCCTCCTCAACGAATACGGCAAATCGGCGCGAGGCGCGCGCGTACTCCTTCTGGGTGTCACGTACAAGGCCGACCTCGCCGACCAACAGGGCACCCCCGCGCGGGAGATCGCGATCCGCCTGATGGAGTTGGGCGCCTCCGTCAGCTACCACGACCCGCACGTCCCGTCCTGGAACGTCCTCGACCGCCCGATCCCCCGAGCCGACTCCTTCTACGAGGCAGCGGCCGACGCCGACCTGACGATCCTCCTCCAGCAGCACAGGACGTACGACATGCAGAGCCTGTCGGTGAAGGCGCAACTGCTGCTGGACACAAGGGGCGCCACGCCCACAGGGGCGGCGCACAGGCTGTGAAGGGGACGCACGCCCCACCGCGAGCTCCGAAGGCTGGTGGCATGCGGCGCGCACCCTCACTTGGGCACACGAAAGGGCCCGGACCACACAGGTCCGAGCCCTTCGCCGTGCCGTACCGCCTACCGCCGGTGCTGCGAGTCCGCCACCGTGACTTCCACCCGCTGGAATTCCTTCAGCTCGCTGTACCCGGTCGTCGCCATCGCCCGGCGCAGCGCTCCGAAGAAGTTCATCGAGCCGTCCGGCGTGTGGGACGGGCCCGCGAGGATCTCCTCGATCGTGCCGACCGTGCCGAGGTCGACCTTCTTGCCGCGCGGCAACTCCTCGTTGACGGCCTCCATGCCCCAGTGGTGGCCCTTGCCCGGCGCGTCCGTCGCACGCGCGAGCGGGGAGCCCATCATCACCGAGTCGGCGCCGCAGGCGATCGCCTTGGGCAGGTCGCCGGACCAGCCGACGCCACCGTCCGCGATGACGTGCACGTACCGGCCGCCGGACTCGTCCATGTAGTCACGGCGGGCCGCCGCCACGTCGGCCACGGCGGTGGCCATGGGGACCTGGATGCCCAGCACGTTGCGCGTGGTGTGCGCCGCGCCGCCGCCGAAGCCGACCAGGACACCGGCCGCGCCTGTGCGCATCAGGTGCAGCGCCGCCGTGTACGTGGCACAGCCGCCGACGATCACCGGCACGTCGAGCTCGTAGATGAACTGCTTCAGGTTCAGCGGCTCGTGCGAGGACGACACGTGCTCCGCCGAGACCGTCGTACCGCGGATGACAAAAATGTCCACGCCCGCGTCCACGACCGCCTTGGAGAACTGCGCCGTGCGCTGCGGGGAGAGCGCGGCCGCCGTGACCACGCCGGAGTCGCGCACCTCCTTGATGCGCGCGCCGATCAGCTCCTCCTTGATGGGAGCCGCGTACACCTCCTGGAGGCGGCGCGTCGAGGCCTCGGCCGGCAGCGCGGCGATCTCGTCGAGCAGCGGCTGCGGGTCCTCGTACCGCGTCCACAGGCCCTCGAGGTTGAGCACGCCGAGGCCGCCCAGCTCGCCGATGCGGATCGCGGTGGCCGGGGAGACGACCGAGTCCATGGGGGCGGCCAGGAAGGGCAGCTCGAAGCGGTAGGCGTCGATCTGCCAGGCGATCGAGACCTCCTTCGGGTCCCGCGTACGGCGGCTGGGGACGACGGCGATGTCGTCGAAGGCGTACGCCCGGCGGCCGCGCTTGCCGCGCCCGATCTCGATCTCAGTCACGTCTGTGGCCTTTCCCTGATGCGTTTCAGCGTCTTCCAGTATCGCCGACGGGCACGGCAAGGGCGGCCCCGGAGCATCCGGGGCCGCCCTCAGGAAGCCTTGTGCCTACTTGCTGCGGCTGTAGTTCGGCGCCTCGACCGTCATCTGGATGTCGTGCGGGTGGCTCTCCTTGAGGCCCGCCGACGTGATCCGCACGAACCGGCCGTTCTCCTGCAGCGCCGGCACGTTCTTGCCGCCGACGTAGAACATCGACTGGCGCAGACCGCCGACCAGCTGGTGGACGACGGAGGACAGCGGGCCGCGGTAGGGCACCTGGCCCTCGATGCCCTCGGGG
Organism: Streptomyces sp. NPDC002619; assembly: GCF_042889305.1. Lineage (NCBI taxonomy): Bacteria > Bacillati > Actinomycetota > Actinomycetes > Kitasatosporales > Streptomycetaceae > Streptomyces > Streptomyces sp. NPDC002619. The sequence continues at coordinate 322,148 of NZ_JBIAQV010000001.1, read as the reverse complement.
ATCAGCTGCTCGTCGGAGGCGACGCCCTCCTGGAAGTAGCGGTCCTTGGAGAACGACTTGCGCTCACCGCGGGTCTGCATGGCGCCCAGCGAGCCCATGCCGCGGTACGACTTGAACTGCTTGCCGTTGATGAACAGCAGCTCGCCCGGCGACTCCTCGCAGCCCGCGAGCAGCGAGCCCAGCATCACCGTGTCGGCGCCCGCGACGAGGGCCTTGGCGATGTCGCCGGAGTACTGCAGACCGCCGTCGCCGATGACCGGGACGCCGGCCGCACGCGCGGCGAGCGCGGCCTCGTAGATCGCGGTGACCTGCGGGACGCCGACGCCGGCGACCACACGGGTCGTACAGATGGAGCCGGGGCCGACACCGACCTTGATGCCGTCGGCGCCCGCGTCGACGAGGGCCTTGGCGCCGTCGCGCGTGGCGATGTTGCCGCCGATGACGTCGACGCCGGAGGAGTTCGACTTGATCTTGGCGATCATGTCGCCGACCAGGCGGGAGTGGCCGTGCGCGGTGTCGACGACGATGAAGTCGGCGCCCGCCTCGATCAGCGCCTGGGCACGCTCGAACGCGTCACCGGCGACACCGACGGCGGCACCGACCAGGAGCCGGCCCCTGGAGTCCTTGGCGGCGTTCGGGTACTGCTCGGCCTTGACGAAGTCCTTGACCGTGATGAGGCCCTTGAGGACACCCTCGTCGTCGACCAGCGGCAGCTTCTCGATCTTGTGCTTGCGCAGCAGTTGCATCGCGTCGTTGCCCGAGATGCCGACCTTGCCGGTGACCAGCGGCATCGGGGTCATGACCTCGCGCACCCGGCGCGAGCGGTCGCTCTCGAAAGCCATGTCGCGGTTGGTGACGATGCCGAGCAGCTTGCCCGCGGGGTCGGTGACCGGGACGCCGCTGATGCGGAACTTGGCGCACAGCGCGTCGGCGTCGGCGAGCGTGGCGTCCGGGTGAATGGTGATCGGGTTGGCCACCATGCCGGACTCGGAGCGCTTCACCAGGTCGACCTGGTTGGCCTGGTCCTCGATGGAGAGGTTGCGGTGCAGTACGCCGACGCCGCCCTGGCGGGCCATCGCGATCGCCATGCGGGACTCGGTGACCTTGTCCATGGCGGCGGACAGGAGCGGGATGTTGACCCGCACGTTCTTGGAGACGTACGAGGCGGTGTCGATCTCGTCGGGAGCCATGTCCGACGCGCCCGGCAGCAGCAGCACGTCGTCGTAGGTCAGCCCCAGTGTCGCGAATTTACCGGGCACTCCGTCGACGTTGGCAGTCATGACACCTTCTCCAAATGGCCTTGAACGGTGCGGATGTCCATGCTAACGGGAAGGACAGCTCCCGGATTCCACGGTTCACACCCGCCCCGGGCTTCGTATATTCGTACGGAACTGACGAGCGGCCTGTTCAAGGAAGGCGCCCGCCGCAAGGGCGTCACGGCCCGCGTTACTGCTCGGCCAGGGCCCGCAGTCTGCTCAGCGCCCGGTGCTGGGCCACCCGGACGGCACCGGGTGACATTCCCAACATCTGGCCCGTCTCCTCGGCCGTCAAGCCCACCGCGATCCGCAGGAGGAGCAGTTCGCGCTGGTTCTCCGGGAGGTTGGCCAGCAGTTTCTTCGCCCACTCGGCGTCACTGCTGAGCAGTGCGCGCTCCTCGGGGCCCAGGGAGTCGTCCGGGCGCTCCGGCATCTCGTCCGAGGGGATGGCCGTGGAACCCGGGTGGCGCATCGCGGCGCGCTGGAGGTCGGCGACCTTGTGCGAGGCGATGGCGAAGACGAACGCCTCGAAGGGGCGTCCGGTGTCCCGGTAGCGGGGTAGGGCGAGGAGAACCGCGACACAGACCTCCTGGGCCAGGTCCTCGACGAAGTGCCGCGCGTCGCCCGGGAGCCGGGACAGCCGGGTGCGGCAGTAGCGCAGTGCGAGGGGGTGGACATGGGCGAGCAGGTCGTGCGTGGCCTGCTCGTCCCCGTCTACAGCGCGATGCACGAGCGCACCGATCGCCCCTTGGGCCGTGCCCGCCTCGTCGTCGCGCATCGGTCCATGGTGCCTTGCGGCCGTACGGTCCGTGGCACCGCGTCCATCGTTGTGCACCGAAGCGTTATGAGTAGGTGCGCCGGAACTCATCTCCTGCGCCCTCCCCTTCCGCTTGACCAACTCGTCCCCGAGGAACTCCACACCTCCAAGGATGCGGCATCCGCGGCGAAACGAGCAGCGGGCATCCGGCGGGTCGCGTTCCCGCCCCGCCCACCATGGGGTAGGCGGGGAGTTCGGGACGGTCCGCACCCCCGCTGTCGCTCACTGTCCTACCGGACCAGTCCCCACCGGAAGCCGAGCGCCACCGCGTGCGCGCGGTCCGAGGCGCCGAGCTTCTTGAACAGGCGCCGGGCGTGAGTCTTCACGGTGTCCTCGGACAGGAACAGCTCTCGGCCGATCTCGGCGTTGGAGCGGCCGTGGCTCATGCCCTCGAGCACCTGGATCTCACGCGCGGTGAGCGTGGGCGCGGCGCCCATCTCGGCCGAGCGCAGCCGACGCGGGGCGAGCCGCCAGGTCGGGTCGGCGAGGGCCTGCGTCACCGTGGCGCGCAGCTCGGCGCGCGAGGCGTCCTTGTGCAGATAGCCCCGGGCGCCGGCGGCGACCGCGAGGGCCACGCCGTCGAGGTCCTCGGCGACCGTGAGCATGATGATGCGTGCGCCGGGGTCGGCGGACAGCAGCCTGCGCACGGTCTCGACGCCGCCCAGTCCGGGCATGCGTACGTCCATCAGAATCAGGTCCGAGCGGTCGGCACCCCAGCGGCGGAGCACTTCCTCGCCGTTGGCCGCCGTCGTCACACGCTCGACGCCGGGCACGGTCGCGACCGCGCGGCGGAGCGCCTCTCGGGCAAGCGGGGAGTCGTCGCAGACGAGGACGGATGTCATGGCCGTCCTCCGCAGCTGATGCGCGTCACCTTGAGCCTCCAGGCTGGTACGGAATCGTCACCTGTGCGGTCGACCGTCTCGGACGCCTGCCCGAGCGCTCTTGTTTTCAACCGCCTCCGCACTCTCAACGACGGTCACTCGAAAGAGTTACGGGGCTACGGGCCGTCTTCGGCACTCTACGTGAGGGTGCGCACACGGTGCAGACATGGCCGTCGGACCCTCAACTTTTCACCACAAGCTATGCCCCATTTGAACCATTTTCTTCCCGTTTCACGGTGTCTGGGGCTAGATTCGCAATGAGTCATATTTTCATCTCCTTAGACCGGAGACGTACGGTCGCTGGCACCGTATCCGCCCAGAACGGCTACAAGGGGTCACGTAATGGCAGATTTCTCACGCCTTCCCGGACCGAACGCGGACCTGTGGGACTGGCAGCTCCTGGCCGCTTGCCGCGGGGTCGACAGTTCGCTCTTCTTCCACCCGGAGGGTGAGCGCGGGGCGGCACGGAGCGCTCGAGAGAACTCGGCCAAGGAGGTCTGCATGAGGTGCCCTGTCCGTGCGGAGTGCGCGGCGCACGCGCTGGCCGTGCGCGAGCCGTACGGCGTGTGGGGCGGCCTGACCGAGGACGAGCGCGAGGAACTCATGGGGCGGGCACGCAACCGACTGGTGTCGGCCTCCTCCGGCGCGGACGCCGCTTCGAACACCTGAAGGAACGTTTCTGCAAATCTGATGCCCCCGGCACGCGCGCGTGCCCCCGCATCCGAAGCGAGGTGCCCCGCCCGGCCGAACCCGGTTACCCGGCCAGTCGCGCCGCCGCCCGCGCGAGCTGTTCCAGCGTCGCCGCCACCGCCGGCACCTGGGCCAGGTCGGGCAGCGTGAGCGCCACGATCTCCCGCCGCACCGCCGGTTCCAGCGCCACCGCCCGTACGCCCCTGGGGCGTACGGACTCGACGGCGAGCTGGGGGAGGACGGCCACGCCGAGACCCGCGCCCACCAGACCGACCACCGCCGGATAGTCGTCGGTGGCGAAGTCGATGCGCGGGGTGAAGCCGGCGCTCTCACAGACCTCCACCAACTGGCCCCGGCAGCGCGGGCAGCCCGCGATCCAGGGCTCGCCGGCCAGGTCGCCGATGGCCACAGCCTCCGTACGCGAGAGCCGGTGCCGCTCGGGCACCAGGCCGACCAGCCGGTCCGACAGCAGGTGCCGTACGACCAGGTCGTCCCACTCCTCGGCGCCCGCCGCGCCCTCGTACCGGAACGCGAGCGTCACGTCGCAGTAGCCCTCGCGCAGCAGCTCCACGGACCGCGGCGGTTCGGCCTCCTCCAGGGACACGCGCGTGCCGGGGTGGGCGGCGCGCAGGGCGGCCAGGGCGGTGGGGACGAGGGTGGAGCTGCCGCTGGGGAAGGAGACGAGGCGCACCCGGCCCGCGCGCAGCCCGGCGATCGCGGCGACCTCCTCCTCGGCCGCGGTGAGCCCGGCGAGGATGCCGGAGGCATGCCGTACAAGGGCCTCGCCGGCCTGGGTCAGGCGCATCTCGCGGCCGCTGCGGACGAGCAGCGGGGTGCCGACCGAGGCCTCCAGCGCCTTCATCTGCTGGCTGACGGCGGGCTGAGTGCAGCCCAGTTCGCGCCCGGCCGCCGAGAAGGACCCGGTGGTGGCGACGGCGCGCAGGACGCGGAGATGGCGGCCCTCGATCATTCTTCGAGCATAAGTCGGCCTTGGGTATGGTGCCCAATATCGCGTCGACGCTTTGAGGCGAGGTGTCGTACCTTGCGGACATGATGCTTCTCTCGGTGAACGTGGGTCGCCCCAAGGCCGTGGACCACACCGACCAGCCGGAGGGTCTGACCGGCATCGACAAGCGCCCCGTGGACGGCCCGGTGCGGGTGTCGGCACCCGGTCCGAAGGGGGTCGCCGGAAGCGGGCTGGCCGGGGACGCGGTGTGCGACCTGCGCCATCACGGCGGCGACGACCAGGCGGTGTACGCGGTCGCGCGCGAGGATCTCGACGGCTGGGAGCGGGAGCTGGGCCGCAGCCTCGCCAACGGCGCCTTCGGCGAGAACCTCACGACCCGGGGCCTGGACGTGTCCGACGCCCTGATCGGAGAGCGCTGGCGCATCGGCCGCGAGGTGGTCCTGGAGGTCACCTGCGGACGCATCCCGTGCCGTACGTTCCAGGCCCATGTGGGCGAACCGGGCTGGGTCAAGAGGTTCACACGGAAGGCTCAGCCGGGTGCCTACCTCCGGGTGATCGAGCCGGGCGAGATCCGGGCGGGCGACACGGTGGAGATCGTGCACCGGCCGGACCACGGTGTGACGGTGGCCCTGCAGTTCCGCGCGGAGACGACCGAGCGCGAGCTGCTGCCGCGCGTCCTCGACGCGGCCGACGCCCTGCATCCCGAGGCGCTGAAGGAGGCACGGAAGTACGTGGCGAAATACGGCGACAAGTCCGGGGAGCGGCAGGGCGGCTGAGGCGCCATCACGGGGTGGACGCGCACGGGACCTTCACCGATCCGCAGAGCCTGTGCGCGCAGCGGACCCGTTCCCTCCGGGTAACTAGTCTTGGGTCATGACAACGGCTCTGATTACGGGATCGACCGCGGGGATCGGTGCCGCGTTCGCGCGGCGGCTGGCGGCGGACGGGCACGACCTCGTCCTGGTCGCCCGGGACACCAAGCGGCTGCGCGAGCAGGCGACCGAGCTGCACGACCGGCACGGCATCGAGGCGGAGGTGCTGACCGCCGACCTGGCCGAGGACGCCGGCATCGAGAAGGTCGCCGCCCGGCTCGGCGACCGCCGCAACCCGGTCGACCTGCTGGTCAACAACGCGGGCTTCGGCAACAAGGGCCGCTATCTCGAGGTACCGATGGCCGACGAGCTGAAGATGCTCAAGGTGCACATCGAGGCGGTGCTGCGGCTGACGTCGGCGGCGACCGAGGCGATGCGGGAGCGCGGGCGCGGCGGGGTCGTGAACGTGGCCTCGGTGGCGGCGTTCGTGCCGCGGGGTACGTACGGGGCGTCGAAGGCGTGGGTCGTGCAGTTCACGCAGGGCGCGGCGCGGGACCTGGCCGGTACGGGCGTCCGCCTGATGGCGCTGGCCCCGGGCTTCGTGCGCACGGAGTTCCACCAGCGGGCCGGGATGGGCACGGACAACATCCCCGGCTGGATGTGGCTCGACGCGGACAAGGTGGTCGCGGCGGCGCTCGCGGACCTCGCGCACGGCAGGACGCTGTCCATCCCGGACCCGCGCTACAAGGCGCTGATGGGCCTGGCGAAGGTGGCGCCGCGCGGGCTGCTGGGCGGAATCACGTCACGGACGGGGCGCAAGTACGGCCCGCAGTGAGCGTTCCGGTGGGAAAATGGGCTTGAGGGAACCGGACCCAGGGGGGCCGGAGGCGGCGTCATGACGTTCGTACAGCTCATCGAGTGCAGGACCAGCCGGTTCGACGAGTTGGACCGGCTCATGGACGACTGGGTCGAGCAGACCAAGGGGAAGCGGACCGCGACGCACGATCTGGTCGGCCGGGACCGGTCGGACACGTCGCACATCATCGAGATCGTGGAGTTCGCGTCGTACGAGGACGCGATGCGCAACTCCAACCTCCCGGAGACCGACAAGATCTTCCGCGAGATGGTCGCGCTGTGCGACGAGATGCCGACGTTCACGGACCTGGAGGTCGTACGGGACGAGCAGTTGTGCGCGGCGGGCGCGCGGCGGTTCTTCGAGACGGTGGCCACCGAGGGCGAACTGCCGCCGCTGGACGGCCTGCTCGCCGAGAGCTACCACGACCACGATCCCGCGAACGAGCAGGACACCCTCGGCATGGACGCGATGCGGCGGGAGATCGGCATGTGGCGGGCCGGCTTCGACTTCGCCTTCACCGTCGAGGACCAAATCACCCAGGGCGACCGGGTGTGCAACCGGTGGACGTGGAGCGGCACGCACAAGGGCGAGTTCCTGGGCCTGCCCCAGACCGGGAAGCAGGTCACGATGACCGGCACGACGGTCTTCCGCTTCGGCGAGGACCGAAAGATCGCCGAGGGCTGGTGGCAGTACGACCGTCTCGGCCTGCTGGCGCAGTTGGGGGCGCTGGAGGCGCTGGAGAACTGAACCCGCCCACCCCACATACGCCCGCGAGGGGCGAAGCCCCCGTTCCCATGGCGGGAACGGGGGCTTCTCCGTGAGCTGTCGCGTGCCTCAGTGGGCGTGGCCGTGGCCCGCGGCGGCCGGCTCTTCCTCTTCCTTCTTCTCGACGACCAGGGTCTCGGTCGTCAGGAGGAGGGCGGCGATGGACGCGGCGTTCTCCAGGGCGGAGCGGGTGACCTTCACCGGGTCGATGACGCCGGCCTTGACCAGGTCGCCGTACTCGCCGGTGGCGGCGTTGAAGCCCTGGCCCTTGTCGAGCTCGGCGACCTTGGAGGTGATGACGTAGCCCTCCAGGCCGGCGTTCTCGGCGATCCAGCGCAGCGGCTCGACGACCGCGCGGCGGACGACGGCGACACCGGTGGCCTCGTCGCCGGTCTTGTCGAGGTTGCCCTCGAGGACCTTGGCGGCGTGGACGAGCGCGGAGCCACCACCGGAGACGATGCCCTCCTCGACCGCGGCGCGGGTCGCGGAGATGGCGTCCTCCAGACGGTGCTTCTTCTCCTTCAGCTCCACCTCGGTGGCGGCGCCGACCTTGATCACGCACACGCCGCCGGCCAGCTTCGCGAGGCGCTCCTGGAGCTTCTCGCGGTCCCAGTCGGAGTCCGTGTTCTCGATCTCGGCCTTGATCTGGGCGACGCGGCCGTGGACGTCCTCGGTCTTGCCGGCGCCGTCCACGATCGTGGTGTCGTCCTTGGTGACCGTCACGCGGCGGGCGGAGCCCAGCACGTCGAGGCCGACCTGGTCGAGCTTGAGGCCGACCTCCTCGGAGATGACCGTGGCGCCGGTGAGGATCGCCATGTCCTGCAGCATCGCCTTACGGCGGTCGCCGAAGCCCGGGGCCTTGACCGCGACCGCGTTGAAGGTGCCGCGGATCTTGTTGACGACCAGGGTCGACAGGGCCTCGCCCTCGACGTCCTCGGCGATGATCAGCAGCGGCCTCGAGGCGTTGGTCTGGATGATCTTCTCGAGCAGCGGCAGCATGTCCGCGATGGAGGAGACCTTGCCCTGGTTGATGAGGATGTAGGGGTCCTCCAGGACGGCCTCCATGCGCTCCTGGTCCGTCACGAAGTACGGCGACAGGTAGCCCTTGTCGAAGGCCATACCCTCGGTGAAGTCCAGCTCCAGACCGAAGGTGTTGGACTCCTCGACGGTGATGACACCGTCCTTGCCGACCTTGTCCATCGCCTCGGCGATGAGCTCGCCGACCTGCTGGTCCTGGGCGGACAGCGCGGCGACGGCGGCGATGTCGGACTTCTCGTCGATCGGCCGGGCCGTGGCGAGCAGCTCGTCGGACACGGCCTTGACCGCGGCGTCGATGCCCTTCTTCAGGGCGGCCGGGGAGGCGCCGGCGGCGACGTTCTTCAGACCCTCGCGGACGAGAGCCTGGGCCAGCACGGTGGCGGTGGTGGTGCCGTCACCAGCAACGTCGTTGGTCTTGGTCGCCACCTCCTTCACCAGCTGGGCGCCCAGGTTCTCGTACGGGTCCTCGATCTCGACCTCGCGGGCGATGGTGACGCCGTCGTTGGTGATGGTCGGGGCGCCGAACTTCTTGTCGATGACGACGTTGCGGCCCTTGGGGCCGATCGTCACCTTGACCGTGTCGGCCAGCTTGTTGACGCCGCGCTCGAGGGCGCGACGGGCGTCCTCGTCGAACTTCAGGATCTTCGCCATGACAGCGGGAGCCCTCTCGGAAATCTGTGGGTGAAAAAGGCACTGCGCCCCGGGCGCCCGGCTTCACTAGTGGTCGCGGGGGCCAGGGGCGCAGCGTCAGGCAATGTGGTGGAGATGAATTACTTCTCGATGATCGCGAGCACGTCGCGAGCCGAGAGGACGAGGTACTCCTCGCCGTTGTACTTCACCTCGGTGCCGCCGTACTTGCTGTACAGCACGATGTCGCCGGTCTTGACGTCGAGCGGCAGGCGCTCGCCGTTCTCGAAGCGGCCCGGGCCCACGGCCAGGACGACGCCCTCCTGGGGCTTCTCCTTGGCGGTGTCCGGAATGACCAGGCCCGAGGCCGTGGTCTGCTCGGCGTCCAGCGGCTGGACCACGATGCGGTCCTCGAGCGGCTTGATGGCAACCTTGGAGCTGGTGGTCGTCACGATCCGACCTCCCCCTTCGGAGATCTCACGGGGTTAACTGTCTGAGGTGGCGACCAGGTGGATCCGTCGTCGCGGGTGCCGGACCTGCCCGTCGCGTTGTTGGCACTCTCGTCTACCGAGTGCCAGAGCCGAGACTATGACCGCGATTAGCACTCGGTCAAGCGGAGTGCCAATTGCCCGCGGCGCGTCAGCCGGAGTTCCCTCCCCGGCACCCCGATCGGCCCCCCTACAGGTAGTCCTCCAGCCGCCCCACCGTCAGCCCCTCCCTCTGGGCTCGGCGCAGCAGGCGGAGCGTGCGTTCTCTCAGGGTGGGGCCCCTGGACTCGTCGGGGCCCACCAGGACGATGTCGCCGGGGTGCAGGTGCTTCTCGCCCCGGGTGTAGGAGATGCCGTCGGGCGTCGTCGCGGCACGCCAGAGGACGACCGCTGACACACCGCAGTCCGCGGCCGCGCGCAGGGTCGTCGTGTCGTACGTGCCGTAGGGCGGGCGGAACAGGCGGGGGCGGATGCCGAAGCGGTACTTGAGTTTGTCCTGCTGGCCGCAGATCTCGGCGCGCTGTCCGGCGTACGGCAGTCCCCGCATCGCCGGATGGTCGAGGGTGTGGTTCTGGATGCTCGCGCCGACCGACTGGAGGCGGGCGAAGTGGCCGTACCCCGGGCCGACCACACTGTCCGTGAGGAACAGGCTGACCGGGAGCCGCAGTTCGCGGACCATGTCGACGAACCGCGGGTCCTTCTCGGCGCCGTCGTCGTAGGTGAGGAAGACGACCTTGTCGGGGGTGGTGACGTGGTCCACGACAGGGGGCAGCCCCGGGCCCGCGGAGTGGGGCGCCAGGGTGCGGGCGGCCGGCTTCGGCGCGCTGGCCAGCGGGGCCGCCAGGCCCCAGTGGCGGTACGGCGGTTCGGCGGCCGGGCTGTGGGACCGTACGCCCTGGGCCGCCTTCTTGCCCAGCCGTTCGATGGGGTCGACCGACTGGGCGCAGCCGGTGAGGAGGCAGGCGGCCGCAAGGACGGCGGCGGTCGGCCGCTGGTGACCCGCCGCCGTCCGCCGCCTCACAGGTAGTCCTCCAGGCGTGCCACCGCGTACCCCTCGCGGGTGACCCTGTTCAGGAACCGGCGCATGTCGTCGATCATCGTGCCGTTCCAGTCCTCACGGCCGCGGAAGTGGGTGAGCACGATGTCGCCGGGGTGCAGGTTCTGGTCCGGCTCCCGGTACTCCCAGTGGTCGACGAAGACTTCCTCGTCCCAGATCGGCGCGTACTTGATCCCGCAGGTCTTGGCCGCGCGCAGGGTGTCCCCGTTGTAGTTGCCGTACGGCGGCCGGAAGACGGTCGGGGCCTTGCCGAACTGCTTCTTCATGATGGCCTGCATGCCGCAGATCTCGTCCTTCTGTTCCTCGTAGGACAGACCCGGCAGATAGGGATGCGTGAGGGTGTGGTTGTTGAGGGAGACCCCCTGCGACTGCATCCTGCGGAAGTAGCCGTAGTCGTCCTTCACCAGGTAGTTGCTGAGGAAGGCGCTGTACGGGACCTTCAGTTCGCTCATCATGCGCAGGAACGCCGGGTCCTTCTCGGCGCCGTCGTCGATGGTGAGGAAGACGACCTTCTGCTTCGTGGGGATCGTGGTGAAGACGGGTGGGAGGTCGTCCTCCACCTGGCCGTCGACCTGGAAGCCGTCGCGGGCGGTGATCCTCGGCTTGTGCTTCGGGGGCGGCGGGGGTGTCAGCGGGATCCGGCCCAGGCCCCAGCGCCGTGCGGCGGCCGCCATGGCGTAGTGGTCGGCGTGCAGACGGGCGGCGTAGTTGTCCAGCGCGGCGGCGGGCGCCTTGAGTGGCTGCGGGCCCTGGGCCGACCGTACGACCCGCTCCTCGTCCAGCCCCGAGCAACCGGAGACGACCGCGGCGACGGCGAGCACGGCGAGGCCGCTCCGGACGGCCCCTCGCCCGCCCAGTGCCCTCTTTTTGTCATTTTGTACTACCAGTCGCATGGTGTCGGATCCTCGCAGGCACCCGCCCCGAACCCGGCCCGACACCGCCGCCGGAGGCGCAGTGTCCACCGACTGGCCCACAATGACCTGGTGAACGACCTGCTCTCCTTCCGCTCGCTGCTCACCCCCGAGGGCCGCGCTCTCCTCGACGAGGTGCGCGACACCGACCCGGCCGACGAACTCGCCGTCGCCACCCGCCTGCGCCGCGAGCACCCTGCCGATCTGGTGTCGGCGGCGCTCGGCCAGGCCCGGCTGCGGCAGCGGGCGGCGGCGAAGTTCGGCGCCGAGGACGCGGGGCGGATGTTCTTCACGCCGAACGGGGTCGAGCAGTCGACGCGGACCAGCGTGGCGACGTACCGCGCGGCACGGCTTGCGGAGCTGGGCGTCACCTCCGTCGCCGACCTGTGCTGCGGCATCGGCGGCGACGCGATCGCCCTCGCCCGCGCCGGGATCCGGGTGCTCGCGGTGGACCGGGACCCGCTGACGGCCGCGGTCGCACGGGCGAACGCCGAGGTGCTGGGGCTTGAGAAGCTGATCGAGGTACGGGAGGCGGACGTCACAGAGGTCGACACATCGGCGTACGACGCCGTGTTCGTCGACCCCGCACGAAGGGGAGGCAGAGGCCGGATCTTCGACCCGGAGGCCTACTCGCCGCCGCTGTCGTGGGCGGTCGGCGCGGCCCAGGACGCCCGGGTTGCCGCCCTCAAGATCGCGCCGGGCATTCCGCACGAGGCGGTGCCTGCGGACGCCGAGGCCGAGTGGATCTCGGACGGCGGCGACGTGAAGGAGGCGGTGCTGTGGTTCGGCACCGGGCGGGACGCCGGCGTGCGGGCCACACTGCTGCCCGGACCGCGCACGCTGCTCGGGCGGGGGCTGCCGGATCCCCAAGTGCGGTCCGTGGGGCGGTACTTGTACGAGCCCGACGGCGCCGTCATCCGGGCCCATCTGGTGGCCGAGGTCGCCGAGGAAGTGGGCGGCGGGCTGATCGACGCCACCATCGCCTATGTCACGGCCGATGAACTCGTCGCCACCGAGTACGCGGTCGCGTACGAGATCACCGACCGACTCCCCTTCAACGTGAAGAAGTTGAAGGCCCTGCTGCGGGAGCGGGGCGTCGGGACGCTCACCGTCAAGAAGCGCGGGTCGGCCGTCGAGCCGGAGGAGCTGAGGCGCAAGGTCAGGCCGCAGGGGCCGAACGCGGCGACCGTGTTCCTGACGCGCGTCGCGGGGGCGCCGACCATGCTGATCGGGGCCCCCGCGACAGCGACGACCGCTACTGGCGGTGGGCCGTCCTGAGCGAGTCCAGGTTCGGCTCGGCGGCCACCGGACCGGACTTGGGCGCGTTGGGCGCGGCGGCGGGCGCCTCGCCCGCCGTGCGCAGGGACAGGGCCTGCGTGCCCGTGGGCGGGACGCCGTTGTAGAACGGCTGGTACACGAACTCGTTGCCGTTCGCGCTGATCGACGAGCCTGCCGTGTTCAGCGCGCCCAGCGTGACCGAGCCGGTGTCACCGAAGGCGATCGCGGCCTGCGTGCCCGCGGCTTCGCGCAGCAGGTAGCTCTTGATCTCACTCGACAGACCGGGCCTGGAGGTCCACAGGATCGGCCCGTAGATGTTCATCGCCGAGCCCGCGGACACCCCGTCGCGCCAGGAGCCGGCGTAGGCGAGGGTGACCTGGCCCGGCGTGGTCCACCAGAACTTGGCGACGGCCACCGAGAGGCCCTCGTCGGTGCTCGCAGTGATCGGGTAGTAGTAGTACGTCGACGGCCAGCGGGAGAAGGACGAGTGCGTCAGCGCGTACTTCGCCGCGGACCCCACCGGGATGACCATGGTCTTGTCGGGGTTCAGGCTGTTCAGGTACGACTTCACCGACGAGCTCAGCTTGCTGCCGTCCGTGAGGACGAGGCTGCCCGTGCTGCCGGTGCCGTCGGCGCCTGCCGCGGCGGCCGCCGGAAGGGCCGCCTTGTAGTCGGTGCCACTGGCCAGGAACACGTACTTCGGGCTGGTGGTCACCACCTTGGCCACCGAGACGGACGTCGCGTAGCGGTCCGTGGCGGAGATCCGCTTCGGGACGTAGCCGAGGGTCTTCAACTGTGCGGCGATGTTGGTGGACAGGATCGACGTGCTGCCGACCATCCAGACGTTCGCGCCCGGCTTCAGCGTCCGCTTCAGCTCGTTCTTCACCGCCGTCGACAGCCCCGTCTTCGGCGTCGCCAGCACGGGGCCCTGCTTCTTGCCGGCCAGCGCGGGCGCGGTGAGCGAGTACGCCACGTCGTCCCGGTTGACCAGCACCGCGGCCTTGGCGTCCAGCAGACCCGGCTCGCTCTTGCCGACCGTGTTCCAACTCCAGCGCGAGGAGGCGATGTTGGTGGCGTAGGCGTCGGAGCCCCAGACCCGGGCGGTGGTGTTCTTGCGCAGCGGCTGCCAACTGGGGTTGTTGCCGGGCGCGTTCTCCGCGACCGTGGTCAGCTCGCCGGTGGCCAGGTCGACGTACTGGGTGGAGTGCACGCTGGCGCTGTCGCCCAAGGCGTACGCGTCGAGGACGATGCGCGTGCCGGTGGGCGACCAGGACGGGTTGGCGTAGTAGCCCGGTCCGGTGGTGACCTGCTTGACGTCCGTGCCGTCGGCGTTCGCCGTGAAGATCTGGGGCTTGCCGTCGGCGTCGGCGCGGACGAAGGCCAGCTTGGTGCCGTCGGGCGACCAGGCGGGCTGGCGGGCGTCGGTGAGGATCCGCTTGACCGTGTTCGCGGACCCGTCGTAGACGTACACCCCGGCGTTGTCGGAGCAGCCGGAGTTGATCCCGCGCTCGAAGGCGACCAGGCCCGAGTCGTTCACGGTCGGGTCGGTGTCACAGACGGTGGACGGTTCCTGGGCGGCCGACAGCAGCGGGCGCGGCGCCCACGAGCCGTCGGAGGGACCGTAGGCGAGCTGGCCGCCGGTGGAGAAGACGACGTAGCGTCCGTTCCAGCCGAAGGTCAGGTCCTCGTACGCGGCGCTGGAGCGGACACCCTCGGCCCAGGGCAGCGTGATCGGCGTCGAGCCGCTGGGCCGGTAGCTCTTGATCTGGCCCGAGCTGTTGATGAAGCGGCTGCCGTCCGGCGCCCAGGCCGAGTCCGTGCCATAGGCGTTCTGGAGGGTGGTGACGGTCCCGGTCGCCGGGTCGATCAGCCTCCCCCCGTCGACGAGGATCTTGCCCTCGGTGCCGGGCCAGGGACCGGCGTCGTCGGCCATGGCGCCCGGCGCGGTCACCAGTGTGCCCGTCGCCGCGAGCACGGCAGCGGTGGCGAGCGCCGCGGCATGGCGGCGCGTGAACAGTCTCAAGTTGTCGACCCCCCACGGATCGGATGACATCGAAGTTCCGAGTTGCCGCGCGCGGCCGGGTCGGCGTCTGTCCCCCAGGCGACCACACAGCCGTTCCACAGCGGCGAAGTCAGTGTAGAGGCCAACGAGACGTGAGAGGAACGTACTTACGAGTGAACAGCGAGCTGATTCATGGTGACAACTCGTCCTGTCTGGCCAGCAACAACGCCCGCTCCCGCTCGTTGCGCGCCAGCTCCGCGGCCCGTGCGAACTCCTCGCGGGCCTCGGCCGTACGCCCCAGCCGTGCCAACAGGTCCCCGCGCACGCTGGGCAGCAAGTGATAGTCGCGGAGGGTCGGTTCGGCGGCGAGGGCGTCCACGATCTCCAGGGCCTGTGCCGGGCCGTGCGCCATGGACACGGCCACCGCGCGGTTCAACTCGATCACCGGGGACGGGGTTCGGGCCGCGAGCAGGCCGTACAGGGTGGCGATCGTCGGCCAGTCCGTGTCCTCGTACGTGTCCGCGTGTGCGTGGCACGCGGCGATCGCCGCCTGGAGGGCGTACGGCCCCGGGGCGCCGGTGGCCGTGGCGTCGGCGCGGGCGAGGGCGGTGACGCCGCGGGCGATGAGCATGCGGTTCCAACGGCGGCGGTTCTGGTCCCCGAGGAGGACCGGCGAACCGTCGGGGCCGGTGCGGGCGGCGGCGCGGGACGCCTGGAACTCCAGGAGCGCGGCCAGGGCGTGGACCTCGGGCTCCTTCGGCATGAGCGAGGCGAGGACGCGGGCCAGACGCAGGGCGTCCTCGCACAGGCCGGGGCGCAGCCAGTCGTCGCCGGCCGTGGCCGCGTACCCCTCGTTGAAGATCAGGTAGATGACGTCCAGGACGGAGCCGAGGCGGGCCTCGCGGTCGGGGCCGTACGGCACCTCGAAGGCGACGTTCTTCACCGCCAGCGTCCGCTTGGCGCGCACGATGCGCTGGGCGATGGTCGACTCCGGGACCAGGAAGGCGCGGGCGATCTCCGCCGTGGTCAGGCCGCCCAGCAGGCGCAGGGTGAGCGCGGTGCGCGCCTCGGCGGACAGCACCGGGTGGCAGGCGGTGAAGACCAGGCGGAGCAGGTCGTCGTCGATGTCGTCCGGGTCGGCGGGCTCCTCCGGCGGGGCGGTGGTCTCCAGGTCCCGGCCGATCTCCGCGAGCTTGCGGGCGTAGCGCTCCCGGCGCCGGACCAGGTCGACGGCACGGTTGCGGGCGGTGGCCATGAGCCAGGCGCCCGGGTTGGCGGGCACGCCGTCCCTAGGCCACTGCTCCAGGGCCGCGACGAGGGCGTCCTGCGCGAGTTCCTCGGCGATGCCGACGTCCCGCACGATGCGGGCGACGCCGGCGATGACGCGCGGGGACTCCAGGCGGAAGACGGTCTCGATCGCGTGGGCGGTGGTGGGCTGCGGTTCCACAACCCACCATGCAACACCCCCGGCGGCCGTACGCCAAGGAATGTCAGCCCTCGGCGATCTCCCGGACCTCGCAGGTCACCGTCCAGTACTCCTCGTGGGTCTGCACGAACCGCTTGGTCCACTCGACGGCCTCGTCGAGGTCCTTGCACTGGGTGATGGCGTAACCGCCGACGACCTCCTTGGACTCGGTGAACGGCCCGTCCGTGACGGTGACCTTCCCGCCCTCCCAGTGGACCCGCTTGCCCTCGCTCTGCGGGAGCAGGCCGGCCGTGTCGAGCATGACGCCGGCCTTGGTGATCTCCTCGATCAGGGCGCCCATCCGTTCCATCAGCTCGGGGCTCGGGCCCTCCGGCGGGGTGGTGGTCTCGTCGATACGCACGATGGACAGGTAGCGCGGCATGGTGACTCCTCGGGTGGCGGCGGGGCTGTCCCCGCCTCTCACCCATTGCGTCGAACGGCGACGACGCGGATCGACACACACGCCGGACTTCTTCGAAGATTTTTTTTCCACAGCACCGGATGCTGAAAATCAGCGCAGCGACTCCCAGAGTGTGCTCGCCGCGGGCTCCCGGGCCACCACCCGGTTGTGGTCGGAGGGTGCGGGTACGACGGGCATCATCACCGTCCTGACGTTGTCCGCCGAGAGGTCCTTCAGGCTCTGGCCGAGGTTCATCAGTTCGCTCAGGGAGTCGAGGCCGGTGTCGGTGGTCAGGCCGGCGGTGGCCGCGTCCGCGGCCCGGTACAGCTTGGCCGGATCGGTGAGGAGGCTCGTCGCGGCCATCTGCTCCAGCAGCGCCTTGACCAGTTTCTGCTGGAGGCCTATGCGGCCGAGGTCGCTGCCGTCGCCTATGCCGTGCCGGGTGCGGGCGAGGGCCAGGGCCTGGGTGCCGTCGAGGTGGTGCGGGCCCTTCTTCAGGTGCAGATGGCTCAGGTCGTCGTCGATGTCCTGGTCCGTGGTGACGTCGACCCCGCCGAGGGCGTCGACCAGCTTTGCGAAGCCGGAGAAGTCGATCTCGATGTAGTGGTCCATGCGGACGCCGGTGATCGACTCGACCGTCTTCACCGCGCACACCGGCCCGCCCACCGAGTAGGCGCTGTTGAACATCGCGTTGTACGCCACCGCCGTGGACCCCCCGGACGGCAGCGGGCAGGACGGCCGGGTGACCAGCGTGTCGCGCGGGATGCTGACGACGGTGGCCGAGGTGCGGCCCGCGTCGATGTGCACGACCATCGCCGTGTCGGAGCGGGCGCCCGAACTGTCGCCGCCGCCAAGGGCCTTGTTCTCCTTGCCGCTGCGCGAGTCCGAGCCCAGGACCAGGATGTTCAGGGCCTCGGTCGGCAGCGGGCCGGCGCTCGCGGAGGCGGTGGCCGACGGGGTCACCAGAGGCCGCGCGGGGCGGTCGTCGCCGAGCGCGCTGTTGATGTCGACGCTCTTGATGTTGTCGTTGAGGTGCCAGTACGCCCAGCCCGCCGCGGCGCTCGCGAGCACCAGTGCGGCCGCAAGCGTGAGACCGGCGGCCTTGAGCACTGCCGACCGCCGGCTCCGCCGTCTGCTCTCGTCGCCGTTCTCCTTGTGTCCCGTCACGAGCAGGAACGTAAGTCCGAATTATTAGGAGACTGTTAGGAGAAGCAACGCGAGACGGTTTTCTTCGGAAAATCTCACCTTTCCAGCGTGCCGGTAGGCGCCGGATTGCTCCCGCTCCAGGGCGCGTTGAACCCGAACGTCACCGAACCACCGTCCGGGACCGAGCCCGTTGAATCAGAGGGACGTGCGGTAGGTGCCGTCCTCGTCGTGGATGAGCGAGTTGAACTGCGCGCTACGGACGCCGCCGAAAGTTGCGGTTTAACAACCGATTGGCTTCGGAGGTCCGGCCACCCGCGTCACTTCGCCGGCGCCGCCGTGCTGCTGCGCACCACCAGGCTGGTCGCCAGCTCCACCCGCCTCGCCGCCGGGGAGTCCTCCTCACGGCCCAGGTCGAGCACCAGCCGGGCCGCGGCCTCGGCCATCTCCGTCAGGGGCTGCCGTACGGTCGTCAGCGGCGGCCCCACCCAGCGCGCCACCGGCAGGTCGTCGAAGCCGACCACACTCAGGTCCTCCGGGATGCGCAGCCCCAGCTCGCGCGCCGCCTCGTACAGCCCGAGCGCCTGGAGGTCGTTGCCCGCGAAGATCGCGGTGGGCCGGTCCGGGCGGCGCAGCAGCTCCAGGCCCAGCCGGTAGCCGGCCTCGTGGTGGAAGTCGCCGGTGACGATCAGTGAGGGGTCGACCGGCAGCCCGGCCGTCTCCAGCGCCGCGCGGTAGCCGTCCACGCGGGCGCGGCTGCACATCATCCGGGAGGGCCCGCTCAGCGCGCCGATGCGGGTGTGGCCCAGCTCGACGAGGTGCCGGGTCGCGGCGAGTCCGCCCTGCCAGTTGGTGGCGCCGATCGAGGGCACGTCGTCGCCGGGGTCGCCCGCCGGGTCCATCACGACGAACGGGATCGAGCGGCTCGTCAGCAGCGCGCGCTGGGACTCGTCGAGCCCGGACAGCACGAGGATCACGCCGTGCGGGCGGCGGGCGGCGACCTGGTCGGCCCAGGTGCGTCCCGGCGTGAGCCGCCCGGCGGACTCGGACAGGACCACGCTCAGGCCCGCGTCCCGCGCCACGTTCTCCACGCCCCGGATGACCTCCATCGCCCAGGCACTCTCCAGCTCGTGGAAGACCAGGTCGATCAGGGGCGAGCGGGAAGCCTCGGCCCGCCGGCGACGGTAGCCGTAGGCGCGCAGCAGCTCCTCGACGCGGGTGCGGGTCGAGGGGGCGACGTCGGCGCGGCCGTTGAGGACCTTCGAAACAGTCGGAGCGGACACGCCGGCCTCACGGGCGATTTCGGCGAGCGTTGCTGTCTGTGTTTCCACGGACTTCCCAGGCTTCATGTCGGCGATCGTAATCCCTGCACAACCTCTTGACGAAGCCCCAGTCTCGCCATACGTTCCCGGAACATTCGTAGTTTGATTCGAAACATTCGCGAGAGGCTGGGTCATGGAGTCCACAACGTCCAACGGCGGGCGTACCTTCAGCAGGCGCTGGATACTCGGCGCCGGCGCCACCACTCTGCTCACCGCCGGACTCTCGGCCTGCGGCTCCTCCGGAGGTTCCGGCAGCGGCGGCACGCTCACCGCCTTCGTATACGGCGACGACGCGGCCGCGATACAGGCCAAGGCCGTCAGCCGGTTCAACGCCTCCGCGGCCGCCAAGAAGGCGAACGGCAAGATCAAGCTGGAGAAGGTGCCGGGCGCGGACTACCCGGCCAAGCTGCGCACGGCGATGGGCTCGCCCAACGCGCCCGACGTGTTCTTCAACTGGGGCGGCGGCTCCATCAAGGCGTACAAGGACGCGAACCAGCTGGTCGACCTGACCGACATCATCAAGTCCGACCCGGTCCTGGGGAGCGGCTTTCTGCCGTCGGTCCTGGCGGCGGGCGCACTGGGCGGCCGCAACTACGGCATCCCGATGCGCGGTATGCAGCCGGTGATCATGTTCTACAACAAGACGGTCTTCGCCGAGCAGAAGCTCACGCCGCCCACCACTTGGGGCCAACTGCTCGACATCAACGCCAAGTTGAAGAAGGCCAAGATCACCCCGTTCGCGCTCGGCGGCGCGGACATCTGGCCCGAGCTGATGTGGCTGGAGTACCTGGTCGACCGTATCGGCGGCCCCCAGGTCTTCGACCGCATCAAGAACGGCGACTCCGCGGGCTGGGGCGACCCGGCCGTCCTCAAGGCCGCCGAGACGGTCAAGCAGCTCATCGACGACGGCGCCTTCGGCAAGGGCTACAACTCGGTCGCCTACACCAACGGTGGCGCGCCGGCCGTCTTCGCCAAGGGCAAGGCCGCCATGCACCTCATGGGCTCGTGGGAGTACTCGACCCAGCTCGGCAAGTTCCCGGACTTCGCCAAGAACAACCTGGGCTGGTTCGCGTTCCCCTCGTTCGAGGGCGGCGCGGGCGACATCCGCAACGTCGTCGGCAACCCGACCAACTACTGGTCCGTGAACGCCCGTACGTCCAACAAGGACGCCGCGATCGCCTTCCTGCGCGACGCCGCCTCGGAGACGTACGCCAAGGCCCTGGTCGCCAACGGTGACATCCCGACCACCACGAACGCCGAGAAGCTGCTGGACGCCTCGCCGAACCCGGAGTTCGCCAAGTTCCAGTACGAGATGGTGCAGCAGGCCCCGGCGTTCACGCTGAGCTGGGACCAGGCCGTCGACCCGAACGTGTCGACGCCGATGCTCACCGAGATCAACAAGCTGTTCGTGGGCAAGTCCTCGCCGGCGCAGTTCGTGTCGGCTCTGAAGGGGCTGAAGTGAGCACAACGGCAGTGAAGGACGGCTCGCGCATCGAAGCGGGCCGTCCCGACGGCGGCTCGCGCGTCAGGGCGGGCCGCCCGCACGCCGCCTGGGCCCTGCCCGGCGTCCTGTTCTTCGCGTTCTTCGCCGTCGCCCCCATGGTGCTGGCGTTCTATCTGTCCTTCACCCAGTGGAACGGCCTCGGCGACCCCAAGCCGGTCGGCCTCGCCAACTGGCGCAAGCTCCTCGGCGACGACCGCCTGGCCCAGTCCCTCACGGTCACCGTGCTGCTCACGGTGGTGAGCTGGGGCTTCCAGACGGTCGTCTCCCTGCTGCTCGGCGTCTGGGCGGCGGGCCGGCAGCGCAACCGCGCGATCCTGTCGGCGATCTTCTTCGTGCCGTTCCTGCTGTCGTCGACGGCCATCTCGCTGCTGTTCTACGCGCTGCTCGACCCGAACTTCGGCATCATCCGCTCGGACACCCTCGGCTCGACCAACGGCGCGTTCCTGGCGATCGTGTTCGTCGGCGGCTGGCAGTTCATCCCGTTCCACACCCTGATCTACCAGGGCGGCGCGCGGCAGATCCCCGAGGTCCTGTACCAGGCGGCGGCCATCGACGGAGCCGGACGCTACCGCCAGTTCTTCTCGATCACGCTGCCCCAGCTGCGCAACACGGCCACCACATCCGGTGTGCTGATGATCGTCGGTTCGCTGACCTACTTCGAGACCGTCCTGATCCTCACCCAGGGCGGCCCCGGCACCGACACGGCAATCCTGCCGTACCTGATGTACGAGGCGGGCTTCAAGAGCTACGACTTCGGCTACGCGAGCGCCATCGCCTCCTTCCTGGTGGTGGCCGCGACCGCGCTGTCCCTGCTGATGGTGAGACTGTCCGGTTTCGGCGCGATGCGCAGCACCCGGGAAGGAATGTGACGAAGTGTCACACGATACGTTGCCGCGTCCCGTGAAGACCCCGAAGCCGACCGCCGCATCGAAGCCGCCCCGCCGCAGGCACTGGACCAAGCGCCCCAACCCGCTGTCCGGTCTGGGCTCGGTGATCTGGCTGGCGGTCGTGATCATCCCGATCTACGCGATGATCTCGGCCTCCCTCACCAATCAGGACCAGGCCCTGGGCAACAACGCCCTGAAGCCGCCCACCCATCCGACCCTGGACAACTACAACACCGTCCTGCACAACGGGTTCGGCCACTTCCTGTGGAACACGGTGGTCGTGGCGGCGGCGGTCGTGGCGATCGTCCTCGTCCTGTGCGTGCCCCTCGCCTACGTCGCCGTACGGACCCGGAACATCTGGTCGGGTTCCGCGTTCCGGCTGTTCCTGCTCGGCGTGGCGATCCCGGCGCAGGCCGTCGTGGTCCCCCTGTACCTGATGATCGCCAAGCTGAACCTGTACGACAGCCTCCTCGCGATCATCCTGCCGACGGCGGCCTTCGCGATGCCGGTGTCGGTGCTGATCCTCACCGGCACGCTGCGGGACATCTCCGAGGAGCTGTACGAGGCGATGGCCCTGGACGGCGCCTCGGCCACCCGCATGCTGTTCCAGCTGGTCATCCCGATGACCAAGGGCGGCATCAGCACCGTGGTCATCTACTCGGCGCTCCAGGCCTGGAACGGCTTCCTCTTCCCGCTGATCTTCACCCAGTCCGACGGCCCGCGCGTGCTGACCCTCGGCCTGTTCAACTACGTGAGCCAGTTCGGCGTGAACATCCCCGCCCTGCTCGCCTCGGTCGTCCTCTCCGGCATCCCCATCTTCGCCGTGTACCTGGTGGCCCGCCGCGCGCTGGTGGGCGGCCTGATGGGCGTGGGCGGCAAGTGAACCCGAACCACCCGGGGCAGCCCACCCCCCTCCCCCCTGACAGGAGTTCCATGACCATCGCCCCATGGCGCGATTCCTCCCTGCCCGCCGCCGCCCGCGTCGACGACCTGCTGTCCCGGATGACCCTGGAGGAGAAGACCGCACAGCTGTACGGCGTGTGGGTGGGCGCCGCCACCGACGGCGACGGAGTCGCGCCCCTCCAGCGCGAGATGACCTCCGACTACGACTGGGACGAGCTGATCACGCTGGGCCTCGGCCAGCTGACCCGCTCCTTCGGCACGGCCCCCGTGGACCCGGCGCTGGGCGCGCAGGCACTGGCCCGCGCCCAGCGCCGCATCGCCGACGCGGGCCGCTTCGGCATTCCGGCGGTCGCGCACGAGGAGTGCCTGGCGGGGTTCACGGCATGGCAGGCGACGGCGTACCCCGTCCCGCTGGCCTGGGGCGCGACCTTCGACCCGGAGCTGGTCGAGGTGCTGGGCGACCGGATAGGCCACGACCTGCGCTCGGTCGGCGTCCACCAGGGTCTGGCGCCCGTCCTCGACGTGGTCCGCGATCTGCGCTGGGGCCGGGTGGAGGAGACGATCGGCGAGGACCCGTACCTGGTCGGCACCATCGCCACGGCGTACGTACGGGGCCTGGAGGGTGCCGGGATCGTCGCCACGCTGAAGCACTTCGCCGGGTACGCCTCGTCGGCCGGCGCGCGGAACCTGGCGCCGGTGCGGGCCGGCGTCCGTGAATTCGCGGACATCACCCTCCCTCCCTTCGAGATGGCACTGCGCGAGGGCGGCGCCCGCTCGGTGATGGCGGCGTACACCGAGACGGACGGCATCCCGGCGTCGGCGGACCCGCGCCTTTTGACCGAACTCCTGCGCGGGGAATGGGGTTTCACCGGCACTGTGGTCGCCGACTACTTCGGCATCGGCTTCCTGGAGTCGCTGCACCGGGTGGCCGGCAGCCCGGCCGAGGCGGCCCATGTGGCGCTGGAGGCCGGCATCGATGTCGAGCTGCCGACGTTGAAGTGCTACGGCAAGCCGCTCGTGGCCGCCGTACGCGAGGGCACGATCCCTCAGTCCCTGGTGGACCGCGCCGCCCGCCGCGTCCTGCTGCAGAAGTGCGAGCTGGGCCTCCTCGACGAGGGCTGGCAGCCGGAGACGGGAAGCCCGGTCGACCTGGACTCGACGGCCAACCGCGCCCTGGCCCGCCGCCTCGCGGAGGAGTCGGTGGTCCTGCTGGACAACCCGAACACTCTCCTCCCCCTCTCCCCCGACACACGCGTGGCGGTCGTCGGCCCCCGCGCCTTTGACCCCCTGGCCATGCTCGGCTGCTACTCCTTCCCGTCCCACGTCCTCACGCACCACCCCGAGGTGCCGATGGGCGTGGACATCCCCACCGTCCTCGACTCGCTCCGAACCGAACTCCCGGACGCGAAGGTCACGTTCGCGGAGGGTTGCGGGGTGTCCGACCCGGACACGTCCGGCTTCGCCGAGGCGGTGGCGCGGGCGTCGGAGGCCGACGTGTGCGTGGCGGTCCTGGGCGACCGGGCCGGCCTGTTCGGCCGAGGCACGTCGGGCGAGGGCTGCGACGCGGAGGACCTCCAACTCCCGGGCGTACAGGCCGACTTCCTCGACGCACTGGTGGCCACCGGCGTCCCGGTGGTCCTGGTCCTCCTGACCGGCCGCCCCTACGCCCTGGGCCGCTGGCAGAACCGCCTCGGCGCCGTGGTCCAGGCCTTCTTCCCGGGCGAGGAGGGCGGCCCCGCGGTGGCGGGCGTCCTGTCCGGCCGGGTCAACCCCTCGGGCCGCCTCCCGGTGAGCGTGCCGAGCAGCCCCGGCGGCCAGCCCTGGACCTACCTCCAGCCCCCGCTGGGCCTCGCGGGCGAGGTCAGCAACCTGGACCCGACCCCGCTGTACCCCTTCGGCCACGGCCGCTCCTACACGACATTCGAGTGGGAGGACTTCACGGCCCCGGACGCGGAGATCCCGACGGACGGCACGTACGACGTGTCACTGACGGTCCGCAACCCGGGCGACCGCGAGGGCACGGAGGTGGTCCAGCTGTACCTGCACGACCCGGTGGCCTCGGTCACCCGCCCGGACGTCCGCCTGATCGGCTACCAGCGAGTGGAACTGACGCCGGGCGAGTCCCGCCGGGTGACGTTCCACTTCCACACGGACCTGTCGTCCTTCACGAACCGAGCGGGCCACCGGGTGGTGGAACCGGGCGCGCTGGAACTGAGGTTGGGCACGTCGAGCGCGGACGCACGGCACACGGCACGGCTCACGCTGACCGGACCGATACGGACGCCGGGCCCCGACCGGCGACTGCGCTGCGAGACCGAGCTGAGCTGAGACCCGCTCGCCCCGACAGCGGAAGACGGACCGCGCCTGGACCGGGGACGACACTGGACTGGCTCAGCGAGGCCGCGCTCGGCGCCATCCGGGAACGCCGACAC
This sequence comes from Streptomyces sp. NPDC002619, assembly GCF_042889305.1. Lineage (NCBI taxonomy): Bacteria > Bacillati > Actinomycetota > Actinomycetes > Kitasatosporales > Streptomycetaceae > Streptomyces > Streptomyces sp. NPDC002619. The sequence continues at coordinate 297,647 of NZ_JBIAQV010000001.1, read as the reverse complement.
GGCCGCCGGCTGTGGCGAGGCCACCAGCCGGACGCCCCGTACCGCCTGTCGTACTCAGCTCATCCAAGCCCAACCGACTCGAACCGCCACCGGTGAACCGCGCGGGTCACCAAATCCCCGGGCGGCTCCGGTAGTTCGGAAAGTTGCGTGTCGTACGGCGCGTCCCACCACGTGATGACCAGCACCCGATCCTGCGGGGCTCGGAAGGTTTCGCGGCGCAGCGGCTGCTCGGGGAGCCGTTGCTCACGTGCCCACACGAGCAGCTCCTCGCCCCTGCCCTCGGCCGCACGCGCCTCCCACATCAGCGCCACCGTCACGAGTACAGGTTCTCCTTGCCGACCTCGTGCACGTGGTCGTGGGTGTGGGACTCGCCCGGCACATGCGATTCCGTCACCGGGAGCGAGGAGTCCGCCGAGAGGTCCCAGTCGGAGGCGGCTCGGCCGCGGGTCACCATCTCCGCGCCCAGGGCCGCAACCATCGCCCCGTTGTCCGTGCACAGCTTGGGGCGTGGTACGCGTAGTCGGATGCCCGCCGCCTCGCAGCGCTCCTGGGCCAGGGACCGGAGCCGGGAGTTGGCCGCCACACCGCCGCCGATCATCAGGTGGTCGACGCCCTCGTCCTTGCAGGCCCGTACCGCCTTACGGGTCAGCACGTCCACCACGGCCTCCTGGAAGGACGCCGCCACGTCACGCACCGGCACCTCCTCGCCCGCCGCCCGCTTCGCCTCGATCCAGCGGGCCACAGCCGTCTTCAGACCGGAGAAGGAGAAGTCGTACGCCGGATCCCGCGGCCCCGTCAGACCGCGCGGGAAGGAGATCGCCGCCGGGTCGCCCTCGCGGGCGTAGCGGTCGATGACCGGTCCGCCGGGGAAGCCGAGGTTCAGCACGCGGGCGATCTTGTCGAAGGCCTCGCCCGCCGCGTCGTCGATCGTCGCGCCCAGGGGCCGTACGTCCGACGTGATGTCCGTGGACATCAGCAGCGAGGAGTGGCCGCCGCTCACCAGCAGGGCCATCGTGGGTTCCGGCAGCGCCCCGTGCTCCAGCTGGTCCACGCAGATGTGCGAGGCCAGGTGGTTCACGCCGTACAGGGGCTTGCCCAGCGCGTAGGCGTACGCCTTCGCCGCCGAGACGCCGACCAGCAGCGCGCCCGCGAGGCCGGGGCCCGCCGTGACCGCGATGCCGTCCAGGTCCCGCGCGCTCACGCCCGCTTCCTTCAGTGCGCGGTCGATGGTCGGGACCATCGCCTCCAGATGCGCCCGGGACGCCACCTCCGGCACGACCCCGCCGAAGCGGGCGTGCTCGTCAACGCTGGACGCGACGGCGTCCGCCAGCAGGGTGGTGCCCCGGACGACGCCGACGCCGGTCTCGTCGCAGGAGGTCTCGATCCCCAGGACCAGGGGTTCGTCAGCCATTGATCTCGGTTCCTTGTACGCCGTTCACGGAGGTTGCCGGGTCGGTCAGCCGCATCACCAGGGCATCCACGTTCCCCGGCTGGTAGTAGCCGCGTCTGAAGCCGATGGCTTCGAAGCCGAAGCGCTCGTACAGCTTCTGCGCGCGGACGTTGTCCACCCTGCACTCGAGCATCACCTCGGTGCACTCGAAGTCGGTCGCGGCCCGCAGCAGTTCGGTCAGCAGCAGCCCGCCGAGACCGGTGCTCCAGTGCGCGCGGGCCACAGCGATCGTCTGGATGTCGCCGAGCTCGCCCTGCGCGGCCAGGCCGCCGTAGCCGACAAGCCGGTCGCCGGCCAGCGCCACGACGTAGCGCCGGGTCGCCTCGGAGCCGCGGGCATGGGCCAGCTCGGACCAGAACATGCCCCGCGACCAGGCGTCCTCGGGGAAGAGGTCCTTCTCGAGCTCGAGGACCGCGTCGATGTCCCACCAGCGCATCTCGCGCAGCACGGGCTTCACGGGTTCGGTCACTTCGGGGTGACCACCTTGTAGTTCTTGGGCACCTGCGCGTCGGGCCTGCGCAGATACATCGGCCGGGGTGCCGGCAGCTCCTCGCCCGCGGCCAGCTTCTCGGCGGCCAGGGAGGCGAGGGCGGCGGCGGACACGTGCTCGGGCTCGTGGGCGCTGGGGAAGGTGTCCGGGTAGAGCAGCGCGCCCGCACCGACGGCGGGCAGCCCGGCCACCTTGTCGGCGATGTCGGCGGGCCGGTCCACGGCCGGATCGGTCACCCGTGTGCGTGAATCGGCGTACGTCGCCCAGTAGACCTCCTTGCGACGGGCGTCGGTCGCCACGACGAAGGGGCCCTTCTCGATGTCGGCCGCGTACGCGAGGCCGTCCAGCGTGCACAGGCCGTACACGGGGACGCCGAGCGCGAGGCCGAAGGTGTCGGCGGTCATCAGACCGACGCGCAACCCGGTGTAGGGGCCGGGCCCGATGCCGACGACGATCCCGGTGACGGCGTCGAGTTTCAGCCCTGTCTCGGCCAGCACTCGGTCGACGGCGGGCAGCAGCAGCTCACCGTGCCGACGCGCGTCGACCTGGCTGGACGAGGCGATGACGGCCGTACCGTCGTGCAGCGCGACGGTGACGGCGGGGGTGGCGGTATCCAGAGCGAGCAAGAGCACGCGAACAGCCTACGGCTCTCGCGCCCGGAGCACGGTCGCCCGGAACGGACAGTCACCGACTGCTACGGTCTGTACGAAGTACGACATTTCGCTCGGCGTATTCGACACAGCCGACATTTCACCGAACGCAGAGGTGGGCGCACGTGGCAGGCACCAGCGCGGGAATCGTGGCCGGGCTCGCCGCGGCGGCCATCGGGGCGGTCGGCATCCTCGCCTACCAGGCCTCGGCGAACGTCCCGCCCGCCCTCAACGGCAAGTCCCGCTCCGGCACCGCGCCCGCCGCCGCCCCCGCCAAGGCGCCCCGCGACCGGCAACGCCCCACCGCCCTGCCCCCGGGCTCCGGCACGGGCGAACGGGTCGTGTACTCGGTGGACGACGACCGGGTCTGGCTGGTCGGCGGGAACAACAAGGTCGGGCGCACGTTCAAGGTGGCCCCGGGCAACGTCGACCCGCCGCCGGGCTCGTACTTCGTGACGTCCCGCTCGAGCGCGGTCACCGGCACGGACGGCCTCCCCGTCGAGCACGTCGTCCGCTTCACCAGTGTGGACGACGTGGTCGTCGGCTTCAGCGCCCTCCGCGAGGACAAGGGCTCGGAACCGGCCCTCGGCCTGGCAGTGAAGTCGGGCGCCATCCGCGAGTCGCGCGCGGACGGGGACGCGATGTGGGAGTTCGCGACGATCGGGGTGCGGATCGTGGTGATCCGCTGACGCGCGGGGCCGCGCCTACGCGGCCTGCGGGTGCTCGTGCTCCCGTCCCGCAGAGGGTTGCGGCGCCATCGGGTCGGGGTCCCGCGGGGGCCTGGAGATCGCGTCCGCGGCCGCGCAGGAGGCCAGCAGGTCGCGCATGGAGACTCCGGCGGCCGGGTACGGCCGCGGCTGCGCCGGGGGCTGAGAAGCGGGCATGGACGCCTCCTGACGAGCGGGGGCGGGCATAGTTAGGCAGACCTAACTACGAACTGGATTCCATGTGACCACGCTTGCCACGTCCGGCGCAATATCTTGCCGACGGCATGTCGGAATCTTGTCGCTCAGGCCGATCGCACAACCCGCTCGCTCAGGCTGACAGCACCCCGAGGTCCACGTCCGCCCACCGCTCCCCCAGTCCGGTGAACGTCACATGTCGCACCTCGTCGGTGCCCGGGGGTTCGGGGGTCGCCCCCCGGGATGTCGCAGTGCCGACGGTGCGGTGGATCACGACCTGCAACCGGTCCTCGGTCAGCTCCTCGACCTTGCCCTCGCCCCACTCCACGACGATCACCGAGTCGGGAAGCGAGACGTCCAGGTCGAGGTCCTCCATCTCGTCGAGGCCGCCGCCCAGCCGGTACGCGTCCACGTGGACCAGCGGCGGACCGTCACCCAGCGACGGGTGCACCCGGGCGATCACGAAGGTCGGCGAGGTCACCGCCCCGCGCACCCCGAGCCCCTCACCGAGCCCGCGCGTCAGCGTCGTCTTGCCCGCGCCCAGCTCCCCGCTGAGCATCACCAGATCGCCCGCGCGCAGCAGCTTGGCGAGCTTGCGGCCCAACTCCCGCATCTGCTCGGGGGAGTTGACGATCAACTGGGTCTCAACCGGGTCGTGCGGCGCTGCTGGTGCTTCCATAACCACTCACGGTAGCGCCTGCCGGGACGGCACCCGCGCGCGTGAGCAGGTCGGCGAGCCGGTCGGTGACCACCTCCGGATGCTCCAGCATGACCAGGTGCCCGGCGTCCGGCACGAGCACCAGCTCGGCGTCGGGCAGCAGGTCGGCGATGGCCTCGCTGTGCTCGCTGGGCGTGACGAGATCCTGGACCCCGGCCAGCACCAGGACCGGCATGTCCTCGAAGAAAGTGAGGGCCTCGGTCTTGTCGTGGTCGGTGAACGCCGGATAGAACTCGGCGACCACGTCGATGGGCGTGGACTCGATCATCCGCTCGGCGAACCGCTCCACCGCCGGGTCGACGTCCCGGGACGCGAACGAGTACCGCTTGATGATCCCGGCGAACAGCTCCGCCGTCGCCCGCCGCCCCTTCTCCACCAGGGCCGCCTGTTGCCCCAGCGCCTTCAGCACCCCGGGCAGCACCCGGCGCACCGCGTTGACCCCGGCGAGCGGCAGCCCGAAGTTGACCTCGCCGAGCCGCCCGGACGACGTACCGACGAAGGCGGTGGCCACGACCCGGTCGCGGATCAGCTCGGGGTAATGGGCGGCCAGCGCCATCATCGTCATACCGCCCATCGAGTGACCGACCAGGACGATCGGCCCCTCCGGCACGGCGGCGTCGAGGACGGCCTTCAGGTCCCGGCCGAGCTGGTCGATGGTGAGCGGCACGTCGTCCTGGAGCTGGGCCACGCCCCGCCCGGACCGCCCGTGGCTGCGCTGGTCCCAGTACACCGTCCGTACGACACCGCGCAGCGCCGCGCGCTGGAAGTGCCAGGAGTCCTGGTTGAGGCAGTAGCCGTGGCTGAAGACCACGGTGACCGGGGCGGGCGCCTTGCGGCCGAAGAGCCGGCGCCTGCGGGGGGCCGGGCCGCCCTCGGGCTCGACGTCGTCGACCTCGTAGTACAGCTCGGTGCCGTCGTCGGCCTCGGCCTTGCCCGGGGTGCCGCGCAACGTGCCGTAGGGACCCGTCGAGTCCAGCGCCAGCCGGGCCTTCCTGCGTATGTCGCGGCCGACCGTCATCCGCTCTATGGCGACGCCGGCGGCCGCGCCCGCGGCGAGCACGCCTATGGCGGCACCGGCGATACCGGTCGCCCGGCGCCAGCTCCCGGCCGCCCCCGCTGCGGAGGCCACGGCCGCCGCGGCGACGTTCGTGACGGCCTCCGCACTGCTCTCGCTCACGTACCGCTCCTCTTCACCGTGTTGGCCGTGTGTGCCCTGTTCGCCGTACTGCAGTTCGTCGGACGGGTGATGCGGGTCCCCTCGCTCCTGTCGCCGACGTCACGAGTTGTTGGTGGTGGTGCCGGGGTTCGATCGGCGCCCAGCGCGCGTGTCGCCCCCCGTACGGCTTACCCGTCTTGTTCCTCGTTCACATAGACGCGGGGAACACGCGATCCGATCCGGGTGACAATTTCGTACCCGATCGTGCCCGCGGCCTGCGCCCAGTCCTCGGCGGTGGGCTCACCGCGGTCGCCGGGCCCGAACAGGACGGCCTCGGAGCCGATTTCGGGCTCGTCGCCGCCGAGGTCGACCACGAACTGGTCCATCGCGACCCGCCCCGCGACGGTCCGCCATTTGCCGCCGACCAGCACCGGGCCGGTCCCGGAGGCGTGCCGCGGGATGCCGTCCGCGTAGCCGACGGGCACCAGGCCGAGGGTGGTCTCGCCCGGAGTGACGTAGTGGTGCCCGTAGCTGACGCCGTGTCCGCCCGGTACGTGCTTCACCAGGGCCAGCGACGCGGACAGCGTCATCACCGGGCGCAGTCCGAAGTCGGCCGGGATGCCGATCTCGGGGCTCGGCGAGATGCCGTACACGGCACAGCCCGTCCGTACGAGGTCGAAGTGGCTGTCGGGCAGCGTGAGCGTGGCGGGCGAGTTGGCGATGTGCCGTACCTCGGGCCGCACACCCCGCCGCTCGGCCTCGGCCACCATCTCCCGGTAGCGGGTGAGCTGGGCGGCGATGGACGGATGCCCGGGTTCGTCGGCGCAGGCGAAGTGCGACCACAACCCGGTGACACGGAGCAGCCCCTCGGCCTCGGCGCGTACGGCCGCGTCGACCAGCTCGGCCCAGTCACCGCCCGGCTGGCAGCCGCTGCGCCCGAGCCCGGTGTCGGCCTTGAGCTGCACGCGCGCGGGCGCGCCCGCCTGCCGGGCGGCCTCCGTCACCTCGCGCAGCGCCCACATCCCGCTCACCGAGACGTCGAGGTCGGCCTCGACGGCCTCCCGCCACGGCCCACCTGGCGTCCACAGCCAGCACATGATGCGCCCCGGCAACCCGGCCGCGCGCAGCTCGAGGGCCTCCTCCGGGGTGGCCGTGCCGAGCCAGGTCGCCCCGGCCTGCACGGCCGCTCGGGCACACGGAACGGCCCCGTGGCCGTACGCGTCGGACTTCACCACGGCCATCAGGGCCGCGCCCGGCGCGAGGGCACGCAGGGCACGGACGTTGGCCCGCAGAGCGGCCAGATCGATCTCGGCGCGGGCACGCAGAGGCGTGCTCGCGGCATGTGCTGTCGTACTCATCGCGCCCCCAGTGTCTCAGAGGCCCCTCCGGGCTAGACCTCTGCGTCGCGAACGTCACGCCAGGCGGCCGGGATCGCGGCGGCGATGTCGTGTGCCCCGGCGGGCGCGCCGTCCGCCGCGTAGCGCCCGGCGAGGCCGTGCAGATAGGCGGCGACACTGCCCGCGTCCTTGGCCGAGAGCCCTGCCGCCAGCAACGACCCGGCCAGCCCCGACAGCACGTCCCCGCTGCCGGCGGTGGCGAGCCACGCGGTCCCGGTCGCGTTGACACGCACGGCACCGCCGCCCGGGTCGGCGACCAGCGTGGTCGAGCCCTTGAGGAGAACGGTCGCGTCATAGCGGGCAGCCAGCTCGCGTACGGCGGTGAGCCGCGCCCCCTCGACCTCCCCGCGCTGCACACCGAGCAGCGCGGCGGCCTCTCCGGCGTGCGGGGTCATCAGGGTCGGGGCGGTACGGGCCCTTACGGCGTCCCGGTCGGCCAGCCGCAGCCCGTCGGCGTCGAGCAGCACGGGCACGTCCTCAGCGAGCACCTCGGCGACGGTGGCCGCGTCGTCCCCGGCACCGGGTCCGGTGACCCAGGCCTGCACGCGGCCCGCCTTGTGGGGCCCCCGATCGGAGACGAGGGTCTCGGGGAAGCGGGCGATCACGGCGGCGCTGGCAGGCCCGACGTACCGCACGGCCCCCGCCCCACCGCGCAACGCGCCGGACACGGCGAGCACGGCGGCGCCGGGATACCGGGCCGACCCGGCGGCGATCCCGACAACCCCCCGCCGGTACTTGTCGCTCGCGGCACCGGGCGCGGGCAGCAGGCCGGCCACGTCGACGTGTTGGAGGGCTTCGAGTTCGGGTACGGCGGGCAGGTCGAGCCCGATCCGGACGAGCCGCACGGAACCGGCGTACTCACGGGCCGGGTCGACGAGCAGCCCGGGTTTGTGGGTCCCGAAGGTGACGGTGAGATCGGCACGGACGGCGTCCCCGAGCACCTCGCCGCTGTCGGCCTCGACGCCGCTGGGCAGATCCACGGCGACGACGGCGGCGCGGGAGCGGGAGGCGGCGGCATCAGCAAGTCGGGCCGCCTCGGGCCGAAGCCCCCCCTTCCCCCCGATCCCGACGATGCCGTCGACGACGAGATCGGCACGCTCGATGACGTCTTCGCCCTCTTCGGCCTCGACGGCGATTCCACCCGCCCGGCGGAGCGCGGCGAGTCCACCGGAGTGGGTGCGCTCGGGGGAGGCGAGCAGTACGGCGGTCACCCCGGCCCCGCGCCGAGCGAGCCGGGCCCCGGCGTAGAGGGCGTCCCCGCCGTTGTCCCCACTCCCGACGAGCAGCACGACCCGGCTGCCGTAGACCCGCCCGAGCAGGTCGGCACAGGCGGCGGCGAGCCCGGCGGCGGCACGTTGCATGAGGGCACCGTCGGGGAGGGTCGCCATCAACTCCCGCTCGGCCGTCCTGACTGTCTCAACGCTGTACGCGGTACGCATGCCCCGAGTCTGCCGTCACCCCTCGGCGACGACCACCGCCGACGCGACGCCGGCGTCGTGGCTGAGCGACACGTGCCAGGACCGCACGCCGAGCTGCGCCGCACAGGCCGCCACGGTTCCGGTGACCCTGAGTCTGGGCTGCCCGGAATCCTCGACGTACACCTCGGCATCCGTCCAGTGCAGCCCGGAAGGCGCACCGAGCGCCTTGGCGAGGGCCTCCTTGGCGGCGAACCGAGCGGCGAGCGAGGCGATACCGCGCCGCTCCCCACTGGGCAACAACAACTCCCGCTTCAGAAACAGCCGATCGGCCAGCCCGGGAGTACGGTCCAGGGACGCCCGGAACCGATCGATCTCAGCAACGTCGATGCCTACGCCGATGATGCTCATGGGGGGCACCTTAGGCGACCGCCAGCTCGCACCACACCACCTTCCCCCGGTTCCCGTTCCTGGTCAGCGGCTGCCAACCCCAGACGTCGGAACAGGCCCGGACCAGCGCGAGACCCCGGCCCTCCTCCAACTCCTCCACCTCCCCCCAGGCCCGCGGTGGCTCCGGCGGTTCCGGGTCCGCGTCCCACGCCCCGATCCGCAACACCCCCTCCCGCCACCGCAACCTCAACGCAGCAGGCCCCTTGGTGTGCCGTACGGCATTCGACACCAGCTCCGTTGCGAGCAACTCCGCGACGTCCACCAAGCCGATCAGACCGTGCAGGGTGAGGATCAGGCGGAGGGTGCGGCGGCTCACGGTCACGGCACGGACGTCGTTCGGGATGTACAGGCAGTACTCCCAGGGTTCGTTTTCGGTTTCGGGCATACGCCAACTCCGTTCCGCAGTGTGTGCGTTGCGTCACTGACGGTAGACCTGAAAGTTTCGGTTTCGCAAGCCAGTCGCGTAGGGTGACCCCCGAACGGGTCGCGTGTAGAGGCGCGTTGGAGCAAGGAGCACCATGTCGACGAGGCGCGAACCAACGGCACGTCAGTTGCGGCTGGCGGTCGAACTGCGCAGAATCCGGGATGCCGCAGGCCTGAGCGCTCGCGAGTCGGCTGCACTGCTCGGTGTGAGTAACGTTCAGATCAGCCAGATCGAGGCTGGCCTGACGGGCGTGAGCGAGAAGCGCCTGCGCCGCATCGCCTCCAACTACGCCTGCACGGACGCCGAACTGATCGACGCCTTGGTGGCCATGGCAACCGATCGGACACGCGGTTGGTGGGAGGAATACCGAGGCCTGCTGCCCACGCCGTTCCTCGACCTTGCCGAACTGGAGCACCACGCCACCTCCCTTCGGGAGGTTCAGTTCCTGTTCATCCCGGGCCCGCTCCAGACGGAGGACTACGCACGCGCCGTCTTCGCCTACCGCGTCCCCGAACTTCCCAGCGAGGAACTGACGTTGCGCGTCCGGCACCGCATGCAACGCAAGGTAATCCTCAAAGCCCCCACCCCGTACGAGGCGGTCATCCACGAGGCGGCACTGCGCATCATGGTCGGCGACCGCACGGCCTCACGGGCCCAGCTCACCATGCTTCTCGAACTCTCCGACGCAGACCACATCACGGTGCGCGTCATCCCCTTCGCACTGGAGGGCTTCGCGGGCGCCGCGAGCGCAATGACGTACGCAGGAGGTCCCGTGCCCAAGCTGGACACCGTCGTACGCGATGCGCCCCATGGCGCGGCCTTCGTCGACTCCGAAGCCCAACTGAGCGCCTTTCGAACGCTCTTCCGTAAAGTGGAGGCTGAGTCACTCGACCCCGAACGGTCGCGTGACTTCATCAACCGGCTGGCGAAAGAGCTGTGAGGCACTCCATGGACAACTGGCGCAAGTCGTCCTACTCAGGCCCCGACGACGGCAACAACTGCGTAGAGATCGCCAACTCGCACACCCATGTCGCGATACGCGACACGAAAGCCCCTACCGAGCGCACCCTCACCTTCCCGGTCGAGGCCTTCGCCGGTTTCGTCAACGCTCTGAAGGCCGACTCGGCGTGACCACCCCCGACAACTGGCGGAAGTCGTCCTACTCGGGCCCCGGCGACGGCGACTCCTGCGTGGAAATAGCGACCCACTCCACCCACACAGCCCTCCGCGACTCGAAGGCCCCGGCCAGAGCAACCCTCACCTTCCCGACCGAAGCCTTCACCACCTTCGTAGACGCCCTAAAGGCCACTCACTCCACCGTCACCGACTTCGCCAGGTTCCGAGGCTGATCCACCTCGTTCCCCCGGGCGGTGGCCAACTCGCACGCGAACACCTGCAGCGGCACCGTCGCCACCAGCGGCTGCAGCAGCGTCGGTGTGGCCGGGATGCGGATCAGGTGGTCGGCGTACGGGACCACCGCCTCGTCACCCTCCTCCGCGATCACGATCGTCCGCGCACCCCTCGCCCGGATCTCCTGGATGTTGGAGACGATCTTGTCGTGGAGGATGGAGCGGCCCCGGGGTGACGGGGCGACCACGACGACCGGCAGGTCCTCCTCGATCAGCGCGATCGGCCCGTGCTTCAGCTCGCCCGCCGCGAAGCCCTCGGCGTGCATGTAGGCCAGTTCCTTCAGCTTGAGCGCGCCTTCCAGGGCGACCGGATATCCCACGTGCCGGCCCAGGAACAGCACCGTCCTCTTGTCGGCCAGGGAGCGTGCCAGCGCCCGTACCGGCTCCATGGTCTCCAGGACCCGCTCGACCTCGCCGGAGATGTGCGACAGATCGCGGATCACCGCGCCGATCTCGTCGCCCCACTTGGTCCCCCGCACCTGGCCCAAGTACAAAGCCACCAGGTAGCACGCCACGAGCTGTGTCAGGAACGCCTTCGTCGAGGCGACCGCGACCTCCGGGCCGGCGCGCGTGTACAGCACCGCGTCCGACTCGCGCGGGATCGTCGAACCGTTGGTGTTGCAGATCGCCAGCACCCTGGAGCCCTGCTCGCGGGCATGGCGGAGGGCCATGAGGGTGTCCATCGTCTCGCCCGACTGGGAAATGGCGATGACGAGGGACTGGGCGTCCAGGATCGGATCGCGGTAGCGGAACTCGCTCGCCAGTTCCACCTCGCAGGGGATCCGCGTCCAGTGCTCGATGGCGTACTTGGCGATCAACCCGGCGTGGAAGGCCGTACCGCACGCGACGATGACGACCTTGTCGACCTCGCGGAGTTCGGAGGCGGAGATCCGGACCTCGTCCAGCGTCAGCGAGCCGCCCGCGTCGATACGGCCCAGCAGGGTGTCGGCGACCGCTTTGGGCTGTTCGGCGATCTCCTTGAGCATGAAGTAGTCGTAGCCGCCCTTTTCGGCGGCGGACGCGTCCCAGTCGACGTGGTAGGAGCGGACCTCCGCGGGGCGGCCGTCGAAGCCCGTCACCGTCACCCCGTCGCGGCGCAACTCCACCACCTGGTCCTGGCCCAGCTCGATCGCCGAGCGTGTGTGGTCGATGAACGCGGCGACGTCCGAGGCGAGAAAGGCCTCGCCCTCGCCGACACCGACCACGAGCGGGGAGTTGCGCCGGGCGCCGACGACCACGTCCGGCTCGTCCGCGTGCACGGCGACCAGGGTGAACGCGCCGTCCAGGCGCCGGCACACCAGCCGCATCGACTCGGCGAGATCGCCGGTCCCGGAGAACTCTTCGGCCAGCAGGTGCGCGACCACCTCCGTGTCGGTCTCCGAGACCAACTCGTGGCCGCGCTCCTCCAACTCGGCCCGCAGCAGGGCGAAGTTCTCGATGATCCCGTTGTGGACGACGGCGACCCGGCCCGCGTTGTCCAGGTGCGGGTGCGCGTTCGCGTCCGTCGGCCCGCCGTGCGTGGCCCAGCGCGTGTGGCCGATGCCGGTGGTGCCCGTCGGTAGCGGCCGGTCGACGAGCTCCTTCTCCAGGTTGACCAGCTTCCCGGCCCGCTTCGCGGCGGCCAGCCCGCCGTCCGCCGGCACGGCGACGCCGGCCGAGTCGTAACCCCGGTACTCCAGCCGCTTCAGCCCGGCCATGACGACATCGAGTGCCGACTGCGGCCCCACGTATCCCACGATTCCGCACATGTGCCGCAGCCTACGTGCCGAGGGCATCACGAACCGGGCTTCGGCTGCCCGAAATCGGAAATTCCCACTGTCGTACGATCCCGATTGGACACCGCTACGGCTCCGTGCGGACCTCGAACGGCGCTACAGAGACGGCCGTACGTGACCGACCCCACCCTCCGTCCCGTTCAAACTCCGTTAACAATGGACTGTGATCTCTCCGGTCTCCTTGATGCCCCGGAGCGCCCACCGGCACAGGCCGGAGGCGACTCCCTACGTCGATCTCACCCGTGCCGAGTGGAGCGCGCTGCGTGACAAGACGCCGTTGCCGCTCAGTGCCGAGGAGGTCGAGAAGCTGCGCGGTCTGGGCGATGTCATCGACCTCGACGAGGTACGGGACATCTACCTCCCGCTGTCCCGGCTGCTCAATCTCTACGTCGGCGCCACCGACGGCCTCCGCACCGCGCTGAACACCTTCCTCGGCGAGAAGGGCTCCCAGTCGGGGACCCCGTTCGTCATAGGCGTCGCCGGGTCCGTCGCCGTCGGCAAGTCCACCGTCGCCCGACTCCTCCAGGCCCTGCTCTCGCGCTGGCCCGAGCATCCGCGCGTGGAGCTGGTGACGACGGACGGCTTCCTGCTGCCCACCAAGGAGTTGGAGGCCTGCGGCCTGATGTCGCGGAAGGGCTTCCCCGAGTCGTACGACCGCCGGGCGCTCACTCGTTTCGTCGCCGACATCAAGGCCGGCAAGGACGAGGTCACCGCGCCCGTCTACTCCCACCTGATCTACGACATCGTCGCCGACCAGCGGCTCACCGTCCGGCGGCCCGACATCCTGATCGTGGAGGGGCTGAACGTCCTCCAGCCCGCCCTGCCCGGCAAGGACGGCCGCACCCGCGTCGGGCTCGCCGACTACTTCGACTTCAGCGTGTACGTCGACGCGAGCGGCGAGGACATCGAGCGCTGGTACCTGAGCCGGTTCAAGAAGCTGCGCCAGACCGCCTTCCAGAACCCGTCCTCGTACTTCCGCAAGTACACCCAGGTGTCCGAGGAGGAGGCCCTGGACTACGCCCGTACGCTCTGGCGGACCATCAACAAGCCCAACCTGGTGGAGAACATCGCCCCCACCCGCGGCCGGGCCACGCTGATCCTCCGCAAGGGCCCGGACCACAAGGTGCAGCGGCTGAGGCTGCGCAAGCTCTGACTGCCAGGGGGCGCGGGGCAGCCCGCGCCCGGCAGTCCCCGGCACCCCGAACCCGGCTACCCCAGCGCCGACTTCACGGCGTCGGCAAGCCGTCCCGCCACCGACCGCGCCTGGTCGATGTCCTGCGCCTCGACCATCACCCGCACCAGCGGCTCAGTGCCGGAGGGACGGAGCAGCACCCGCCCGGTCGTGCCGAGCTCCCGCTCCGCCTCGGCGACCGCGGCGGCGAGGTCCGCAGAGGTCTTCACCCGGGCCTTGTCCACGTCCGGCACATTGATGAGGACCTGCGGCAGCCGCTCCATGACCGACGCGAGGTCGCGCAGCGTACGGCCGGTCTGGGCGACCCGGGCGGCCAGCAGCAGGCCGGTGAGCGTGCCGTCGCCCGTGGTGGCGTGGTCCAGGACGATCACGTGGCCTGACTGCTCGCCGCCGAGGGCGTAGCCGTGCTGCTTCATCTCCTCCAGCACGTAGCGGTCGCCGACGGCGGTCTGTACGAGGTGGATGCCCTCGCGTTCCATGGCCAGTTTGAAGCCCAGGTTGGACATCACGGTCGCGACGACGGTGTCGGAGCGCAGTGCGGAACGCTCCCGCATCGCCAGCGCGAGCACGGCCAGGATCTGGTCGCCGTCCACCTCGGCGCCGGTGTGGTCGACGGCGAGGCAGCGGTCGGCGTCGCCGTCGTGCGCGATGCCGAGGTCGGCGCCGTGTTCGATGACGGCGGCCGTGAGCTTGTCGAGGTGGGTGGAGCCGCAGCCGTCGTTGATGTTGAGGCCGTCGGGGTCGGCGCCGATGGTGACGATCTCGGCACCGGCGCGGGTGAACGCCTCAGGCGAGACCCCCGCGGCCGCGCCGTGCGCCTCGTCGAGGACGATCTTCAGCCCGTCGAGCCGGTTCGGGAGGACGCCGAGAAGGTGGCTGACGTACTGCTCGAAGCCCTCGTCGTACGACCGCACACGCCCGACGCCCGCGCCCGTGGGCCGCTCCCAGGGCTCACCGTGGCGGTGGGAGTCGTACACGGCCTCGATGCGGTCCTCGAGCTCGTCGGCGAGCTTGTGGCCGCCGCGGGCGAAGAACTTGATGCCGTTGTCGGGCATGGCGTTGTGGCTGGCGGAGAGCATCACGCCGAGGTCCGCGCCGAGCGCGGCCGTGAGGAACGCCACAGCGGGCGTCGGGAGCACGCCGACCCGCAGGACGTCGACACCGGCGCTGGCCAGGCCCGCGACCATGGCCGCCTCCAGGAACTCCCCGGACGCACGCGGGTCCCGTCCGACCACCGCCGTCGGCTTGTGGCCCTCGAAGGTGCCCGCCTCGGCCAGTACGTGGGCCGCCGCGACGGAGAGGCCGAGCGCCAACTCGGCCGTCAGGTCCGCGTTGGCGACACCGCGCACGCCGTCCGTGCCGAAGAGTCGTCCCACTTGTCCTCCTGAGGAAGCGTCAGTTGCGGCAGACGCCCCAACCTGCGGTCACACTAGCCTTCGAGCATCTTGTGTCGTTATACGCCTTCGGCCTGTGATAGACGAACGCCCCGGCGGCACTGTGGCGTGCCGCCGGGGCGTTCGGAGTACGTGCAGTACGTACGAGCAGAGGCAGCCTGCGATTAACGCTTGCTGTACTGCGGGGCCTTGCGGGCCTTCTTCAGACCGGCCTTCTTGCGCTCGACCGCACGGTCGTCGCGCTTGAGGAAGCCGGCCTTCTTCAGCGGGCCGCGGTTGTTGTCGACGTCCGCCTCGTTCAGCGCACGGGCGACACCGAGACGGAGCGCACCGGCCTGACCGGAGACGCCGCCACCCGCGATGCGGGCGATGACGTCGTAGCGGCCCTCGAGCTCGAGCACCTTGAAGGGCTCGTTGACTTCCTGCTGGTGCACCTTGTTCGGGAAGTAGTCCTCGAGGGTGCGACCGTTGATCTTCCACTTGCCGGTGCCCGGGACGATCCGGACGCGGGCGATGGCGTTCTTGCGGCGGCCCAGGCCGGCGGCCGGCTGGGGCTCGCCGAAGCGGGAGGCCATGGACTCCGAGGTGTACTCGCCCTCGACGGGGACCTCGGACTCGGTGGTGTAGCTGTCGATGTCGACAAGCTCGGTCTCTTCGAGCGGCTGCTCGGCAGTGGTCTCGGCCACGATGCTCCTCAGATTCTCTTCAGTCTTAGGGGGTGGCCGGACTTACTGCGCGACCTGGGTGATCTCGAACGGCACCGGCTGCTGGGCAGCGTGCGGGTGCTGGTCGCCCGAGTAGACCTTCAGCTTCGTGAGCATCTGACGGCCCAGGGTGTTCTTGGGGAGCATGCCCTTGACGGCCTTCTCGATGGCCTTCTCGGGGTTCTTCGCGAGCAGCTCGTCGTAGCGGACCGAGCGGAGGCCGCCCGGGTAGCCGGAGTGGCGGTACGCCATCTTCTGGGTCCGCTTGTTGCCGGAGAGGTGCACCTTGTCGGCGTTGATGATGATGACGAAGTCACCGGTGTCGACGTGGGGGGCGTAGATCGGCTTGTGCTTGCCCCTCAGGAGGGTCGCTGCGGTGGTGGCGAGACGGCCCAGGACGACGTCCTGAGCGTCAATGACGTGCCACTGGCGCGTCACATCGCCGGGCTTGGGGCTGTACGTACGCACGGTTCGTAGCCTTCGCTTCTTCAGTGAATGGTCCTGACAAGGTCACCGAAGACGATCACGACAGCCCTGACCGCACTGCGGTGACGCAAACCGCGTGCAGGTCGCTGGTCATCGGCCCGGTGGACCGGTGTAAGGGCCGGGTCCGTGAGAAGAGCCAAGCCAATACACAACGAAGAAGCAGAATACCCGCGGCGACACGGGCAGGTCAAAACGAGGTCCCGAGCACCAGGATCTGCCGATTCGTACCTCGAAGTGTACCGGCCGGGATTGCGGCGGGCTGCACCGATAAGGTCCCCTATCGCCCCTAGTAGGAGCGCACCGGCACCGCGCGGCGCCCGTCTAAGATGCGCCCCATGAGCTATGGGCAGGGGGGACCCCAGTCCCAGTGGGATCCCTGGAAACCGAACTCGCAGCAGCCCTGGAACGGCGGTGGCGGGGGCCAGACCCCGGACTGGGCCGCGCTGGCCGAGGCCTCGGAGACGCGGAACAGGCGGCGCAGGCTGCTGTTCATCGGCGGCGGGGCACTCGCCACGGTGGCGATAGGCGCTGCCGTCGCCGTGGCCGTGGTCTCGGCGAACGGCGACAACAACGCCTCGGGCGATCCGAGCAACCTGCCGGCGACCGCCTCCATCCCGAGCGACTCGTCCGACCCGGTGCCGTCCTTCGAGCCGACCAGCGCCCCGCCGCCGCTGGACCCGAAGGACTTCATATCCAGCGCGAAGAAGGACACGGCACCGCTCAGTGCCGAGACCCTCTTCCCGGGCACCCAGCTGACCATGGGCGAGACGGTCTACAAGAAGGGGCCGACGGCCGACACCAAGAAGTGCGCCTCGGCCGTGCAGGGCACCCTGCCCAAGGTCCTCACCTCGGGCGGCTGCACCCGGCTGCTGCGCGTCACCTACGTCAAGGACGGGGTCGCGGTGACCGTCGGCGTCGCCGTCTTCGACACCGAGGCCAAGGCGACCGCGGCCAAGCTCAAGGCCGACAAGAAGAGCATCGTGAAGGCGCTCGCGGGCAAGGGGATCAAGGCCTTCTGCGACTCCGCGATCTGCCGCTCGACGACCAACTCCTACGGCCGTTACGCCTACTTCACCATCGCCGGCTTCACCAACGGCAAGGACGTGACGACCAAGGACACGAAGGTCTTCTCGACCGGCGACGACCTGGCCGAGTTCACGTTCCGGCAGATCCGCCGCCGGGGCGAGGCCCAGGCGTCTGCCGCCGCGAACGGCTAGCCGAACCGGCCCCCTCGAACGCCCCGGCACAGGCGTCACCGGGGCGGAATCACTGCACGGGGTGCGAGGGAGGGGGACCGACGTATGCGTATGCGAGGACGGCTTCGGCTCATCGGGGCGGGCGCGACGGCCGCACTGCTGGGCCCGGTCGCGCTGTGGGCGCTCTGGCCGGACGACCCCCCGCAGGCGCCGCGGCACGTCCCCACCGACCTGCGCGAGCGGGACCCGGAAGCGACGCCCGCCGCACGCGAGGTCTACGCGCTGCTGGCCGGACTGGAGAACGACGCACGCCGGGGCCGGCCGAACCGTACGGTGATCGGGCAGCACGTGGAGCTGCAGAACGAGCGGTACAACGCGGCGTACGGCGACTACCGCGGTACCAAGCCGCCGGGCTACTACTACCGCAAGGCCCGGGACATCACCGGCCGCCTGCCCGCCTTCGTCGAGCTCGATCTGGGGCCGGGCTACGGCCAGCCGGGCTGGGCGGTGGGCGAGGCACGGTCCTACTCCCGCGCCTGGCCGAGCTGCCGGCACATGTGGGGTTACGTCGAGGACGTCGTGGACCTCGCCGTGGGCGTGTGGGCGGGGCTGCCCCGGGCGGCCGACGGCTCCTACCGCCCGTCCGGCACGCACACGGACTGCGCGTCCGGCACCGAGGTCACCCTGCCGCACAACGGCGGCACCCCGGCCGGCTTCGTCGGATTCTCCTTCCACCAGCCGTATCCGGGCAGCGCCGTCAAGGGCTTCGCGCAGACCCTGTGCCGCAACTCGCCCGCCGCGCAGGACCCCGGCTGGTTCGGCCGGGTGATCACCGAGGGCACGGCAGAGCACCGGGCCCTGCTGCACGACCTGGACTTTCTCGCCGACCATCTGGGCTACCTGGCCGACCGGGGCGTACCGGTACTGCTGCGGCCGTACCACGAGATGAACACGACGCCCGGCCACGGGTTCTGGTGGGCGGGGCAGGACCCGGCCGCGTACCGGAAGCTGTGGCGGCTGACGTACGACTACCTCGTGCAGCGCCGGGGCCTGCACAACCTGATCTTCGTCTGGGCGCCGAACTCGTGGGAGGGCACCTACGGACGCGTGCCCTGGGCCTACTACCCGGGCGACGAGTGGGTGGACATCGTGGGTGTCGACGACTACAGCGGGGGCCCGGACCGGCCGTTCGGCGGCGGTAACTGGACCGAAGTCTGGTACCGCGGTCTGGAGCGGTACGCGAAGCCTCGGATCGTCGCCGAATCCTTCCACGTACCGCTCAACGCGCACCAGCCCCGGACGCTGACTCGGACGCCGTGGGTGCTGTGGACGGTGTGGGGGCAGGCGCTGACGTACGACAACGTCTCCGAGCCGCGGTACAGGAACACCGTGGACGACGTGAAGCGGACCTACGGATCCGACCGAGTGTTGACCGCCGATGACTGGAGACCACCGAACGAGAACTTGCTTGGTTAAATTTTGAACACATGTCACCTACATCACTTCCACACCTCGCATATACGTGTAAGGATCAGGATTCTGTTCGGCCAGTGGTTTGGGCGCCTGGGGGGCATCTGAACGGCGAGTGGCCGAGACGCCGATGAAGGCGTCGGGGGGCAGGAACCCGAAGTGAATGCCGCGGCGCGCGAAGCGTGTCGCGACAGAGATCGGTGCTGCCTCGACGCGCCGTCCGATCTCACGGGAGTTCCGCAGCCTCATGGCATCGACACTTGTCGACGGGGGGATGCCGCATTCGCGGCACAACGTCAAGCTGGCGAAACGTACCGCCGCGTGGCGGCCGGGCATCCTGCCGTTCCTGATCCCGCTGGTGTTCCTCACAGCCTTCAGCCTGTGGTCGTACTCACCCAGTGACTCGCCGCTGGCCTGGCTGATCACCATCTGCTGGGCCCTTCCGGTGCCCGGCGTACTTGTGTCGATCCAGGGCTTCATGCTCATCCGCCGCCGGACCCGCAAGGCCCATCTGATGACCCCGCCGGCCCCCGTGGAGCAGGACTTCCTGATCGTGCTCGTGCCCACCATCGGGCGCCACGACACCTACCCGGCCCTCGAGCGCTCCGTCCTCTCCTACGTGGAGCACCTGCCGGAGTGGTTCCCGTACATGCGCGTGGACGTCCTCACCGAGGAGGGCTGTGAGGCCGCCGAGCGGATCGATGAGCTGGCCGCGAACAGCCAGCTGATCCGAGTGGTCACGGTCCCGAAGGCCTACCAGACCAAGAACGGCACCCGTTTCAAGGCCCGCGCCAACAACTACGCGCACGAACTGCGCATCGAGGAGGGCGAGGCCCTCGACTACGTCTGGGTGCTGCACATGGACGACGACACGGGTGTCGGCCCTGACACCTCGGCATCCCTCGCCCAGTTCATCAACCGTCAGCGCCGTGCGACCCCGGAAGAGGTCAAGCACATGGCGCAGGGCATCCTGACCTACCCGCGCGAGAACGCGGTGAGCATGCTCACCTGGTTCGCCGACGCCATCCGCCCCGCCGACGACATCGCCCGGTTCCGCGCCTTCACCGGCCTGGGTACCCCGGCCGCCGGTGTGCACGGCGAACTCCTCGTCATCCGCGCGTCCATAGAGGCCGAGATCGGCTGGGACTTCGGCCCCAAGGAGATCGTCGAGGACGCCCGGCTGGCCCTGACCTTCTGCCGCCTGTACCCGGGCCGCAGCGACTGGTTCAACGGCCGCTGCTACGGCGCCTCGCCGTCCAACGTGAAGGACTTCATCAAGCAGCGCGAGCGCTGGGCCTGGGGCCTGGTCGCCCTCTGCTTCAACCGCAAGGTGCCGCTGCGCTACCGCTGGTTCCTGACCATCTGCGTGACAAGCTGGATCCTCGGCCCGCTGCAGCACGTCGGCACGATCGTGTTCGTGGCCTGGTTCATCGGCAACATGAACACCTCGCCTGTGACCCAGTCGGTCGTCCTGCTGTGGTCGATCAGCTTCGCCTACGTGATCTGGGCTTACTGGGAAGGGCTGCGACTCAACGCGATCGCCTCGGTGAACGGCAGACGCAAGTGGTGGGAGCCCATGGCCGTCCTCCTCATGCTGCCCTACTTCTCCCTCATCGAAGGGATCGGCGGCATCAAGGGCCTGTGGAAGTTCATCCGCCGTGAGGAGAACAAGTTCGTCGTCATCGCCAAGCCCGCCTGACCCGAGAGATCACACACCCATGAAGCGCGCACGCCTGCCCATGCTCGCCGTGATGCCCGTCGCCGTCATCTCCTTCGTGGTCGCGGTCCCCTTCGTGCTCGGCGACCACCCGCTGCAGTGGTCTTCGGGCTCGCTCGTGCCCCACCTGGTGCTGGACGGCAAGGAACACACCCAGCCCGCCGGCTCCAAGAACGGCGGCAGCGGGACTTCCGCGACATCCTCGCGGACCGCCGAGGTCGCCAGGGTGGACAAGGAATGGAAGAAGGGCATGCCCCAGTGGGGCGCCCAGCTCTACTGGGAGGACAACCCCAGGCACTCCCTCGAATACGTCGAGAAGCAGGCCCGGCTCCACGCGAACTACCTGGTCGGCCTGCACGCCAACTCGGTCAGCGTGTCCTTCCCGTTCTTCACCGGGGACCACTCCTCGACGAAGATCAGCCGTGGTGACAAGACACCGACGCCCGAGCATCTCGCCCGCGTGCTGCAGATCTTCCACGAGGCCGGGCTGCGCACCACCGTCCGGCCTCTCATGGACGAGCACTCCCTGCAGGCCGAGGACAAGGACAACTGGCGCGGCAACATCAAGCCCGCCGACCGCAGCGCATGGTTCGCGTCGTACGAGAAGTTCGTCACCCCGTATCTGAAGGCGGCGGAGAGCGAGAAGGCGGCCACCTTCGTCATCGGTACCGAGCTGAACTCCCTGGAGGGCGACCCCCGCTGGGACACGGTCGTGAACGACGCCGAGAAGCTGTTCAGCGGCGAGGTCGCCTACGACGCGAACTGGGACGCCTATGTCCAGGGCCCGGTGACCATGCCGGTCACTCACCTCGGCATCGACGCCTACTTCCCGGTCAAGGTCGCCGACGACGCCCCGGTGGACACCCTGGTCGACGGCTGGAACAAGTGGTTGGACAAGAAGGCCACCGGCCCTCTACCCAAGATCACCATCGCCGAGGCCGGCATCGGCGCCATGAACGGCGCCTACCACGCCCCCGGCGACTTCTACACCCAGCGGGCGGTCAACCCCCAAGTGCAGGCGAACTGGTACACCGCCGTCTGCAAGGTCGTCCAGGAACGGAAGATGAGCGGCGTCTACTGGTGGTCGATCTACTTCGACGACGACCCGAACACCAAGCCCGACGACAAGGTCGCCTCCCGGCTCGACTTCGCCGGCCGCTCCCTCTCCGAGAAGGCCATCAAGACCTGCTTCAGCTCTGACTACGCAGGCCCTGGCACCGACAGCGCAAGTTGACCGAGCGGAGGCAATCATGCAAGAAGCCATCATCCTGGTGGGCGGCAAGGGAACGCGCCTGCGCCCGCTGACGAACCACACTCCGAAGCCGCTGCTGAGCGTCGCGGGCTCCTCGTTCATCCGGCACCAGATAGCCAAGCTGATGGACGCGGGCGTCGAGCACGTGGTGTTCGCCACCTCGTATCTCGCCAGCCTCTTCGAGGAGGAGTTCAAGGACTTCTCCCAGGATCTGGCGATCTCCTACGCCGTCGAGGACGTCCCGCTCGGCACCGGCGGGGCGATCCGCAACGCCGCACGGCTGCTGCGCGGCGGTTCGGCGGACGCGCCGGTCCTCGTCCTCAACGGCGACATCCTGTCCGGCGTGGACCTGGGCGCCATCCTGGCGCGGCACGAGGACCGGGAAGCGGATGTGACCCTGCATCTCACCCGGGTTCCCGACCCGCGGGCCTTCGGTCTGGTCCCCACCGACGAATCCGACCGGGTGCTGGCCTTCCTCGAGAAGCCCAAGACGCCCGAGGAGTGCGTCACCGACCAGATCAACGCCGGCTGCTATGTCTTCAGCCGGTCCGTCCTGGACGCCATCCCGGCCGATCGTGAAGTCTCGATCGAGCAGGAGACCTTTCCGCAGCTCGTCGCCCAGGGTCGGCGCGTGTTCGGCCACACCACGGAGGACTACTGGCGCGACCTCGGTACGCCGCTGGCCTTCGTCCACGGCTCCGCCGACCTGGTGATCGGCAACGTGACCTCCCCCCTCGTGAAGCAGCCGGTCGAGGCCCTGATCCATCCCACGGCCGTCGTCGACACGACCGCCCGCGTCATCGGCGGCTCGACGATCGGCGCGCACGCCGTCATCGGCCCGCGCGTGGTCGTCGACCGCTCCATCGTCGGCGGGGGCGTCACCGTGGCCGAGGGCGCCCGGATCCACGAGTCCGTGGTGGATCACGACTCGTCCATCGGCGCCGACTGCCTTCTGCGCGAGGTCGTGGTCGGCTGCCACGCACACATCGGCGCGGAGAACGAGCTGCCCGCCCAGCTGCGGCTTGCGTGCGGCATCCACATCCCCTCCCTGGGGGTGCGGGTGAGCGGTACCGCCACCCCCTGCCTGACGGTCCACTGAGAGATCCGGCCCGACCGGACAGCCACGGGAGAGACGTGACAACCCATCAAGCCACCGCGATAGGCGACCCGACGCGGCCGCCCGAGCACCGGTCGGAGCAGCACCGCCGAAAAGCCCCGAAGGAAGACCGGCTGCGCAAGTACCGGCCCGACCTTCAGGGCCTGCGCGCCGTCGCGATCACGATGGTCGTCTTCGTGCACACGGGCATCCTCGGCATCCACGGCGGCGTCGACGTCAGCTTCACGCTCAGCGGCTTCCTCATCGGCAGCCAGCTCCTCGCGGAGATCGACAAGA
This sequence comes from Streptomyces sp. NPDC002619, assembly GCF_042889305.1. Classification (NCBI taxonomy): domain Bacteria; kingdom Bacillati; phylum Actinomycetota; class Actinomycetes; order Kitasatosporales; family Streptomycetaceae; genus Streptomyces; species Streptomyces sp. NPDC002619. The sequence goes on along the minus strand of NZ_JBIAQV010000001.1, from coordinate 274,607 downwards.
CCGGCAAGGTGTCGCTCGGCAAGTTCTGGGCCCGCCGGTTCCGGCGGCTGGCACCGGGGGCCGCCCTCACCATCGTCGTGACGGCCGTGGTGGCCTGGATCTACGCCAGCCCGTTCAAGTTCCGCGGCTACATGCAGGACGGCTTCGCCGCCTCGCTGAGCTTCATCAACTGGCGCCAGGCCGAGAACGGCACCGACTACTTCGCCGCCGACGGCAGCCAGTCGCCGTACCAGCACTTCTGGTCGCTGAGCATCGAGGAGCAGTTCTACGTCCTCGCGCCGATCGTGCTGGTCGTCGTCGCCTGGCTCAGCCGGGCCATCTTCCGCAACCGCTTCCTGGTCGGGCTGTTCCTGGCCGCCGTGATCAGCGGCTCGCTCTATCTGTCGGTCACGACGACCCAGACGAACCAGCCGCTCGCCTACTTCGGCACCCCGACCCGCGTTTGGGAACTGGCCGTCGGCGTCTTCGTCGCCCTCAACGCCCGGCTCCTGTCCCGCATGTACCGGGGCCTCGCGGCCGTCCTCACCTGGGTCGGACTCGGCACCGTACTGGTCACCGCGTCCCTCATCACCGAACAGACCCCCCTGCCCGGGTACGCCGTGGGCGGCCCCGTGCTGGGCGCCGCCCTGATCATGGCGGGCGGCTGTGCCAACCCCCGCCTCGGCGCCGAGCGGCTCCTCGACAACCCCGTCTTCAACTTCGTCGGCAACGCGAGCTATGGCTGGTACCTCTGGCACTGGCCGCTGCTGATCCTCTGGTCGGACATCGTCGGCCACGAGATCACCTACTCCGACCGCTTCCGCGTCGCGGCGGGCTCCTTCGTGCTGGCCGTCGCCGGGCACTATCTGATCGAACGGCGTCTGAAGGCCAACGTCAGGCTCGTGCAGATCCCGTGGCGCGGCATCCTGACCGGCCTGACCCTGACCGCCACCGCTGCCGTCGCCATGACCCTCGCCATTCGGGTGGTACCGCTCAACCTGTCGGTCACCACGGCCGCCGGCGCCGCGGCGAACGGCTTCGGGGGCATCGCAACCGTCGAGCAGGCCGTGAAGGAGCGGGACCACCCCCGGATCAGCGAGGATGCCCTGATCAAGGCCCCGCACGACCGCGGCGACCACGGATGTATCGACCAATTGCTCGTCACCGAGTTCGTCGTACAGGACAACTGCGTCATCGGCGACACCACGGCCAAGCGGACGATGGTGCTGCTGGGCGACTCGCACGCATACCAGTGGGGCAACGCGTTCGACAAGCTCGGCAAGAAGCTGCACGTCAAGGTCATCACCGTGATCAAGAGCGGCTGCACCCCCGAGGTGTACAAGATCACCCGCGAGGATCTCGGACGCGACTACACCGAGTGCACGAGCTGGCGGAAGACGGCCCTCGACAAAATCGACCAGCTCCACCCGGACGTGCTCGTCGTCGCCAACCGCGTCCAGGCGACCACCACCCGTCAGGGCGCGGACCAGACCTTCGAGCGGCTGAAGGCCACCGGCGCGAAACTGGTCTACCTCGCGGACACGCCGTACCCGAACCGCTCCATACCGGACTGCCTGGCCACCAAGGGCGCCGAGATCGGTACCTGTAGCCCCAAGTCCACGGAAGTGGTCGACCACCCCGAGTTCCGCCTCATGGAACGGGAGGCGGCCGAGAAGTACGGGTTCAAGGTCATCGACACGATCCCCGCCTTCTGCGCCGACGGCTACTGCCCGGCCGTGATCGGCGGACACGTCGTCTACTGGGACTACAGCCACATGACCGGCGGCTATTCCACGTCCCTGGAGCCGTACCTGGAGCCGTCCTTCAAGAAGGTCCTGGCCGGCTGATCCCGTCGGCCCGATCCCACCCGGGGGCTCTGCGGCGACCGCCGCGGAGCCCCCTTTCAGTGCTCCGCGCCCCGCATCCGGCGGTCCCTAGCCGCAGCACCCGCCCGGCGCCGGCAGCGACCGCTTGTTCCGCGACTCCTTGTTCCGCGCCGCCAGCAGCTCGTCCGCCGGGTACCCGACCTCCTCCAGCGTCAGCCCGTGCGGCCGTACGACGTGGACCGCCGAGTCCCGGACACCCGCGAGCAGCACCGTGCCCGGCCAGTCCGGCGGACGGTGGCCGTCGCCCACGAACAACAGCGCCCCGATCAGCGAGCGCACCATGTTGTGGCAGAAGGCGTCGGCCCGGACGGTCGCCGTGATGATCCCGTCGTCGCCGCGCACGAGACTCAGCTCCTGGAGCCAGCGGATCGTGGTCGCGCCCTCGCGCTTCTTGCAGTACGCGGCGAAGTCGTGCTCCCCCAGCAGCCGTTGTGCGGCCTCGTTCATGGCGTCGACGTCGAGCGGCCAGTCGTGCCACAGGACGTGACCCCGCAGGAGCGGGTCGACCCCGCCCGGGGCGTCGGTGACGCGATAGGCATAACGCCGCCAGATGGCCGAGAAACGGGCGTTGAAGCCTGCGGGTGCCTCGTCGAACCGCCAGATCCGCACGTCCTTGGGCAGCCGCCCGGCCAGCCGCTTCAGCAGCTTCTCCCGCTGCTCGGCCCACAGTTCCTCGGGCAGGTCGACGTGCGCCACCTGGCCGCGGGCGTGCACCCCGGCATCGGTCCGGCCGGCCACGGTCAGTTCGTACGTCGTCCCGTGCGACCGCGTCACCGTGCTCAACGCGTCCTCGATCTCCGCCTGTACGGTCCGCTGGCCGCCGGCCTGCTTGGCCCAGCCGTGGAAGTCGGAGCCGTCGTAGGACAGGTCGAGGCGGACACGTACAAAACCGGGCTGTACTTCGGCACTCACAAGGAGATCCTCTCAAGTACGAGATCCTCTCAGGAACGCGAAAGCGGGCCCGCCCCGAAGGGCGGACCCGCTCAGCGCGAGGGTTGACCTCAGGCGTCCTTCGACTCCTCGGCCGCCTCGACGGCAGCCGCGTCCTCGACGACCTCGTCGGCCTTGGTCTCCTCGACCTTGACCTCCTCGGCCTCCTTGACCGCACGCTTGGTGGCGGCCTCGGCCTCACCGGTCGCCTGCTGCGCCACCGTCAGCGCCTCGACCAGCTCGATGACAGCCATGGGCGCGTTGTCGCCACGGCGGTTACCGATCTTGGTGATGCGGGTGTAGCCACCCGGCCGGTTCTCGTAGCGCGGGCCGATCTCGGTGAAGAGCGTGTGGACGACGCTCTTGTCCGTGATCACCTGGAGCACCTGACGGCGGTTGTGAAGGTCGCCCTTCTTCGCCTTGGTGACCAGACGCTCGGCGTACGGCCGCAGACGGCGGGCCTTCGCCTCGGTGGTGGTGATACGACCGTGCTCGAACAGCGACTTCGCGAGGTTCGCGAGGAGCAGCTTCTCGTGCGCGGCACTGCCGCCCAGACGGGCACCCTTGGTGGGCTTCGGCATTGTTCTTCTCCTGTGTGTCTGCCCCGGCCGTGTCAGGTACCGGGGGCAGTATCCGAGCGGGCGGTTGCCCGTCGGAGATCCGGGGGTCTCGGCGAGACCCCCGGAGGTGGAACCGATCAGTACTGCTCGGTCTCGACGAACCCGGCGTCCGCGTCGTCGTCGGCGCCGAAGGCGTCGGCAGCTGCGGTCGGGTCGAATCCGGGCGGGCTGTCCTTGAGCGCCAGGCCCATGCCGGCCAGCTTCGCCTTGACCTCGTCGATGGACTTCGCACCGAAGTTGCGGATGTCCAGGAGGTCCGCCTCGGAACGCGCCACGAGCTCACCCACGGAGTGGATGCCCTCACGCTTGAGGCAGTTGTACGACCGAACGGTGAGCTCCAGCTCCTCGATCGGCAGGGCAAGATCGGCGGCAAGGGCGGCGTCCGTGGGGGACGGGCCCATGTCGATGCCCTCGGCGTCGATGTTCAGCTCGCGGGCGAGACCGAACAGCTCGACCAGGGTCTTACCGGCGGACGCCATGGCGTCACGCGGCCGCATGGCCTGCTTCGTCTCGACGTCGACGATCAGCTTGTCGAAGTCGGTCCGCTGCTCGACACGCGTGGCCTCGACCTTGTACGTGACCTTCAGCACCGGGCTGTAGATGGAGTCGACCGGGACACGGCCGATCTCCTGGCCCACCTGCTTGTTCTGCACGGCGGAGACATAGCCGCGACCGCGCTCGACGGTCAGCTCCATCTCCAGCTTGCCCTTGCCGTTGAGCGTGGCGAGGACCAGGTCGGGGTTGTGCACCTCGACACCGGCCGGGGGCGCGATGTCGGCGGCGGTGACCAGACCCGGACCCTGCTTGCGCAGGTACATCACGACCGGCTCGTCGTGCTCCGAGGAGACGACCAGCTGCTTGATGTTGAGGATCAGGTCGGTGACGTCCTCCTTGACGCCCGGCACGGTGGTGAACTCGTGCAGGACGCCGTCGATGCGGATGCTGGTGACAGCAGCGCCGGGGATCGACGACAGGAGGGTGCGACGGAGGGAGTTGCCGAGGGTGTAGCCGAAGCCCGGCTCCAGCGGCTCGATCACGAACCGGGAGCGGAACTCGTCGACGACCTCTTCGGTCAACGAGGGACGCTGAGCGATCAGCATGTGTGGATCAGATCCTTCTTTCGTGGACGCCCGCTATTTGACGTCCGACGGACCGCGCCGCTTGCACAGCACGGGTATTGCAAGGGTACGGGCGATACGGCCCTTACAGAGCCGTACCGCCCGAATCCACTGCTCGTACGAAGCAGCCGTGCGTCAGACGCGGCGGCGCTTCGGCGGGCGGCAGCCGTTGTGCGGGGTCGGGGTGACGTCCTGGATGGAGCCGACCTCGAGGCCCGTGGCCTGCAGGGAGCGGATCGCGGTCTCACGACCGGAACCCGGGCCCTTCACGAACACGTCGACCTTGCGCATGCCGTGCTCCTGGGCGCGGCGGGCGGCCGACTCGGCGGCCATCTGCGCGGCGAACGGCGTGGACTTCCGGGAGCCCTTGAAGCCGACGTGGCCGGCGGAGGCCCAGGAGATCACGTTGCCGGACGGGTCCGTGATGGAGACGATCGTGTTGTTGAACGTGCTCTTGATGTGCGCGTGGCCGTGAGCGACGTTCTTCTTTTCCTTGCGGCGCACCTTCTTGGCAGCGCCCTGACGACCCTTGGGGGGCATCTACTAACTCCTACGGGAGGTGGTCGGTCCTACAGCGAAGACCGTGGACAGAGGTCCGCTGCGGACTACTTCTTACCCGGCTTCTTCTTGCCGGCGATGGCGCGACGCGGGCCCTTGCGGGTACGAGCGTTGGTGCTGGTGCGCTGACCGCGGACGGGCAGACCGCGACGGTGACGCAGACCCTGGTAGCAGCCGATCTCGACCTTGCGGCGGATGTCGGCCTGGACCTCGCGACGGAGGTCACCCTCGGTCTTGATGTTGCTGTCGACGAACTCGCGGATCGCGACGAGCTGCTCTTCCGAGAGGTCGCGAACGCGGGTGTTCGGGTCGACGCCGGTCGCCGCCAGCGTCGCCTTCGAGAGGGTCCGGCCGATGCCGAACACGTAGGTGAGGGCGACCTCCACGCGCTTTTCGCGCGGGATGTCAACACCGGAAACGCGTGCCATTCAATGGCTCCTGGTGATCTTCGGAGGTCTTCCGCAGAACCGGCTCCCAGTCGCCGTACGAGGTACGAACTGGGTCCCCGGCCTCCGAACCGGGGGTGTCGAGCCATGATCGGCTCGGGCCCTGCGTATGAACATATTCAGCTTGCGTCGCGCGAATCTCTGCGGTCGGTGCAGAGGGATCGGTCCTGCGTCAGCCCTGGCGCTGCTTGTGGCGCGGGTTCTCGCAGATGACCATGACCCGGCCGTGACGGCGGATCACCCTGCACTTGTCGCAGATCTTCTTGACGCTCGGCTTGACCTTCATGGGGTGAGGTTCTCCGGGTCAGTTGCCGGCGACCCCGCGCGAACGCGGGGTGTGGGCAAGATCTACTTGTAGCGGTAGACGATCCGACCACGCGTCAGGTCGTACGGAGACAACTCCACCACGACCCGGTCGTCAGGGAGGATGCGGATATAGTGCATGCGCATCTTGCCGCTGATGTGTGCCAGGACCTGGTGGCCGTTCTGGAGCTCGACCTTGAACATGGCGTTCGGAAGAGACTCGACGACAGTGCCCTCGATCTCGATGGCACCTTGCTTCTTGGCCACGCTTCGCCCTTCGAATCGACTACCTTGATCGACTCCCTCGCGTCCCTTGCGGGCGCATGCGGACATGCGAGTGCACGAGAGCCGACGAGTCAGTCTACGTCAGGGCACTCGGAAAGACGAATCGGGGAATCCTGCCCCACCACGCAGATCCTTAAGCCGGCGGATCGGGAGCGACCGTGATGCCGTGCGGCTGTGCTCCGCCGGTTTGGCCTTCCCGCCGTCCGTGGTGATGACCGTCCAGTCGACCATTCCTTGACGCCGCTCTCACGGGTTCGGCGCCGGAGCGCCTCACGGGCTCCGACCGGCGGGGGTGGCCGGGGCAGCCGTCAGCCGAGCGGGTCCGGCGCGGCCGTCACACCGTGCTCCGCCAGTTTGGCCTTGCCGGCGTCCGGAGCCGTGAGGACCAGCGGGCCCTCCTCCGTCAGGGCGACGGAGTGCTCCCAGTGGGAGGACCAGGTGCCGTCCGTGGTGATGACCGTCCAGTCGTCCTGGAGGACCTCGGTCTTCGGGGTGCCCAGGGAGACCATCGGCTCGATCGCGAGGCAGAAGCCGGGCACCAGCTTGGGGCCCTTGCCGCGGCGGCGCTCGACGTAGTTCAGCAGGTGCGGGTCCATGTGCATCTCGGTGCCGATGCCGTGGCCGCCGTAGTCCTCGATGATCCCGTACCGGCCGCCGCCGATCTTGGGCTGGCGGCGGATGTACGTCTCGATGGCGCGGGAGACGTCCACGAGACGGTTGCCCAGCTTCATCGCGGCGATCCCGGCCCACATGGATTCCTCGGTCACCCGCGACAGCTCGATCAGCTCCGGAGCGTGACCGGAGCCCACGAACGCGGTGTACGCGGCGTCGCCGTGCCAGCCGTCGACGATCGCGCCGCAGTCGATGGAGATGATGTCGCCGTCCTTGAGGACGACCTCGTCCGACGGGATGCCGTGGACCACGACCTCGTTCACCGACGTGCAGATGGTGGCCGGGAAACCGCCGTACCCGAGGAAGTTCGGCTTGGCGTTGTGCTCCGCGAGGACCTTGCGGGCCACCTGGTCCAGATCGTTCGTCGTGGCTCCCGGCACCGCGGCCTCCCGGGTCGCCGCGTGGATGGCGGCGACGACCAGCCCCGCCTCACGCATCTTCGCGATCTGCTCGGCGGTCTTGATCTGCACCATGGGAAGCCTGCGCTCTCCGTCACTCACGTCAGTCGATTACTTACACAACAGTACGGCCGCGGCGCCCGAGGGGGCACCGCGGCCGGAACGGCCCGAGAACTACTTCTCGGTGTCCTCGTCGCGCTTCAGAGCTTCCATCGCCCGCCGCGTGATCTCCTCCACCGGGCCCAGGGCGGAGATCGTGACGACCAGTCCCTGTGCCTTGTAGTAGTCGATGATCGGCTCGGTCTGCGTGTGGTAGACCTCGAGCCGCTTGCGGACGGTGTCCTCGGAGTCGTCGTCGCGCTGGTACAGCTCGCCGCCGCAGACGTCGCAGACGCCCTCCTTCTTCGGCGGGCTGTACGTCACGTGGAAGACGTGGCTGGAGTCCTTGCGGCAGATGCGGCGGCCGGCGATGCGCTTGACCACCTCTTCCTCGGGAACCTCGAGGTCCAGCACGGCATCGAGCTTGATGCGCTCGGTCTTGAGCAGCTCGTCCAGCGCCTCGGCCTGCGACACGTTGCGCGGGAAACCGTCCAGCAGGAAGCCGTTCTCGGCGTCCGGCTGCTCCATGCGGTCCTTCGCCATCGCGATGGTGACCTCGTCGGGGACGAGGTTGCCGGCGTCCATGTAGGACTTCGCGAGCTTCCCGAGCTCCGTCTGCCTGCTGATGTTGGCGCGGAACAGGTCGCCCGTGGAGATGTGCGGGATGTGCAGCGTCTCGGCTAGGCGCACGGCCTGCGTTCCCTTACCGGCACCCGGCGGCCCGACGAGGACGATTCGCATCAGCGGAGGAACCCTTCGTAATTGCGCTGCTGGAGCTGGCTCTCGATCTGCTTCACCGTCTCGAGGCCCACACCCACGATGATCAGGATGCTGGTGCCACCGAACGGGAAGTTCTGGCTTGCCCCGAAGCCAACCAACGCCATCGTCGGTACAAGAGCGATCAGACCCAGATACAGCGAACCCGGCCAGGTGATCCGGTTGAGCACGTACGACAGGTACTCAGCGGTCGGTCGGCCAGCCCGGATGCCCGGGATGAAGCCACCATACTTCTTCATGTTGTCGGCGACTTCCTCGGGGTTGAAGGAGATCGCCACGTAGAAGAACGCGAAGAAAACGATGAGCAAGAAGTACGCGGTGATGTAGAGCGGGTGGTCACCCTTGGTGAGGTTCTGCTGGACCCAGGCCTTCCAGCCCGAGTTTCCTCCGGAGAACTGGGCGATCAGTGCCGGGATGTAGAGCAGCGACGACGCGAAGATGACGGGGATCACGCCCGCCTGGTTCACCTTCAGCGGGATGTACGTCGACGTACCGCCGTAGGAACGGCGGCCGATCATGCGCTTCGCGTACTGCACCGGGATGCGCCGCTGGGCCTGCTCGACGAAGACGACGAGCGCGACCATGATCAGGCCGACGGCGATGACGGTGCCGAACTCGATCCAGCCACCGGCGAGGGTGCCCTGCTTCTTGATGGCCCACAGCGCGGACGGGAAGGTCGCGGCGATCGAGATGAACATCAGGATCGACATGCCGTTGCCGATGCCACGGTCGGTGATGAGCTCACCGAGCCACATGACGACGGCCGTACCGGCGGTCATGGTGATGACCATCGTGATGGTGGTGAAGATCGCGCGGTCCGGGACGATGCTCGGCGCGACCGTGCAGCCGGAGAACAGGGCGCCACTGCGGGCGGTGGCGACGAGGCCGGTGCCCTGCAGGATGGCGAGCGCCACGGTCAGGTAACGGGTGTACTGCGTGATCTTCGCCGTACCCGCCGAGCCCTCCTTCTTGAGGGCTTCCAGACGCGGGATGACCACAGTCAGCAGCTGAAGAATGATGCTGGCCGTGATGTACGGCATGATGCCCAGCGCGAAGATCGTGATCTGCAGCAGCGCGCCACCGCTGAACATGTTGACGAGACCGAAGAGCCCCTGGTTGCCGGACGCCTCTTTCACGCACTGCTGGACGGCCTGGTAGTTGACGCCGGGAATCGGGATGTGGGTACCGACGCGGTAGACCACGATGATGCCCAGCGTGAAGAGCAGCTTATTGCGCAGGTCGGGCGTCCTGAACGCCCGGGCGAACGCGGTGAGCACGGTGCCTCCTGCGACCCCCGCGCAACTGCGTCAAGGGTGACGGTCTTGAGGTTCGACGGATACAGAAAAACAACAGTGTCTGCCACCTTACCGGCGACACTGCCTCCCTCGGAACGACCAACCGGGGATACCTCAGTGTGAGGTATCCCCGGTCGGGTGCTGCTTACGTCATCGAGGCGCCCGTAGGACTCAGAGGAGCTCGGTGACCGTGCCGCCGGCGGCGGCGATCTTTTCCTTGGCGGAGCCGGAGACGGCGTCGACCGTCACCTGCAGCGCCACGGAGATCTCGCCCTGGCCGAGGACCTTGACGAGGCTGTTCTTGCGAACGGCACCCTTGGCCACCAGACCCTCGACCGTGACCTCGCCACCCTCGGGGTAGAGCGCGGCCAGCTTGTCGAGGTTCACGACCTGGTACTCGGTCTTGAACGGGTTCTTGAAGCCCTTCAGCTTCGGGAGACGCATGTGGAGCGGCATCTGGCCACCCTCGAAGCGCTCCGGAACCTGGTAGCGGGCCTTGGTGCCCTTGGTACCACGACCGGCCGTCTTACCCTTCGACGCCTCACCACGACCGACACGGGTCTTGGCGGTCTTGGCGCCCGGGGCGGGACGGAGGTTGTGGATCTTGAGCGGGTTCTGCTCCGCCATGATCAGTCGACCTCCTCGACCGACACGAGGTGGCGGACGGTGTGCACCATGCCGCGGAACTCGGGGCGGTCCTCCTTGACGACCACGGTGTTGATCCCCTTGAGACCAAGCGACCGCAGGGTGTCACGGTGGTTCTGCTTGCTGCCGATGTACGACTTCGTCTGCGTGATCTTGAGCTGAGCCATTACGCACCAGCCCCGGCACGCGCACGCAGCAGAGCCGCGGGAGCGACGTCCTCGAGCGGCAGACCGCGGCGGGCCGCGACCTCCTCGGGACGCTGCAGCCCCTTCAGGGCCGCCACGGTCGCGTGCACGATGTTGATCGCGTTGTCGGAGCCGAGCGACTTCGACAGGATGTCGTGGATACCGGCGCACTCGAGCACGGCGCGCACCGGGCCACCGGCGATAACGCCGGTACCGGGGGACGCGGGCTTGAGCAGCACGACGCCGGCAGCCTTCTCACCCTGGATCGGGTGCGGGATGGTGCCCTGGATGCGGGGGACCTTGAAGAAGTGCTTCTTGGCCTCCTCAACGCCCTTGGCGATGGCGGCCGGCACCTCCTTGGCCTTGCCGTATCCGACACCCACGGTGCCGTCACCGTCGCCCACCACGACCAGCGCGGTGAAGCTGAAGCGACGACCACCCTTCACAACCTTGGCGACGCGGTTGATCGCGACAACGCGCTCAACGTACGCGGTCTTCTCGGCGGCAGCAGCGCCGCCGTCACGGCCCTTCCGGTCCCGCCGCTCGCCGCCACCGGCACCGCCTCCGCGGCGCTGGGGTCCAGCCATTGGATTACCTCTCTCTTTCCGCTAGCTACAAGCGGCTCAGAACTTGAGCCCGGCTTCGCGGGCGGCGTCCGCCAGGGCGGCGATGCGCCCGGCGTACTGGTTGCCACCACGGTCGAATACGACAGCCTCGACGCCCGCAGCCTTGGCGCGCTCGGCGACCAGGGCGCCGACCTGCTTGGCCTGCGCGGACTTGTCGCCCTCGGCACCGCGGATCGAGGTGTCCAGGGTGGACGCCGACGCAAGGGTGTGACCCTTGAGGTCGTCGATCACCTGGGCCACGATGTGACGGTTCGAGCGGGTCACAACCAGGCGGGGACGCTCGGCCGTACCCGCGATCCGCTTGCGGATCCGGATGTGGCGGCGCTTGATCGCGGCGCGCTTGTAGGCGTCGCCCTTGAGGATCTTCTGTCCGTATGCCATGGCTTACTTACCCGCCTTTCCGACCTTGCGGCGGATGACTTCGCCCTCGTACTTGACGCCCTTGGCCTTGTACGGGTCGGGCTTGCGCAGCTTGCGGATGTTGGCCGCAACCTCGCCGACCTTCTGCTTGTCGATGCCCTCGACCTGGAAGCGGGTCGGGTTCTCCACCTTGAAGGTGATTCCCTCGGGCGCCTCGACGGTGATCGGGTGGCTGTAGCCGAGCGCGAACTCGAGGTTCGAGCCCTTGGCGGTCACGCGGTAACCGACACCGCTGATCTCGAGCTTCTTCACGTAACCCTGGGTCACGCCGGTGATCATGTTCGCCACCAGCGTGCGGGACAGGCCGTGCAGGGCCTTGTTCTGACGCTCGTCGTTCGGGCGGGTCACCTGCAGGGTGCCGTCCTCGCCCTTGGCGACCTCGATCGGCGCCGCGACGGTGTGGGTCAGCGAACCCTTCGGGCCCTTGACCGCGACCGTACGGCCGTCGATGGTGACGTCCACGCCGGCGGGAACCGCGATGGGGAGCTTGCCGATGCGCGACATAGCTGTTTCCTCCGTTCCCTTCCGCTACCAGACGTAGGCGAGGACTTCCCCACCCACGCCCTTCTTGCCGGCCTGCTTGTCGGTGAGGAGCCCGTGGGACGTGGAGATGATCGCCACGCCGAGGCCGCCGAGCACCTTCGGCAGGTTGGTGGACTTCGCGTACACCCGGAGACCGGGCTTGGAGATCCGCTTGATGCCCGCGATGGAGCGCTCACGGTTGGGGCCGAACTTCAGCTCCAGGACGAGGGACTTGCCGACCTCGGCGTCCTCGACCTTCCAGCCCGTGATGAAGCCCTCCTGCTGGAGGATCTCCGCGATGTGAGACTTGATCTTCGAGTGCGGCATCGCCACTGAGTCGTGGTACGCCGAGTTCGCGTTCCGCAGACGCGTCAGCATGTCTGCGATCGGATCAGTCATGGTCATGAATTGGCCTGTGGCCTTTCTCGCCGGGGTTTCCTATATGCGCCATCCCTCTCCCCGTACTTCTGCAGACGGGACGGGTGCGGTGCGGGGACCTACGGCGTAGTAAGTCGATCCAGGGCGGCAGAGGCCCAACCCTCCTAGCCTAAGGCATAAGAGGAGGGGTCTCTGCCGACCCGGGTTGCTTACCGAGAGACCCAGCAATCCCTAATTGGGGGATTACCAGGAGCTCTTGGTCACGCCCGGCAGCTCGCCACGGTGAGCCATCTCACGAAGGCACACGCGGCACAGGCCGAACTTGCGGTACACGGAGTGCGGACGGCCGCAGCGCTGGCAGCGGGTGTACGCACGCACACCGAACTTGGGCTTACGAGCAGCCTTGGCAATCAGAGCCTTCTTCGCCATCTCGCTTACGCCTCCTTGAACGGGAAGCCGAGGTGACGGAGAAGGGCACGGCCCTCAGCGTCGTTGGTCGCCGTGGTGACCACGGTGATGTCCATACCCCGGACGCGGTCGATCTTGTCCTGGTCGATCTCGTGGAACATGACCTGCTCCGTGAGACCGAAGGTGTAGTTGCCACGGCCGTCGAACTGCTTGGGGGACAGGCCGCGGAAGTCGCGGATGCGCGGCAGCGCGAGCGACAGGGTGCGGTCCAGGAACTCCCACATGCGGTCGCCACGGAGCGTGACGTGGGCACCGATCGGCTGACCCTCACGCAGCTTGAACTGCGCGATGGACTTGCGGGCCTTGGTGACGGCCGGCTTCTGACCGGTGATCGTGGTGAGGTCGCGGATGGCGCCCTCGATCAGCTTGGAGTCGCGGGCGGCGTCGCCCACACCCATATTGACCACGATCTTGACGAGGCCGGGGATCTGCATGACGTTCTCGTACTTGAACTCGTCACGCAGCTTGCCCGCGATCTCCTCGCGGTACTTCTGCTTCAGACGCGGAGTCGTGGTGGTAGCCATCAGATGTCCTCACCCGTCCGCTTGGCAACGCGGATCTTGTTGCCCTCTTCGTCGAAGCGGTAACCGACACGCGTGACGACCTTGTTGCCGTCCTTCTCAACGACCAGCTGGACGTTGGAGACGTGGATCGGCGCCTCGGTCGTGACGATGCCGCCCGCCTGCGAACCGCTGGCGGTCGGGCCGGCCTTGGTGTGCTTCTTGACCCGGTTGACACCCTCGACCAGGACGCGCTCGTCGCGCGGGTAAGCGGCAATGACCTTGCCCTGCTTGCCCTTGTCCTTGCCGGTGATGACCTGGACCAGGTCGCCCTTCTTGATCTTCATGCTTACAGCACCTCCGGCGCGAGCGAGATGATCTTCATGAACTTCTTCTCGCGCAGCTCCCGGCCGACCGGGCCGAAGATGCGGGTGCCGCGAGGGTCGCCGTCGTTCTTCAGAATGACAGCGGCGTTCTCGTCGAAGCGGATGTACGAGCCGTCCGGACGGCGGCGCTCCTTGACGGTGCGAACGATGACCGCCTTGACGACGTCACCCTTCTTCACGTTGCCACCGGGGATCGCGTCCTTGACGGTGGCGACGATGACGTCACCGATGCCCGCGTAGCGGCGACCGGAGCCACCGAGCACACGGATGCAAAGGATCTCCTTCGCACCAGTGTTGTCGGCGACACGCAGTCGCGACTCCTGCTGGATCACGTCTATCTCCTGTTTGTCTGCCGGTTCCCGGCAGGGGCCGCCCCTTCAAGAGGATGAGCCCCTGCCGAGCCTGGCGGAACTGTCCTGCGAGGCAACTGCCCCGCAGGAATTGCTACTTGGCCTTCTCGAGGATCTCGACGACGCGCCAGTGCTTCGAGGCGGACAGCTTCCGGGTCTCCATGAGGAGGACACGGTCGCCGACGCCCGCAGCGTTCTGCTCGTCGTGCGCCTTGAGCTTGTTGGTACGGCGGATGACCTTGCCGTACAGCGCGTGCTTCACGCGGTCCTCGACGGCGACGACGACGGTCTTGTCCATCTTGTCGCTGACGACCAGACCCTCACGGGTCTTGCGGGCGTTGCGCTCGCCCGCGGCGGAGCCGCTGTCGGATGCAGTCTGTTCAGTCACATTGCTCTCGCTCATCAGGCGTTCTCCACCGTTTCGATGCCCAGCTCACGCTCGCGCATCAGGGTGTAGATCCGCGCGATGTCCTTGCGGACCGCCTTCAGACGGCCATGGTTCTCGAGCTGGCCCGTCGCCGCCTGGAAGCGGAGGTTGAACAGCTCTTCCTTGGCCTCGCTGAGCTTCGCCAGAAGCTCCTCGTTGCCCAGCTCGCGCAGCTCGGACGCCTTGGTACCGGCCGACATCACGCTTCACCTGCCTCGCGCTTGACGATCCGGCACTTCATCGGCAGCTTGTGGGCGGCGCGAGTCAGGGCCTCACGGGCGATCTTCTCGTTCGGGTAGGACAGCTCGAACATGACCCGGCCCGGGTGCACGTTCGCGATCCACCACTCCGGCGAACCCTTACCGGAACCCATGCGGGTCTCGGCAGGCTTCTTGGTCAGCGGGCGGTCCGGGTAGATGTTGATCCAGACCTTGCCGCCACGCTTGATGTGACGGGTCATGGCGATACGAGCCGCCTCGATCTGGCGGTTGGTCACGTACGCCGGCGTGAGGGCCTGAATGCCGTACTCGCCGAACGCAACCGTCGTACCGCCCTTGGCCTGACCACGGCGCCTCGGGTGGTGCTGCTTGCGGTGCTTGACCCTACGGGGGATCAGCATGTCGGTCAGGCCTCCGTTCCGGTGCTCTCAGCCGGAGCGGCGGCGGGAGCCTCGGCCTTGGGGGCCTCGGCACCGGCAGCCTGCTGCGGCTTGCGACCGCGCCCGCCACGCTCGCCACCACGGCCACCACGGGCCGGGCGGTCGGCGCCGCCACCACGAGCCGGGCGGTTACCCGCACGGGCGGCAGCGTTCTCGGCGCGGACCTCGGCGATGTTCTTGACGTCGCCCTTGTAGATCCAGACCTTCACACCGATACGGCCGAAGGTCGTCTTGGCCTCGAAGAAGCCGTAGTCCACGTTCGCGCGGAGCGTGTGCAGGGGCACGCGGCCCTCGCGGTAGAACTCCGAGCGGGACATCTCGGCGCCGCCGAGGCGGCCACCGCACTGGATCTTGATGCCCTTGGCGCCGGCCTTCATCGTGCCCTGCATGCTCTTACGCATGGCCCGACGGAAGGAGACGCGGGAGGACAGCTGCTCGGCAACGGCCTGAGCAACCAGCTGAGCGTCGGTCTCGGGGCTCTTGACCTCGAGGATGTTCAGCTGGACCTGCTTGCCCGTGAGCTTCTCGAGGTCGCCGCGGATGCGGTCGGCCTCGGCGCCACGGCGGCCGATGACGATGCCCGGACGAGCGGTGTGGATGTCCACACGCACGCGGTCACGGGTGCGCTCGATCTCCACCTTCGAGATACCGGCGCGCTCCATGCCGGACGTCATCATCCGACGGATGGCGACGTCTTCCTTGACGTAGTCCTTGTACAGCTTGTCGGCGTACCACCGGGACTTGAAGTCCGTGGTGATGCCGAGCCGGAACCCATGCGGGTTTACCTTCTGGCCCATTACCGGGTTCCTTCCTTGCTGCTGACGACCACGGTGATGTGGCTGGTCCGCTTGCGGATCCGGTAGGCACGGCCCTGGGCGCGCGGACGGAACCGCTTCAGGGTCGGGCCCTCGTCGACGTACGCCTCGCTGATGACCAGCGAGGAGGCGTCCGTGTGGTCGTAGTTGTGCGCGGCGTTGGCGATGGCGCTGTCCAGCACCTTGCCGACCGGCACGCTCGCGGCCTGCGGGGCGAAACGCAGGACCGCCTGAGCCTCCGTGGCGTCCATGCCACGGATGAGGTCCACCACACGGCGGGCCTTCATGGGCGTGACGCGGATGTACCGCGCCTGGGCCCTGGCTTCCATGGTTGTCCCTTCGATGTTTGTCATGGTCGTTTGCACCCCGCTGACTAGCGGCGCTTCGACTTCCGGTCGTCCTTGACGTGACCCCGGAAGGTGCGCGTCGGCGAGAACTCGCCGAGCTTGTGGCCGACCATGGACTCGGTGACAAACACCGGGATGTGGGTCTTGCCGTTGTGCACCGCGATCGTGTGGCCGAGCATGGCCGGGATGATCATCGAGCGGCGGGACCAGGTCTTGATGACGTTCTTGGTACCGGCTTCGTTCTGGACGTCCACCTTCTTGATCAGGTGGTCGTCGACGAAGGGTCCCTTCTTCAAGCTACGAGGCATCTCAACCCGTCCTTAGCGCTTCTTGTTCGTCTTGCGGCGGCGGACGATGTACTTGTTCGACGCCTTCTTGGGCGAACGAGTACGGCCTTCCTTCTTGCCCCACGGGGACACAGGGTGGCGACCACCGGAGGTCCGGCCCTCACCACCACCGTGCGGGTGGTCAACCGGGTTCATGACCACACCACGGACGGTCGGGCGAACGCCCAGCCACCGCTTACGGCCGGCCTTGCCCCAGTTGATGTTGCTCTGCTCGGCGTTGCCGACCTCGCCGACGGTGGCGCGGCAGCGGACGTCGACGAGACGGATCTCGCCGGACGGCATGCGCAGGTGGGCCATCGAGCCCTCCTTCGCGAGCAGCTGCACGGAGGCACCGGCGGAGCGAGCGAACTTGGCACCACCACCGGGACGGAGCTCGATCGCGTGGATCGTGGTACCGACCGGGATGTTGCGGAGGGCCAGGTTGTTGCCCGGCTTGATGTCGGCCCCGGGACCGTTCTCGACGCGGTCACCCTGCTGCAGGTTACGCGGGGCGAGGATGTAGCGCTTCTCGCCGTCGGCGTAGTGCAGCAGCGCGATGCGCGCGGTGCGGTTGGGGTCGTACTCGATGTGCGCGACCTTCGCCGGCACGCCGTCCTTGTCGTGACGACGGAAGTCGATCACTCGGTAGGCGCGCTTGTGTCCGCCACCCTGGTGGCGAACGGTCACACGACCGGCGTTGTTACGGCCGCCCTTGCTGTGCAGCGGGCGGACCAGCGACTTCTCCGGCGTGGACCGCGTGACCTCGACGAAGTCGGCGACGCTGGCGCCACGACGGCCCGGCGTAGTCGGCTTGTACTTGCGGATTCCCATTTCTCAGTCCTCGTCCGATATCGGACGATCCGACCCGCTTACGCGGCCGGACCGCCGAAGATGTCGATACGGTCGCCCTCGGCGAGGGTCACGATCGCGCGCTTGCTGCCGGCACGCTGACCGAAACCGGTCTTCGTGCGCTTGCGCTTGCCCTGGCGGTTGATCGTGTTGACCCCGGTGACCTTGACCGAGAAGACCGCCTGGACGGCCTGCTTGATCTGGGTCTTGTTGGCGCCCGGGGCGACGATGAACGTGTACTTGTTCTCGTCCAGGAGCGCGTAGCTCTTCTCCGAGACGACCGGCTTGAGCAGCACGTCACGGGGGTCCGTGTACGACTTGCTCAGCGGGGTCTCGACGGTGTTCTTGCCCTCGGTGGCGTGGCGCTTCGCCTTGGCGAGGCGCGCGGCCTTGGCGGCCTTGGCGGCCTTCGAGGCGATGCTCGGGTGGCGGATGGCCATCAGACCTCGCTCCCTTCGGTGTCGTTGGCCTTCGGGCCGGCGACGAAGGACTCGAAAGCGGCCTGGGTGAAGACCACGTCGTCCGAGACGAGAACGTCGTACGTGTTCAGCTGGCCCGGCTCCAGGATGTGGACCTGGGGCAGGTTGCGGGCGGACAGCCACGCGGCCTCGTCGGCGCGGTCGACGACCAGGAGCAGGTTCTTGCGCTCGCTGATCTTGCCGAACAGGCTCTTGGCGGCCTTGGTGCTGGGGGTCTCGCCCTCGACCACGCCGGAGACGACGTGGATGCGGTTGTGACGCGCCCGGTCGGTGAGGGCGTGGCGCAGGGCCGCGGCCTTCATCTTCTTCGGGGTGCGCTGCGAGTAGTCACGCGGCTGCGGGCCGTGGACGACGCCACCGCCGGCGAACTGCGGCGCGCGGGTCGAACCCTGACGGGCGCGACCGGTGCCCTTCTGGCGGTACGGCTTCTTGCCGCCACCACGGACCTCGCCACGGGTCTTCGTCTTGTGCGTGCCCTGGCGGGCAGCGGCCAGCTGTGCGACGACGACCTGGTGGATCAGCGGAATGCTGATCTTCTCGACGTCGAAGATCTCCGCGGGGAGCTCGACGGAACCGGCCTTGTCGCCCGCCGGCGAAAGGATGTCAACAGTGCTCATCGGTTACCTCAGGCCCCCTTGGCCGCGGTGCGGACCAGGACGAGGCCGCCGTTCGGACCGGGAACCGCGCCCTTGATGAGCAGCAGACCCTTCTCCGCGTCAACGGCGTGGACGGTCAGGTTCTGGGTGGTGACCCGCTCGTTGCCCATACGACCCGCCATGCGGAGGCCCTTGAACACACGGCCCGGGGTGGCGCAGCCACCGATGGAACCGGGAGAGCGGTGCTTGCGCTGGGTGCCGTGTCCGGCGCCGAGGCCCTTGAAGTTGTGACGCTTCATGACACCGGCGAAGCCCTTGCCCTTGCTCTTGCCGGTCACGTCGACCTTCACGCCGGCCTCGAACACCTCGGCGGTGATCTCCTGGCCCAGCGCGTACTCGGAGGCGTCCGCGGTGCGGATCTCGACGAGGTGACGACGGGGGGTGACGTCGGCCTTGGCGAAGTGGCCCTTGAGGGGCTTGTTCACCTTGCGCGGGTCGATCTCGCCGAAGGCGATCTGGACCGACTCGTAGCCGTCGGTGTCGTTGCTACGAACCTGGGTGACGACGTTGGGTCCGGCCTTGACGACGGTGACGGGAACAACACGGTTGTTCTCGTCCCACACCTGCGTCATGCCGAGCTTCTCGCCCAGGATGCCCTTGATCTGCTTAGCCATCTCTCAGATCACCGGCCTCAGAGCTTGATCTCGATGTCGACGCCGGCCGGGAGGTCGAGTCGCATCAGAGAGTCAACGGTCTTGGGCGTCGGGTCGAGGATGTCGATCAGGCGCTTGTGGGTGCGCATCTCGAAGTGCTCGCGCGAGTCCTTGTACTTGTGCGGCGACTTGATGACGCAGTACACGTTCTTCTCAGTGGGCAGCGGCACCGGGCCAGCGACCGACGCACCAGTGCGAGTCACCGTCTCGACGATCTTCTTCGCCGAGGAGTCGATGACCTCGTGGTCGTAGGCCTTGAGCCGAATGCGGATCTTCTGTCCCGCCATGGCTACTCAGTAGTCCTGTCTCTTCTTACGCTCTGGAACCCGGTGTTCCTGACTTACGCTCTCCGACCCACGCGGTCGGGCGTGTCGCACTCCCGCCGACACAGATGCCCCTTGTCCGAACATCCCTGCCGGGAAATACAACGGCCCTGGTGGAACCGCGGGCCGGGGGCGAAAGGCCCACCGGGCGCCTGGCCGGTGTCGCGCTGTCACTTCCCGGAAGATTCCCGTACGTCCGCCCCAGTGCTGCCGTGGTGGCAGTTAGGACGACGAGTACTGTGGGACTCGCTTCCAGTCCTCCCGGCGGGAGGCGCGCAGCATCAACACTCGACCGAGCAACTCGGACAGTCTGCCATATGGGGCGGGGGGCTGGCCAATCGGGGCCGAGAGGATACCCGCGGGGAGATGGGGGGCAAACACGGGGGCGGTTCGCTGCGGCGATCACCGCAGCGAGGGATGAGATTCCTGCCGAAGGGTCCACAACTCGGGGTCCATGAACCGGGTCACGTTGTCCGGGTAGACCAGCCGCAGCCCGGAGTACAGAGCGAGTCCGCCCGAAACGGCCCCGACCAGCCCGGCCAGGGCACCTGACACGAGGCCCAGCAGGAAGGGTGCGGCGACCAGGGCAGCGCCTGCCATGAACAGCAGGCTGCGGTCGTGCGCCCCGGGCGCGTACCGCGACGGCCGCGCCATGGATGCGGCGGACAGCGCGGTGTCGGTCTCCCTCACGGGTGCGCGCCCACCGCGCAGCCAAGGCTGCCAGTCCGCCTCGCGGGTCGTTCCCCACACGACGTGCCCGGTGTCGACGACGAACGCGGCCGGCATCTCCCGTTGGTCGTCGGTGGCCGCGATCTCCTTCCACCGGGTGGGCCAGCACAGCCAGCCGGCGTGACCGTCGAGTTGGGCCGCGGCGTCGCGGACGTGCTTGTCCCCTGTCCGTATCCGGAAGGCACTACCGTCCATGGTCCGGAACTGCACGGGCCTGGTGTCGCCGTCCGCCGTGAGCTCGATCCAGTACGAGTTGATCGTGTCCACCTGCCCGACGCTCGCCTTGGACGGCTGCCGGTAGTCCTGCCGGACCATGCCGCCGACGCGCACTCGCACGGCGTGGACCCGCCCGGCAGCGGCGTCCTGCCGAAGCAGCCACTGCGGCTTCTCCAGCTGGTCGGTCAGCAGGCCCATGGCGAACGCGGAGAGAGCCAGCCCGAACAGGAGAGTCACCAGGCACAGCGCACTGGCGAGCAGCGAGCCACCTTTGCCGTAGGCGGCGCGAGCGGCGGCGTACGGCGCCCAGACGGTCAGGTAGACCGCGCCGATCCACCCCCAGTCCCGCCGGACGCTCGCGAGTCGCCCGGGTATCGCCTCCTGCTGTGCCGCGGGCGCAAGCCGCGGCACCGCAGGAGCGGCCCGCACGGCAAGCACCCAGCCGACGGCGAGAAGACCGCTCAGAGCGAGGGCGCCCAGGATGTCGAACCTCGGCGTGTCGGCGTCGTACCGCACGAACACGGCCCCCATCGCGACGGCCGCGCCGAGGAGTGCGGCGCCACCGAGAGTGACAGACAACGGAGTGGAACGGTGTCGCATACAGGCCTCCCCCGACCGTGGCGACTTCGGTGGCGTGAGCATGCCGCGAAGCTGTGGGGAGAGATTATTGCGGAAAGATCGCGGTGCGGAAGGATCGGGGCAGGACGGAGCCGCCACCGCCGCCTCGCGGCAGGTCAGCATCGGCCCCAGCTGAGCAGCAGCCCGCTACCCTACGAGCGGCGCCCGCGCAGGGACCGCCAGGCATCCCCGATGGCGTCCTCGGAGCGCAGCCACCAGCCCTCCAGCTTGTTCCGCACCGTGGTCACAACCCACCGCCACTTGAACCACGGCGGCAGCTCCCGGAACGGCACGAATGTCAGGGTGTCATCGATGGCGTGTACGGCGAGGCCCTTGGGTCCCTCCGCGCGCAGCGCGGCGTACAGCTCCGGGGTCAGGCAGCCGTTGATCCGGGCCGCGGCACCCGCCGCGGTGAACGCGAACCCCCGCTGATTGCGGTCCGGCAGCCGCTTCGCCCTGACAATCCGAGGCGACGCCTCCTCCAGTGAACAGTTGAAGGCCAATCCGATCACCGCCGTACCGAGACGCGACTCGCCGCGCTCGAACGCGGCATCCCACTCCTCGGGGTCGTCGATACCCAGCAGGCCCTCGCCGCTTTCCCAGTCCCACTCGGACGCCATGGCAGACCTTCCCCCGCGGTCCGTCATCCGTCGCACGGCGGGAGCACCCGCTGCTTCTTGATGTTGTCGATCATGCCTGCCTTCTTCAGCTTGGTCAGATCGCCCTGCGTGACGCTCCTCGACGGGTACGAGGACTGAACGTGGCCGTGGTCGATCTCCTTGATGATTGAGCTGCCGCAACACCGACCGGGCTCAGTCCGCGAAGCGGAACGTCGAGGTGATCGCGTCGAACATGTCGAAGAAGCTGTCGGCCAGGTCCAGGACCTGACTGCTGCCCGCGACCAGGGCCACCTTGCCCTCCTGCCCCGGAACAGGGATGTACGTCTGCATCAGTACCGCCCGGATCGTGCGGCCCAGGCTGTCCCCGGGGACCGCGATGTCCTCGATGCCGTAGGTGCGCGCGGCGGGCCCGACGCCGGGGATGTCGACGGTCGTCACCTTCCGCCAGGAGTCGCCCTCCCTCCTCGCCTCCTTCACGGCGAGCTGTGCGGCGATGGCGGCGGGGTCGTTCGAGAGGGGATCGCCGGAACGCGTTCGGCCGCCGACGAGGGAGACGGTGACGGAGCCGGTGATCGGGGTGTCCCCGCCGAAGCTCTCGGCCATGCAACCGCAGTACATCGCACCGGACTTCCAGGCGTCGGCGGCGGCCTTCTGGAGAAACATGGTGTACGTGTCCCGGTACTGCGCCAGCTCGGGATGCGCCTCGACCCGTTCGTTCACCATCCGCCGGATCGAGTCGTCGCGCGACTCCGGCCGGACGTCGAACTCCCACCACGACTCCGGCACCTTGATCCGGAATCCACCGCGCTCGATGGTGAGCGCCTCCATGTAGCGGGCCATGGTGTCGTGTTCCCCCGTTTCGCCGGTCACTTGTTCAGGCAGCATGCTGATGTACGGTGCGATGCCGGCCCAGACTACGAGAACGTACGAGAACGGGGGACGGACACGTGGGCAAGGGCAAGAGCGACCTCTCACTCCCGCTGACCGAGCTGGAGGACTACGGCCGTCGGCTGCGGTCGATCAAGACCCGGCTCAACCACACCAAGAAGCTCTTCGAGTCCTTCAAGGACGACATCGCCGAGGGCAGGGTCAACGACGCCCTCGACGACTTCGAGTCCAACTGGGAGGACGGCCGCGAGGACATCACCCAGCAGCTCGACGCCCTCGCCGACATGTCCGACACGGTGGTCCGCGAATTCAAGAAGCTGGATGACGAGTTGGCGAAGAAGGTCAACGACGCCGTCAAGACACAGGACACCCGGAGCGCGGCACAGAAGAAGGAGTGAGGGCGGGCCGACCGAGCAACGGCAATCAGTCGGCCGCCCGCGCCTCCCCGACGGCTGCTCCTCAGACCCGCAGACTCTCCAACGGTCCCAGGTACGTCGCCGTCAGCCCGCCCGCGTCAATCACCAACCGCTGCAGCACCACCGTGGGATCCACCACCCAGAACTTCAGCCGGTGAACGCCCGCTCCCCCGACGGCGTGCCTCGTGGACGTGCGGTTCACGTTGTCCGACGTGTTGCGGGCCCAGCCCGTGTTCATCGTGCCGTCGTCCGAGCCCGTCGCCGTGATGATGTCGACGGACTGCGGCTCGGCGTCGTCGAAGGACAGCGCGTACCGCAGTCCCTGCCTCCCCAGCGCCGGGTTGCGCGGGGAGACGTACGCCCACACCGTCACCTCCTGCGCGGCGTCGGACAGCAGACTCACCTCGTACTCCGGGCGAGGAGACGACGAGCCCCCCGGCGTCAGCCTCGGCCCCGTCACCGGCCACGGTGTCAGGCCCGCCCCCGTGCGGCCGATGCCGTCCAGTCGACGCCATTCGCCCACCGCACGGTCGTAGTGCTCGGCGTCGATCGCGACGTACCCGCCCGCCTCGACGAAGCCGCGCAGGCCACGCCGGGACACGCCCGCCGCCACGCACGTCACCGTCACCGACTCACCCGCCCCGCTCACCGTCAGTTCCGCCTCGGACCGGCCGGCCGGCGCCTTCGACCAGTCCACGCTCACCTCCAGCCGTACCTGCTGCTCGACCCGGCCCCGGGTCCGGGACACCCGCAGCCACGGGGCCGACACCTCCACCCGGTAGTCGAAGGGCGTACGTCCCCTGTTGAAGACCTCGACGTACTGCTGCGGACGCGTCTGGTACGGGCTGAACTCCGGCAGCCGCGCCCCCGTCGACGCACCCCCGGGCCACCACTGACCCGCGTCGTCGGCGCCGTCCATCGCGACGCCCAGCCCCGCCGCCTCCGGCACCTCGATCCGCTTCACCGCCGGGAACAGCACGTCCGGAATCGCCGCGTTGTTGATCTCCGGCTGCTGCCAGGGCGCATTCGGGCCGTAGCGGTCCACGTCGCCGTAGTCGATGTGCGGCTGCGTCTGGAAGCCCGCCCACTTTCCGTCCGCCACCTGCGAGTTGAAGCGGTCGGCCAGTGCGAAGTCGGTCTGCAGGCCCGCTTCGGCCTCCGTCACCCGGTCGTTCGTCGCCGACCTGCCCTGAGCCGCGTACAGCAGGTTCGTGAACTCGGCCTTGCGCAGGGCGTACAGGTTCGCCGTCGCCTGCACTTCGTAGCCCACCAGCTCGTACCACGCGTCCTGCACCCGCGCCGGCAACCCGCGGCCGATCCGCGCTGCCCGCTTGCCGAGCTCGCGCCACCCCTCCGTGACCCGCTCCAGCTCTCGGTGCCCGAAGTAGTACGGGGTCTCCTGGTCGTCGTACACCACCTGGCCGTCGACCGGAGTGATACGGCGGTTGAGCAGCTACGGCTTGCGGCGGGCCTGCAACTGGCCGTACTCGGCGAGGAGTTCGGCAATCGGCCCCGCCGATGCCACGCCGAAGTTCTGCCGGGCGTACCGCCTCTCCCAGTCCTCCAGCGAATCGAATCCCCAACGGTCCGGATTCCACGCGTAGTTGAGGAAGAACTCCGTCGGCAGCTCGTTCCCCTTCAGATCGCCGACGTTCACCACCCACAGGTCGCCCGCCACCCGTACGACGCCGGGGTGGTCGTCGGCGCTCACCGCGACGGAGGCGCCGACCAGGGAGAAGGCCCCGCCGGCGAAGGAGATGTACGACCCCGGGTCCGTCACGCGCAGCGTCCCGTCGCCGGCGTGGCCCTCGTCCTCGGCCCAGGCAACTCCCGACGACAGCAAGGGCACTGCGGCGATCCCCGCCCCAGTACGGCTCTTCGGCTGACGTGTCCAGACGTGCCTCACCCCTCCACACGAATTTGATAAGTGGCATGACAAATGCTGGGGGGAGTGAAACGAGGGGACAACGGGTCGTACGCGCCGAATAGTTTCGAACGCGCCGGAAGACTCCGGGCAGGGTCCCGGAACGCCGAAAGGCCCGTACGACCGAAGTCGTACGGGCCTCTCGGAGACCTACTGGTTCAGTACCGGGGTCAGGGCAAGATCACTTGTTGATCTTGGTGACCTGGCCGGCGCCCACCGTGCGGCCACCCTCACGGATGGCGAACTTCAGGCCCTCTTCCATGGCGATGGGCTGGATGAGCTCCACCTTCATCTCGGTGTTGTCACCCGGCATGACCATCTCGGTGCCCTCGGGAAGGGTCACGACGCCGGTCACGTCCGTCGTACGGAAGTAGAACTGCGGACGGTAGTTGTTGAAGAACGGCGTGTGGCGGCCACCCTCGTCCTTGGACAGGATGTAGGCCTGCGCCTCGAACTCGGTGTGCGGGGTGACCGAGCCCGGCTTGATGATGACCTGGCCGCGCTCGACGTCCTCGCGCTTGATGCCGCGGAGCAGCAGACCGACGTTCTCACCGGCCTGGCCCTCGTCGAGCAGCTTGCGGAACATCTCGATGCCGGTGACCGTGGTGGTGGTCTTCTCGGTCTTGATGCCGATGATGTCCACGGTCTCGTTGACCTTGAGGACACCACGCTCGATACGGCCGGTGACGACCGTACCGCGACCGGTGATCGTGAAGACGTCCTCGATCGGCATCAGGAACGGCTTGTCGACGTCGCGCTCGGGCTCCGGGATCGCGGTGTCGACGGCGTTCATGAGGTCCAGGACCGACTGCGTCCACTGCGAGTCGCCCTCGAGGGCCTTCAGCGCGGAGACACGCACGACCGGCAGGTCGTCGCCCGGGAACTCGTACTCGGAGAGGAGCTCACGGACCTCGAGCTCGACGAGCTCCATGATCTCCTCGTCGTCCACCATGTCGGCCTTGTTCAGGGCGACGACGATGTACGGAACGCCGACCTGGCGGGCCAGGAGCACGTGCTCCTTGGTCTGCGGCATCGGGCCGTCGGTGGCGGCGACCACCAGGATCGCGCCGTCCATCTGCGCGGCACCGGTGATCATGTTCTTGATGTAGTCCGCGTGACCCGGGCAGTCGACGTGGGCGTAGTGACGCGCCTCGGTCTGGTACTCGACGTGCGCGATGGAGATGGTGATACCGCGCTGGCGCTCCTCGGGGGCCTTGTCGATGTTGTCGAACGGGGTGGCCTCGTTCAGGTCCGGGTACGCGTCGTGCAGCACCTTGGTAATGGCGGCCGTGAGGGTCGTCTTACCGTGGTCGATGTGACCGATGGTGCCGATGTTGACGTGCGGCTTAGTCCGCTCGAACTTCGCCTTCGCCACTGGGGTCCTCCTGTGGAGTGGTTCTGTACGCCTTACTTCATCGGCGCCAGGTGATCTTTGCTGTTAAGTCCCGGAACCCGGGGCAAACATCCGTGAATGCGGGTGTTTGCCCCTGGAGGCTCCGGAGTCAAGCCTAAAGCGTGGAACGCGGTGCGTTACTCGCCCTTGGCCTTCGCGATGATCTCCTCGGCGACGTTCCGCGGAACCTCGGCGTAGGAGTCGAACTGCATCGAGTAGCTTGCGCGACCCGACGTCTTGCTACGGAGGTCGCCGACGTAGCCGAACATCTCCGACAGGGGCACGAGGCCCTTCACGACGCGGGCACCAGCCCGCTCCTCCATGGCCTGGATCTGACCACGGCGGGAGTTGATGTCGCCGATGACCTCACCCATGTAGTCCTCGGGCGTGGTGACCTCGACGGCCATCATCGGCTCGAGCAGCACGGGGCTGGCCTTGCGCGCGGCCTCCTTGAAGGCCTGCGAACCGGCGATCTTGAAGGCGAGCTCGGAGGAGTCGACCTCGTGGTAGCCACCGTCGATGAGCGTGACGCGGACGCCCGTCATCTCGTAGCCGGCGAGGATGCCGAACTGCATGGCCTCCTGCGCACCGGCGTCCACCGAAGGGATGTACTCCTTCGGGATACGGCCACCGGTGACCTTGTTCACGAACTCGTACGAGGCGTCGCCGCTCTCGATGGGCTCGATCGCGATCTGCACCTTGGCGAACTGGCCGGTACCACCAGTCTGCTTCTTGTGCGTGTAGTCGACGCGCTCGACGGCCTTGCGGATCGTCTCACGGTACGCGACCTGCGGCTTGCCGACGTTGGCCTCGACCTTGAACTCACGGCGCATACGGTCGACCAGCACCTCGAGGTGCAGCTCGCCCATACCGCCGATGATGGTCTGGCCGGTCTCCTCGTCCGAGTGGACCTGGAAGGAGGGGTCCTCCTCCGCGAGACGCTGGATGGCGACACCCAGCTTCTCCTGGTCGCCCTTGGACTTGGGCTCGATCGCGACCTGGATGACCGGCGCCGGGAAGTCCATGGACTCCAGGATCACCGGGTTCTTCTCGTCGCTCAGCGTCTCACCGGTGGTGGTCTGCTTCAGGCCCATGACGGCGACGATGTCGCCGGCGCCCACCGACTCGATCTCCTCACGCTTGTTCGCGTGCATGCGGTAGATCTTGCCGATGCGCTCCTTGCGGCCCTTGACGGAGTTCAGCACGGCGGTGCCGGACTCCAGGCGGCCGGAGTACACGCGGACGAAGGTGAGCTTGCCGAGGTGCGGGTCGCTCATGATCTTGAAGGCCAGCGCGGACAGCGGCTCGTCCACGGACGGCTTGCGCTTGATGATCTCCTCCACGTCGCCCACGGCGTGGCCCTCGATGGCCTCGACGTCGAGCGGGGAGGGGAGGTAGCGCACGACCGCGTCGAGCAGGGGCTGAACGCCCTTGTTCTTGAACGCGGTACCACAGAACACCGGGGTGACCGTGGTTTCCTTGGACTTGCCGGACGCGATGGTGATGCGACGGATCGCGGCGTACAGCTGCTCCTCGGAGGGCTCCTCACCCTCCAGGTACAGCTCCATGATCTCTTCGTCGTTCTCGGCCACGGCCTCGAGCAGCTTGCCGCGGTACTCCTCGGCAGCCTCGGTGTGCGTGTCCGGGATGTCGACGACGTCGTACATCTCGCCCTTGGTGGCCTCGGCGGACCACACCAGGGCCTTCATCTTCACCAGGTCGACGACGCCCTTGAAGTCCGCCTCGGCACCGATCGGCAGCTGCATGACCAGCGGCTGGGCACCCAGACGGTCGGAGATCATGTCGACACAGCGGTGGAACTCGGCACCGGTGCGGTCGAGCTTGTTGACGAAGCAGATGCGCGGAACGCCGTAGCGGTCCGCCTGACGCCACACCGTCTCGGACTGGGGCTCAACGCCGGCGACGCCGTCGAACACCGTCACGGCACCGTCGAGCACACGCAGGGAACGCTCCACCTCGACCGTGAAGTCGACGTGGCCCGGGGTGTCGATGATGTTGATGGTGTGGTCGACGTCTTCCAGCGGCCAGTGGCAGGTGGTGGCAGCAGAGGTGATCGTGATGCCACGCTCCTGCTCCTGCTCCATCCAGTCCATGGTGGCAGCGCCGTCGTGGACCTCACCGATCTTGTAGGACACACCGGTGTAGAACAGGATCCGCTCGGTGGTGGTCGTCTTGCCCGCGTCGATGTGGGCCATGATGCCGATGTTGCGCACCTTGGCCAGGTCAAGCGAAGTGGTAGCCATAAGGCTTTCGTCTTCTCTCGGTTCTCGATGGGGTAGCGACTACCAGCGGTAGTGCGCGAAGGCCTTGTTGGACTCGGCCATCTTGTGCGTGTCCTCGCGCTTCTTCACCGCGGCACCGAGGCCGTTGGAGGCGTCGAGGAGCTCGTTGAGCAGACGCTCGGTCATGGTCTTCTCGCGACGGGCGCGGGAGTAGCCCACGAGCCAGCGCAGCGCCAGGGTGTTGGCACGGCCGGGCTTGACCTCGACCGGGACCTGGTAGGTGGCGCCACCGACACGGCGGGACTTGACCTCGAGGGTCGGCTTGATGTTCTCGAGAGCGCGCTTCAGCGTGATGACCGGGTCGTTGCCGGTCTTCTCGCGCAGGCCCTCCATGGCGCCGTAGACGATGCGCTCGGCGGTGGAGCGCTTGCCGTTCAGCAGCACCTTGTTGATCAGGGAGGTGACAAGAGGAGAGCTGTAGACCGGGTCGATGATGACCGGGCGCTTCGGGGCGGGGCCCTTACGAGGCATTCTTACTTCTCCTTCTTGGCGCCGTAGCGGCTGCGGGCCTGCTTGCGGTTCTTGACACCCTGGGTGTCGAGCGAACCACGGATGATCTTGTAGCGAACACCCGGCAGGTCCTTCACACGGCCGCCGCGCACGAGCACGATGGAGTGCTCCTGCAGGTTGTGTCCCTCACCCGGAATGTAAGCGGTGACCTCGATCCCGCTGGTCAGACGCACACGCGCGACCTTACGCAGGGCCGAGTTCGGCTTCTTCGGGGTTGTCGTGAACACACGCGTGCAGACGCCACGACGCTGAGGGGAACCCTCGAGTGCGGGCGTCTTGTTCTTCTCGACCTTGTCCTGCCGGCCCTTGCGGACCAGCTGCTGGATCGTAGGCACTACTTCTCCGGTTTCTGTGTGCCGATAGGTACAGCTAACCTGGAACGTCGCCGACCCACGCGGTCGGGTGTGTCGAATCCCGCAGACCTTCGCCGCGAGGCGAAAAGGGCGCAGATTACGGTGGCCGGTCACAGCTCGCGATGCGGTTGAAGGCACGCACGAGAGCCAGGGCACACCCCAGGCACAAGGTCTGAGCGTACCTACCTCATACGCTGCGGTCAAAACAAATGGGCGACCCCTGCCGACCTGGGCGAACCATGCCAAAGTCCTGAACCACCGACGATCTTCGAATCCACGGCCGTTGATCTTCGCCCGGAACGGTTCACGCAGCTCAGCTCGGCGAGACGAGGGCGGCCGCGATGATGATCGTGAATAACAGCGCCCACCCGGCGATCGACAACCAGCCCAGGATCAGTCCGGTCAGCGCCAGCGCGTCGCCGCCCTCTCCCGTGCGCCGGATCTCCGCGCGGGCGGTGTGGCCCAGGACGACCGCGGGAATGCCCGTGATGCCGGCCGTCATGACCGTCAGGACACCGCAGACCATGGCGCCCACCGCCTTGCCGTTCGCCGGCGGGCGCGGGGCGGGCAGGAAGGTCGCCGGGACGACCTGCGGCACGGCAGGAGGGACCGGAGCGACCAGCACGGGGCCCTGCGGCAGGTCGGCGACCAGCAGCGCCAGCTCCCCCATCGTCCGCGCCTGATACGCCCGTGCGACCCGCTTGTCGAACTCGTCCCGCATGAGCCGCCCCTCGCCGAACCCGGCCCTGAGCACGTCCACGGCGCGCTCCCGGTCGGCGTGCGAGGCAAGCATCGAGGACGACCCGCTCTGCCCCTGCCACGGCTGCCAGGGCTGCTGCTGCCACGGTGTCGGCTGGGACATGGGCACCTCCCCCAGGGCGGCTACCGAATACCGGCCTCTGTCACACTTCAACGCCCATTGTCCGGCATCGGTTCCTGCCTTCGCCTTTCCGCGCGCCGAAAATCACCACGCCGGAATCCGTGCGCCGCGCACGCCGAAGGGCGGTCACCCCGGAAGGTGACCGCCCCTCAACTCAAGCTGCCCGCTTACTGGTTGTACGGACCGTAGTCGTAGTCCTCCAGCGGAACGGCCTGGCCGGAGCCGGTGCCGAACGGCGAGTAGTCGATGTCGTCGTAACCGACGGCCGAGTACATCGCGGCCTTGGCCTCCTCGGTCGGCTCGACCCGGATGTTGCGGTAACGGGACAGACCCGTACCGGCCGGGATGAGCTTACCGATGATGACGTTCTCCTTGAGGCCGATCAGGGAGTCGGACTTGGCGTTGATCGCCGCGTCCGTGAGGACCCTGGTCGTCTCCTGGAAGGACGCCGCCGACAGCCACGACTCGGTCGCCAGCGAGGCCTTGGTGATACCCATGAGCTGCGGACGACCGGAGGCCGGGTGACCGCCCTCCTGGACCACACGACGGTTCTCGGTCTCGAACTTCGAGCGCTCGACCAGCTCGCCGGGCAGCAGCTCGGCGTCGCCGGACTCGATGATCGTCACCCGGCGCAGCATCTGCCGGATGATGATCTCGATGTGCTTGTCGTGGATCGACACACCCTGCGAGTTGTAGACCTTCTGGACCTCGCCGACCAGGTGGACCTGGACGGCACGCTGGCCCAGGATGCGCAGCACGTCGTGCGGGTTGGTGGCACCCACGGTGAGCTTCTGGCCCACCTCGACGTGCTCGCCCTCGCTGACCAGGAGTCGGGCGCGCTTGGAGATCGGGAACGCCGTCTCGTCGCTGCCGTCGTCCGGCGTGATGACCAGCTTCTTGGTCTTCTCGGTCTCCTCGATCCGGACGCGGCCCTGGGCCTCGGAGATCGGGGCGACACCCTTCGGGGTACGGGCCTCGAAGAGCTCGACGACACGCGGCAGACCCTGGGTGATGTCGTCACCGGCCACACCACCGGTGTGGAAGGTACGCATCGTCAGCTGGGTACCGGGCTCACCGATGGACTGGGCGGCGATGATGCCGACCGCCTCACCGATGTCGACCAGCTTGCCGGTGGCGAGCGAACGGCCGTAGCACATCGCGCAGGTGCCGACGGCGGACTCACAGGTCAGGACCGAGCGGGTCTTGACCTCCGAGACACCGCGGGCCACGAGCTCCTCGATGAGGACGTCACCCAGGTCCGTGCCGGCCGGGGCCAGCACCTGACCGTCGACGACGATGTCCTCGGCGAGGCAGCGCGCGTACACGGACGTCTCGACGTTCTCCGCCTTGCGCAGCACGCCGTCCGCGCCGACCTCCGCGATGTGGAGCTTGAGGCCGCGGTCGGTGCCGCAGTCCTCTTCGCGGATGATGACGTCCTGCGAGACGTCCACCAGACGACGGGTCAGGTAACCCGAGTCGGCGGTACGCAGAGCGGTGTCCGCCAGACCCTTACGGGCACCGTGCGTGGAGATGAAGTACTCCAGCACGGACAGACCCTCACGGAAGGACGCCTTGATCGGACGCGGGATCGTCTCGTTCTTGGCGTTCGACACCAGACCACGCATACCGGCGATCTGACGCATCTGCATCATGTTGCCTCGTGCACCCGAGTTCACCATCATGAAGATCGGGTTGGTCTTCGGGAAGTTCTCGTTCATCGCCTCGGCGACCTCGTTGGTCGCCTTGGTCCAGATCGCGATGAGCTCCTGCGTGCGCTCGTCCTTGGTGATCAGACCGCGCTCGTACTGCTTCTGGACCTTCTCGTCCTGCGCCTCGTAGCCCTTGACGATCTCCTTCTTCGCCTCGGGAACGACGACGTCGGAGATGGCGACGGTGACGCCGGAACGGGTGGCCCAGAAGAAGCCGGCCGCCTTCAGGTTGTCGAGCGTCGCCGCCACGATGACCTTCGGGTAGCGCTCGGCGAGGTCGTTGACGATCTCGGAGAGCTGCTTCTTGCCGACCTCGTAGTCGACGAACGGGTAGTCCTCGGGCAGCAGCTCGTTGAAGAGCGCACGGCCCAGGGTCGTCCGCAGGCGGAAGGTGTCACCCTGCTGCCACTCGGGCTCACCCTCCTCCTGCGCCGGCGGGGTCCAGCCGCGCGGCGGGATGGTGCCCACCGGGAAGCGGATGTCCACGCGCGACTGCAGCGAGAGCTCGCCGGCGTCGAACGCCATGATCGCCTCGGCCACGGACGCGAAGGAGCGGTCCTCGCCCTTCACGTTCCGCATCTCGCCGTCGGTGGTGAGGAAGAACAGACCGAGGACCATGTCCTGGGTCGGCATCGTCACCGGACGGCCGTCGGCCGGCTTGAGGATGTTGTTCGAGGACAGCATCAGGATGCGGGCCTCGGCCTGCGCCTCCGCGGACAGCGGCAGGTGCACGGCCATCTGGTCACCGTCGAAGTCCGCGTTGAACGCGGTGCACACGAGCGGGTGGATCTGGATGGCCTTGCCCTCGACCAGCTGCGGCTCGAAGGCCTGGATGCCGAGGCGGTGCAGGGTCGGCGCACGGTTCAGCAGCACCGGGTGCTCGGCGATGACCTCTTCGAGGACGTCGTACACGACGGTGCGGCCGCGCTCCACCATGCGCTTGGCGCTCTTGATGTTCTGCGCGTGGTTCAGGTCGACCAGACGCTTCATCACGAACGGCTTGAACAGCTCGAGGGCCATGGCCTTCGGCAGACCGCACTGGTGCAGCTTGAGCTGCGGGCCGACGACGATGACGGAACGCGCCGAGTAGTCGACTCGCTTGCCGAGCAGGTTCTGACGGAAGCGGCCCTGCTTGCCCTTGAGCATGTCGGACAGCGACTTCAGCGGACGGTTGCCGGGGCCCGTGACCGGGCGGCCACGACGGCCGTTGTCGAAGAGCGCGTCGACGGCCTCCTGGAGCATGCGCTTCTCGTTGTTCACGATGATCTCGGGCGCACCGAGGTCGAGAAGCCGCTTCAGGCGGTTGTTGCGGTTGATGACGCGGCGGTACAGGTCGTTCAGGTCGGAGGTCGCGAAGCGGCCACCGTCCAGCTGCACCATCGGACGCAGGTCCGGCGGGATGACCGGCACGCAGTCGAGGACCATGCCCTTGGGGCTGTTGGAGGTCTGCAGGAAGGCAGACACGACCTTCAGCCGCTTCAGGGCACGGGTCTTCTTCTGGCCCTTGCCGGTGCGGATGATCTCGCGGAGCTTCTCGGCCTCCTCGTCGAGGTCGAAGGACTCCAGGCGCTTCTGCAGCGCCGCGGCACCCATCGAGCCGTCGAAGTACGTGCCGAAGCGGTCACGCAGCTCGCGGTAGAGCAGCTCGTCGCCCTCGAGGTCCTGGACCTTGAGGTTCTTGAACCGCGTCCACACCTCGTCGAGACGGTCGATCTCGCGCTGCGCACGGTCGCGCAGCTGCTTCATCTCGCGCTCGGCACCCTCGCGCACCTTGCGGCGCACGTCGGCCTTGGCACCCTCGGCCTCGAGCTCGGCCAGGTCGGCTTCGAGCTTCTTGGCGCGGGCCTCCAGGTCGGCGTCGCGACGGTTCTCGACCTGCTGGCGCTCCACGGAGACGTGCGCCTCCAGGGAGGGCAGGTCGCGCGTACGGCGCTCCTCGTCGACGTACGTGATCATGTACGCCGCGAAGTAGATGACCTTCTCGAGGTCCTTCGGGGCCAGGTCGAGCAGGTAACCCAGACGCGACGGGACGCCCTTGAAGTACCAGATGTGCGTGACGGGCGCGGCCAGTTCGATGTGGCCCATCCGCTCACGACGCACCTTGGCGCGGGTGACCTCGACGCCACAGCGCTCGCAGATGATGCCCTTGAAACGGACACGCTTGTACTTGCCGCAGTAGCACTCCCAGTCCCGAGTGGGGCCGAAGATCTTCTCGCAGAAGAGGCCGTCCTTCTCGGGCTTGAGGGTGCGGTAGTTGATGGTCTCGGGCTTCTTGACCTCGCCGTGGCTCCACTGGCGGATGTCGTCAGCGGTGGCCAGGCCGATCCGGAGCTCGTCGAAGAAGTTGACGTCGAGCACTATGCGTCAATCCCTCTCAGGGTTGTGAGTCTTGGGGTCTGATTCGGGGGTCCTGGGGCCGGCGGGCCTTGATCGCTCAAGGCCCGCCGGACTCCCGTCAGACCTCTTCGACGCTGCTCGGCTCGCGCCGGGACAGGTCGATGCCGAGCTCCTCCGCTGCGCGGAAGACGTCCTCGTCGGTGTCACGCATCTCGATGGACATACCGTCGCTGGACAGCACCTCCACATTCAGGCAGAGCGACTGCATCTCCTTGATGAGGACCTTGAAGGACTCGGGGATGCCGGGCTCGGGGATGTTCTCGCCCTTGACGATGGCCTCGTAGACCTTCACGCGGCCGGTGACGTCGTCGGACTTGATGGTCAGCAGCTCCTGGAGCGCGTATGCGGCGCCGTAGGCCTCGAGGGCCCACACCTCCATCTCGCCGAAGCGCTGACCACCGAACTGCGCCTTACCACCCAGCGGCTGCTGGGTGATCATCGAGTACGGACCGGTCGAACGGGCGTGCAGCTTGTCGTCGACCAGGTGGTGCAGCTTCAGGATGTACATGTAGCCGACCGAGATCGGCTCCGGGAACGGCTCGCCGGAGCGGCCGTCGAACAGCGGCGCCTTACCGGTCGGGAGCACCATGCGCTCGCCGTCGCGGTTCGGGATCGTGTGCTGCAGCAGACCCGCGAGCTCGTCCTCACGCGCACCGTCGAAGACGGGGGTGGCGACGTTGGTGCCCGGGGCGACCTGGTCGGCCTCGATGGCCTGCAGGCGCTGGGCCCACTCTTCGCCGAGGCCGGAGACGTCCCAGCCGCGGCTGGCGAGCCAGCCGAGGTGGATCTCCAGGACCTGTCCCGGGTTCATTCGGGACGGGACACCCAGCGGGTTGAGGATGATGTCGACCGGGGTCCCGTCCTCGAGGAACGGCATGTCCTCGATGGGCAGGATCTTGGAGATGACACCCTTGTTGCCGTGACGGCCGGCGAGCTTGTCACCGTCGGTGATCTTGCGCTTCTGCGCGACGTAGACGCGCACC
This sequence comes from Streptomyces sp. NPDC002619, assembly GCF_042889305.1. NCBI lineage: Bacteria > Bacillati > Actinomycetota > Actinomycetes > Kitasatosporales > Streptomycetaceae > Streptomyces > Streptomyces sp. NPDC002619. Next base: position 239,289 of record NZ_JBIAQV010000001.1, on the reverse strand, counting down.
AGCTGGTTCACACCGGGGGGAAGCTCGTCGCCCTCCTCGCGGTCGAAGACGCGGACGCCGATGACCTTGCCGGTCTCGCCGTGCGGCACCTTCAGCGAGGTGTCACGGACCTCACGGGCCTTCTCACCGAAGATCGCGCGCAGCAGGCGCTCCTCGGGGGTCAGCTCGGTCTCACCCTTGGGGGTCACCTTGCCCACGAGGATGTCACCGGCGATGACCTCGGCACCGATGCGGATGATGCCGCGCTCGTCGAGGTCGGCGAGGACCTCCTCGGAGACGTTCGGGATGTCCCGGGTGATCTCCTCGGGGCCGAGCTTGGTGTCACGGGCGTCGACCTCGTGCTCCTCGATGTGGATCGAGGAGAGGACGTCGTCCTGCACGAGGCGCTGCGACAGGATGATCGCGTCCTCGTAGTTGTGACCCTCCCACGGCATGAACGCCACGAGCAGGTTCTTGCCCAGCGCCATCTCGCCGTTCTGGGTGGCCGGGCCGTCGGCCAGGACCTGGCCCACGATGATCCGGTCGCCCTCGTTGACGATGACCTTCTGGTTGACCGAGGTGCCCTGGTTGGACCGGGAGAACTTGGCCAGGCGGTACGTGATGTACGTGCCGTCGTCGTTGGCAGTGGTGATGTAGTCCGCGGAGACCTCCTGGACCACACCGTCCTTCTCGGCCTTGACCACGTCGCCGGCGTCGACCGCGGAGCGGTACTCCATGCCGGTGCCGACGAGCGGGGACTCGGACTTGATGAGCGGAACGGCCTGACGCATCATGTTCGCGCCCATGAGGGCACGGTTGGCGTCGTCGTGCTCGAGGAACGGGATCATGGCGGTCGCGACCGACACCATCTGGCGCGGCGAGACGTCCATGTAGTCCACGTCTTCGGGGCTGACGTAGTCGACCTCGCCGCCACGGCGGCGGACGAGGACACGGGCCTCGGCGAAGCTCATGTCGTCGTTGAGCGTGGCGTTGGCCTGCGCGATGACGAACCGGTCCTCCTCGTCGGCCGTCAGGTAGTCCACCTCGTCGGTGACCTGGCCCGAGACGACCTTGCGGTACGGCGTCTCGACGAAACCGAACGCGTTGACGCGGCCGTAGGAGGCGAGCGAGCCGATCAGACCGATGTTCGGGCCTTCGGGCGTCTCGATCGGGCACATGCGGCCGTAGTGCGAGGGGTGCACGTCACGGACCTCGAAGCCGGCCCGCTCACGGGAGAGACCACCCGGGCCGAGCGCGGACAGACGACGCTTGTGCGTCAGCCCGGACAGCGGGTTGTTCTGGTCCATGAACTGGGACAGCTGGCTGGTGCCGAAGAACTCCTTGATGGAGGCGACGACCGGCCGGATGTTGATCAGGGTCTGCGGCGTGATCGCCTCGACGTCCTGCGTGGTCATGCGCTCGCGCACGACGCGCTCCATACGCGCCAGACCCGTACGGACCTGGTTCTGGATGAGCTCGCCGACGCTGCGCAGGCGGCGGTTGCCGAAGTGGTCGATGTCGTCGGTCTCGACGACGATCGTCTGGCCGGAGTCACCGACCGTCTCGGTCTCGCCCGCGTGCAGCTTGACCAGGTACTTGATCGTCGAGATGACGTCCTCGACGGTCAGGATGCCCGCGTCGAGCGGGGCGTCCGCACCCAGCTTCTTGTTGACCTTGTAGCGACCGACCTTGGCGAGGTCGTAACGCTTCGGGTTGAAATACAGGTTCTCGAGCAGCGTCTGCGCGGCCTCACGCGTGGGGGGCTCGCCCGGGCGCAGCTTGCGGTAGATGTCGAGCAGCGCGTCGTCCTGGCCCTGGGTGTGGTCCTTCTCCAGGGTGGCGCGCATCGACTCGTACTCGCCGAACTCCTCGAGGATCTGCTCGGTCGTCCAGCCGAGCGCCTTCAGGAGGACGGTGACGGACTGCTTGCGCTTGCGGTCGATGCGGACACCGACCATGTCGCGCTTGTCGATCTCCATCTCCAGCCAGGCACCCCGGGACGGGATGATCTTGGCGGAGAAGATGTCCTTGTCGGACGTCTTGTCGATGCTGGAGTCGAAGTAGACACCGGGCGAGCGGACCAGCTGCGAGACAACGACACGCTCGGTGCCGTTGATGACGAAGGTGCCCTTGTTCGTCATGAGCGGGAAGTCGCCCATGAAGACGGTCTGGGACTTGATCTCGCCGGTCTCGTTGTTGGTGAACTCGGCCGTGACGAAGAGCGGGGCGGCGTACGTGAAGTCGCGCTCCTTGCACTCGTCGATGGAGTTCTTCGGCGGCTCGAAGCGGTGGTCACGGAAAGTCAGCGACATCGACCCGGAGAAGTCCTCGATCGGGGAGATCTCCTCGAAGATCTCCTCGAGACCGGACTTGGTGGGGACATCCTGACCGGACTCCAGAGCCTCCTCGACGCGAGCCTTCCACACGTCGTTGCCGAGCAGCCAGTCGAAGCTCTCGGTTTGCAGCGCGAGAAGGTTCGGAACCTCGAGGGGCTCCTTGATCTTTGCAAAGGAAATGCGCAGCGGGGCAGTGCTGGCGCCGTTGTTCGTATTCGCGGTCGAGGCGTTGCGCGAGGCGGCCAAGAGGGGGTCCTTCCGAGGGCTCGGACTCACTACGCGCGTGCCGGCCCCTCTCCCATGCACGGAGACAGGCCGTTCCCGAATTGGCTAAAGAGCCAGGTCAGGGACGATCCGGTCATCGGTGCTCAAGCGAGGGCATGCCCCTGGTGACGGGCAGGGGACAGCTAACAGGCAGCGCAAAGGGTCAGTGTAGCCACTTGGCACACTGATGTCCAGTGCGGGTTTTTCAAGACCCTCGTTCTTGTCAATACCCTCGGCATGCCTGCCCTCAACGCACGGTGATACTGCCCTCTTCGTCGTCGATCCATGCCTCGGATTCGGATCGTTGTGACGACGCCCTGAGAATTGCGCGCTGCGTGCGGTTCGTCAAGGCCCCCCTTGCCCAAAACCGGGTGCTGCGCTCGTCACTTGCAGCCTGCCACCAGGGGCGCTCGAGGGTACGACGAAGATCACCATACCCCTCGCGACCAAGGGTGCAAGGCAGCCGCCACGAGGCCCCCGGAAACGCCGAAGAGCGACCACCCGGATGGATGATCGCTCTTCGGTGCGTTCGCGTTACAGCCCTACCGGGGCATGTTCAGCGCGCGGGAGTCACGTGGACTCCGAAGGGTCTTACTTGACCTCGACGGAGGCGCCGGCGCCCTTGAGGGACTCGGCGGCCTTCTCGGCGGCGTCCTTGGCGACCTTCTCGAGGACCGGCTTCGGAGCGCCGTCCACGAGGTCCTTGGCCTCCTTCAGGCCCAGGGAGGTCAGCTCACGCACGACCTTGATGACCTGGATCTTCTTCTCGCCGGCACCCGTGAGGATGACGTCGAACTCGTCCTGCTCCTCAGCGGCCTCGGCAACGGCGGCCGGACCGGCCGGGCCGGCGACGGCCACCGCGGCGGCGGCGGTGACGTCGAACTTGTCCTCGAACGCCTTCACGAACTCGGAGAGCTCGATGAGGGTCATCTCCTCGAACTGCGCGAGCAGGTCTTCCTGGCTGAGCTTCGCCATGACGGGCGATCCTTCCACTAATTCGGCTGGTGCCGGATGTACATGTCTGGCGGGCGTACGGTCGGCCCGCTGCGACCGTCGCCTCAGGCGGCGGTCAATGCGCGAGCCGAGTTACTCGGCACCGCCCTGCTCGTCCTGCTTGGCGCGAAGAGCGTCCACGGTGCGGACGAGCTTCGACGGGAGCGCCTGGAAGACCTGAGCAGCCTGAGTCTGCTTGCCCTTGAAGGCACCCGCCAGCTTGGCGAGCAGAACCTCGCGGGACTCGAGGTCCGCAAGCTTCTTGATCTCGTCGGCGGACAGCGCCTTGCCGTCAAGGACACCGCCCTTGATGACGAGGTTCGGGTTGTCCTTGGCGAAGTCACGAAGACCCTTCGCCGACTCCACCGGGTCACCGGTGACGAAGGCGACCGCCGTCGGACCGTTGAACAGGTCGTCGAGCGTCGTGATCCCGGCCTCGTTGGCCGCAATCTTGGTCAGCGTGTTCTTCACCACGGCGTACTGGGCGTTCTCACCGAGCGAACGGCGCAGCGTCTTGAGCTGGGCCACGGTGAGACCCCGGTACTCGGTCAGCACAGCGGCGTTCGAGCTGCGGAACTGCTCCGTCAGCTCGGCTACCGCGGCAGCCTTGTCGGGCCTTGCCATAGAGCGTCGGCCTCCTTCCGGGTGATGGGACCGCTCGGAAGGGGCTGGGGTAAACGAAACGCCCCGGCGCAGGCGCACGGGGCGTAGCTCGACCGGGCACTCGCACGCCGTACGGCGGCGAACTCCGGGAGCACTTCCACAGTCACCTGCGCGGGTCGTCCGCGTATCAGCGGATCCTTCGGCCACCGCGCCCTCTTGCGAGTGCACGGCAACGACCAGCGGTCTTTGGCTTCTGTAGGAGAGTACGGGAACGGGGCGCGGTCGAGCAAATCCGTCCCTACGGGGCTCAGCCCTGGCTCTGGGCGTCCTTCATCATCTGGGCCAGGTCGACGGTCTGGGCGGCCGGCGGGGCCTTGACGGTGACAGGCTTGTTGTAGTCGAGGAAGGTGATGGTCATGTCGAGAGGGCCGTTGCCGGTGTCGGAGTTCATCCGGAACCGCTTGGTGTGGTCGCTGCCATCGATCCACATGTCCATCGTGAGCTTGTCGGCGCCCATCTTCTCGTACTGCTGAAGGCTCTTCTCGCGGCGCTCGCGGGTTTCCTTGTCGCCGCTCTTCATGGCCTTGCGCAGCTCGGCGAGGGTGACCGTGCCCTTGTAGTGGGTGGTCTTCACGCCGTCGACGGTCTCGGTGCCGACCTTCTTCACGTCCTTGGAGCCGGTGAGGAAGGTGGACTCGGTAGCCGGGTTCTGGTCGGCCTGGGCGGCGCCCATCGAGTCGGCGTTGAGGTCCTTCGCCGCGTCACCGAGGGCGGCGGAGCCGAGCTTCATCCAGCTCTTGCCGTCCATCTCCTTGGCTGCCTCGGCGCCGCCGTTGATGTAGAGCGCCTGGCCGACCAGGCGGATCTCCACCGGGTCGGGCGACTGGGAGGATGTCATCTTCATGCTCATCGCGAGCGGCTTCATGCTCATCGCCGCCTCGCCATTCACGCTGCCCGCGCCGGGCATCTTCCCGTCCATCCGGTACCGGAGCGACGTGATGTCCTCCGAGTTCTTCGCCGCCTTGGCGACGGCCGCCGCCGGTGTCATGGCCGGCGACTGTTCGTCGGAGCCCTTGGAACAGCCGACCGCTCCGGCGGCGAGCAGCAGGGCCGCCAGCCCGGCGCCCGTGACCTTGAGCCCGCCCGAAACTCGTACAGAAGACCTCATTGATTCCCCCCAAGGAACACATGAGCGATTCACAGTAGGACGGCGCGAGCGTATCCCACGGGTACGACAGAGGCTTCGCGATTTCCGTGGGGCTCAGGAGGTGCCGGTGCCGCCCGGCGTGGTCCCCTGCTTCTTCAGCAGCGCCTTGAAGTCCTCGGTGTCGGAGGCCGGGGGCTCCTCGACCGGGACCTTCGTGCCGTAGTCGCTGAAGTACGCGGTCTGGGTCATCGCGCCCGCCGCCATGTCCGCCTTCTCGACCTTCTTGACCAGCAGGTCCTTGTCGTTGACCCAGATGTCGACGGTCTCCGTGCTGACGCCGGCCTGACTGAGCTGCTTCTTCAGGTCGGCCAACTGGCTCGCGTCGAGGTTGCTGTTCTCGCCGGCGAGGTCGGCCACGTTCACGGTGCCGGAATAGTGCGTGGTGTGCTCGCCGGAGATCGTCTCCTCGCCGGCCTTCTTCACGTCGCCGGAGGCGAGCAGCAGCTTCACGGACTGGTTCGGTGTGGTGTTCTGCATCTGGTCCTTGAGATACGCGCCGGAGTTGCCGCCGAGGTCGGCCAGGTCGTCGTACGCGTACTTGATCCAGTGCTTGCCGCCCGCCTGCCGGGCGAACGCGTCGCCCATCCTGGCGTAGTAGGCGTCGGGCAGATAGCGCGCCTCCATGGACGTCGAGCCCGTCCGGCGCATCGTGTCGGCCATCGTGCCGCCCGTGTAGGTGATGGTGAGCGTGCCGGTGACGCCGTCGCCCCAGGTGAGGGCGCCGTCGGCCGTCATGGACATCAGTGAGCCCATGGTGGTCGTGGAGCGGACCCTGGCCGACTCGGCCTTGTCCGTGGACCTCTCGGCGGAGCGCAGGGCCGCTATGGGGCTCATGTGCGGCGTGCTCTTCCCGGCGGCCTTGTCGCCCTTGCCGGAGCCCGAGGAGGAGTCCGGGGAGCCGCAGGCGGCCACTGCGGTCAGCGCGGCGGCCACCGCGATCGAGAGGGCCATGCGGCGCACGGTCGTGCTCTTCATGTCGTCCCACCCCCATGCGAGTCCTGTGTCTGCACGCTAACGCAGAGCACCGACAGCCGTACGAAGGGTCGTACGAAGAAAGGACGGGCCCCGCACCTCGGAAGGTTGCGGGGCCCGTCCTCTTTGTCGCGTCCCTGACGCGGCTACCGGGGTGAGCGCTCGGCTCAGACGGCGGCCGGGTCCTCCTCGACGAGGAGGTTGCGGGTGCGGTTCGGGTCGAGCGGAACGCCGGGGCCGATCGTGGTGGTGATGGCGGCCTTCTTGATGTAGCGGCCCTTGGCGGCGGACGGCTTCAGACGGAGGATCTCCTCCAGCGCGGCGCCGTAGTTCTCCACCAGCTTGGTGTCGTCGAAGGACACCTTGCCGATGATGAAGTGCAGGTTCGAGTGCTTGTCGACGCGAAACTCGATCTTGCCGCCCTTGATCTCGGTGACGGCCTTGGCCACGTCGGGGGTGACGGTGCCGGTCTTCGGGTTCGGCATCAGACCACGCGGGCCGAGGACGCGGCCGAGGCGGCCGACCTTGCCCATGAGGTCCGGGGTGGCGACGACGGCGTCGAAGTCCAGACGCCCCTTCGACACCTCGTCGATCAGCTCGTCGGCGCCGACGATGTCGGCGCCCGCGGCACGCGCGGCCTCGGCACGGTCACCGGTCGCGAAGACCAGGACCCGGGCGGTCTTACCGGTGCCGTGCGGAAGGTTCACGGTGCCACGGACCATCTGGTCGGCCTTGCGCGGGTCGACACCCAGACGGAAGGCGACCTCGACGGTGCCGTCGAACTTGGACGTGGAGGTCTCCTTGGCGAGACGGACGGCCTCGAGCGGGGCGTACAGCTTCTCCCGGTCGACCTTGGCGTCCGCAGCGCGGAGAGCCTTGCTGCGCTTGCTCACAACTGCTCCTGTGTGTTCTGAAAGGAGTCGTGGTTACGGGCCGAGCAGGCCCTACCACGGTTCTTCTGCTTACGAGGTTGAGGTCAGCCCTCGACCGTGACGCCCATGGAACGCGCGGTGCCGGCGATGATCTTCGCGGCGGCGTCCAGGTCGTTGGCGTTGAGGTCGGGCAGCTTGGTCTGGGCGATCTCGCGGACCTGCGCCTCGGTGATCTTGGCGACCTTGGTCTTGTGCGGCTCGCCGGAGCCCTTCTCGATGCCCGCGGCCTTGAGGATCATCTTGGCGGCCGGCGGCGTCTTGGTGATGAAGGTGAAGGAGCGGTCCTCGTAGACCGTGATCTCCACCGGGATGACCCAACCGCGCTGCGACTCGGTCGCGGCGTTGTAGGCCTTGCAGAACTCCATGATGTTGACGCCGTGCTGACCCAGCGCGGGGCCGACCGGCGGAGCCGGGTTGGCGGCACCGGCCTGGATCTGGAGCTTGATGAGCCCCGTGACCTTCTTCTTCTTGGGAGGCATTACTCTCCGGGTCCTTTCGATTGAGGCGTGCCTGCGCCCGGGTCGCGTCCCGGATGAAGGCATACCGCACAACGATAACGGGTATGGGTGTGCGGCTAAAAACCGAGCAGGTCAGACCGGCTACGAGAGCCCGTCTGACCTGCTCGGAAGCGATGGTTCCAGAGGGAGCTGGTTCTCCGGAGGGAACTAGTTCTTCTGGATCTGGTCGAAGGACAGCTCGACCGGCGTCTCGCGGCCGAAGATCTCCACGAGGCCCTTCACCTTCTTCGAGTCTGGGTTGATCTCGTTGATGGTGGCCTGGAGCGTGGCGAACGGACCGTCGGTGACGGTGACCGAGTCGCCGACCTCGAAGTCCAGCACCTGGACCTCGACCCTGCGCTGCGGGGCGGGCTTGCCCTCGGCCTCGGCGGCCTCGCGGGCGGCCTTCTCCTCGGCCTCCGGGGCGAGCATCTTGACGATCTCGTCCAGGGTCAGCGGGTACGGGTCATAGGCGTTGCCGACGAAGCCGGTGACGCCGGGGGTGTTGCGGACGACGCCCCAGGACTCGTTCGTCAGGTCCATGCGGACCAGGACGTAACCCGGCAGCTTGTTCTGCTTGATCGTCTTGCGGTCGCCGTTCTTGATCTGGACGACCTCTTCCTGCGGCACCTCGGCCTGGAAGATGTAGTCCTCGACGTTCAGCGAGACGGCGCGCTGCTCCAGGTTGGTCTTCACACGGTTCTCGTAACCGGCGTACGTGTGGATGACGTACCACTCGCCGGGCAGCGAGCGCAGCTCCTCGCGCAGGGCCTGGACGGGGTCGACGGGCTCGGCCGGCTCTTCCTCGGCCGTCTCCTCGAGTTCCTCGTCGGTCACGACCTGAAGGGCGGCCTCCTCGGCCGGCTCCCCCGCCTCGGACTCTTCAGCATCGAGCTCGTCCTGCTCGTCCGCGCCCGCGACGATGTCGAGCTCGTCACGTACGGACTCAGCTGCGTCCTCACGAGACTCAACGGCGTCGTTCAGGTTCGGGTCAGACACGTCAGACACGATGGCTGCTTCTTCCTGGATACATAGAGGTGGAACATGCGAAAACGGGCGCCGGTACCACGGCGCCCTTCGCTCTTGGCTCAGCCGAAGACGTACTTGGCCGCGTGGTTGAGCCCATAGTCAATCACGGTCACCAGCGCGATCATGATGGCGACGAAGAAGATCACCACGGTGGTGTACGACGTCAGCTGGTTGCGGGTCGGCCAGACGACCTTGCGGAGTTCCGCGACGATCTGGCGGTAGAAGATCGCGAGGCGCTTCAGCGGGCCCTTCTTGGCGCGCTTGCCACCCTTGCGGGTCTTCTTCTTGGACTCCGGCACCTCGTCCGCGTCAGGCGTGTCGATGGAGCCCACGGCGTCCGTCATTCGTCCTCACCTGATCCCGGGTCGTGGCCGTGCCGCGCCCGGTCTGAGCCGCACGGCGGTGCAATGCTGTACGTATATGCGCACACATCCTGGCGGTGTGTGTAGCAGGGCCGGAGGGACTTGAACCCCCAACCGCTGGTTTTGGAGACCAGTGCTCTACCAATTGAGCTACGACCCTTTGTGTGTTCCCCAACGTACCGCATCCGACCGGGTGCTCGGTGTGCACCGGCTGAGACGGCGGCTGGAGGCCAACGAGGTGAGAGTGTACGTGGTCCGGGCCCCGGCGTCGAACAGAAAGAGCCCGCACAGGCTCCCCGGAGGGAAGATCGTCCTGGCCGGGGGCCGGATCCGGACGCTTGTTCACTGGCCGCCCGATGCCGTTCAGTCTGTGAAACCCGCGTGCCGGGGGCGTTTCCGGTCTGAAACGATGGCCCCATGAGCGCTGCAACCCCTCCCACCGAGCGCCGGGTCTCCGCCCGAGTCGGCGCGATCTCCGAGTCCGCCACCCTCGCCGTGGACGCCAAGGCCAAGGCCCTCAAGGCCGCCGGGCGTCCGGTGATCGGCTTCGGCGCCGGTGAGCCCGACTTCCCGACCCCGGACTACATCGTCGACGCCGCGATCGAGGCCTGCAAGAACCCGAAGTACCACCGCTACACGCCCGCCGGCGGTCTGCCGGAGCTGAAGGCCGCGATCGCTGCGAAGACGCTGCGCGACTCGGGCTACGAGGTCGACGCGTCGCAGATCCTCGTCACCAACGGCGGCAAGCAGGCCATCTACGAGGCCTTCGCCGCGATCCTCGACCCGGGCGACGAGGTCATCGTCCCGGCGCCGTACTGGACGACGTACCCGGAGTCGATCCGCCTGGCCGGCGGTGTCCCGGTGGCGGTCGTCGCCGACGAGACCACCGGCTACCGGGTGAGCGTGGAGCAGTTGGAGGCCGCGCGCACGGAGAAGACCAAGGTCGTCCTGTTCGTCTCCCCCTCCAACCCGACCGGCGCCGTCTACAGCGAGCAGGAGGCCGAGGCGATCGGCCGCTGGGCCGTCGAGCACGGGCTGTGGGTCCTGACGGACGAGATCTACGAGCACCTCGTCTACGGCGACGCGAAGTTCACCTCGCTGCCGGCGCTCCTGCCCGAGCTGCGGGACAAGTGCATCGTGGTCAACGGTGTGGCGAAGACGTACGCCATGACGGGCTGGCGCGTGGGCTGGCTCATCGCCCCGAAGGACGTGGTGAAGGCCGCGACGAACCTCCAGTCGCACGCCACGTCGAACGTGTCGAACGTCGCCCAGATCGCCGCCCTGGCCGCCGTCTCCGGCGACCTGGAGGCGGTCGCGAAGATGCGCGAGGCCTTCGACCGCCGCCGCAGGACGATCGTGCGGATGCTCAACGAGATCGACGGCGTGGTCTGCCCGGAGCCCGAGGGCGCGTTCTACGCGTACCCGTCGGTGAAGGCGCTGATCGGCAAGGAGATCCGCGGCAGGCGCCCGCAGAACTCGGTCGAGCTGGCCGCGCTGATCCTGGAGGAGGCCGAGGTCGCGGTCGTCCCGGGCGAGGCCTTCGGCACGCCCGGCTATCTGCGGCTGTCGTACGCGCTGGGTGACGAGGATCTCGTCGAGGGTGTGAGCCGGATCCAGAAGTTGCTGGCGGAGGCGCGGGACTGACGTCCGCCCTGTACAGGGGCCACCCGCGGAAATCCGTGGGTGGCCCCTGTTTCTTTGTGCGAGCAAGACCACGTACGGGGAATCCGCTTCCGGGACGGCGGCGACGTACGGCAGGATCTTCAGATGGAGCGTGTACGTGATGTCTCTGAGCTGCCGAAAGCCCATCTGCATCTGCACTTCACCGGATCGATGCGGCCCACCACCCTGCTGGAGCTGGCCGACAAATACGGTGTGCGGTTGCCCGAGGCGCTCACGGAGGCGCTGACCAGTGGGGAGCCGCCGAGACTGCGGGCCACGGACGAGCGGGGCTGGTTCCGTTTCCAGCGACTGTACGACGCGGCACGGTCCTGCATCAGAGAGCCCGAGGACATCCGGCGGCTGGTCCGGGAGGCCGCCGAGGAGGATCTGAAGGACGGCTCGGGCTGGCTGGAGATCCAGGTGGACCCGACGTCGTACGCCCCACGGCTGGGTGGGCTGATCCCGGCCCTCGAGATCATCCTGGACGCCGTCGAGACGGCCTCGCGGGACACCGGGCTCGGCATGCGGGTCCTCGTGGCCGCCAACCGTATGAAGCACCCGCTGGACGCCCGCACGCTGGCCCGGCTGGCGGTGCGGTACGCCGACCGGGGTGTGGTCGGTTTCGGGCTGTCCAACGACGAGCGCCGGGGCATGGCGCGGGACTTCGACCGGGCGTTCTCGATCGCCCGGGACGGCGGTCTGCTCGCGGCCCCGCACGGCGGCGAGCTGACGGGTCCGGCGTCGGTGCGTGACTGCCTGGACGACCTGCACGCCTCGCGGATCGGGCACGGAGTGCGCGCCGCCGAGGACCCGCGGCTGCTGAAGCGGCTGGCGGACCGCGGGGTGACGTGCGAGGTGTGCCCGGCGTCGAACGTGGCGCTGGGCGTGTACGAGAAGCCCGAGGACGTGCCGCTGCGGACCCTGTTCGACGCGGGTGTCCCGATGGCCCTGGGCGCCGACGACCCGCTGCTGTTCGGCTCCCGGCTGGCCGCGCAGTACGAACTCGCGCGCCGCCACCACGAGTTCAAGGACGCGGAGCTGGCCGAGCTGGCCCGGCAGTCGGTCAGGGGCTCCGCGGCGCCGGAGGACGTGCGGGCGAAGCTGCTGGCGGGCATCGACGACTGGCTGACTCGCCCGGTCGCCTGAAGTGCCCGTAGGGCGGATACGGCTTGAAGCAGACGTCGACCTCGGCGGGGTGCCCGCCGCCGGGCTCGTCGGTCAGCGGAAGGTTCGTCATGTACGCCAGGTGTCCCTCGGCGACGCGCTTCTGGCGCGGCCCCCAGCCCGCCGCGTGAGCGAAGGACATCGCGCTCTCGGCGAAGACGTCCCGGCTGCCGAAGAGGAAGAGGGTGCGGGCGTGCGTCATGTGCCGAAGCTCGTCGCAGGGGCCTGGGCGCTGCCGCCAGGCTCCCGCGTCCCGCGCGGTGCGGGCCTCGTCGGTGCGGACGGTGAGCGGGGTGCCGGGGCCGAGCGTGCGGCGCAGGGCGGGCCATCTGCTGGGGCGCAGGCCGTGGGAGTGATGGGCCAGGACGAGGTCCACCAGCTCGCCGGTGCCCTCGTCCGGTGGGACGCCGTCGCGCAGGGGCACGTGGACGATCGTGTGCCGCGAGTAGGCGGCGAAGGAGAACAGGCCCGCGAGCCGGCTGAGCCCGTCGTGGTCGCCGAGGAGCAGGCCGACGGGGTCCGGGGCGCGCAGTGAGGTGTGGCGCAGCGGCTGCCACGGTTGGACGACGCGGTGCCGGTGGGGGCCCGTGTTCGGCCTGAACTCGCGCAGTCTCAGCCGCATGCGGGATGCCTCATGTGCTCAGGGTCGCGATGCGGTGGGGTCCTCTGCAACGGAGATTCCGCCCAGCAGGGTCCGGGCGAGGCGGCGGGCGAAGTCGTCCACCGGGGGGCGGCGGCCGGTGTCGGAGGCGTCGTAGGCGAACGCCCGCTGAGCGCAGGCGCCGAGCAGGAGGGACGCGGCGGCGAAGGTGTCGGCGTCAGGGCGGACGCGCCCGGCTTTCTGCTCGGCGCGGAGGTAGGCGTCGAGACCCTTGATCGGCATGTGCGGGCCCGAGCCCATCTGCCTCAGCGCGTCGTCGTGCCGCCGCTTCAGCTGTGTCTCGGCGTACAGGGAGGCCGCGATCGGGAAGCTCTGCTCGTAGAACAGGGCCGCCTGGCGGGCGATCTCGGTGAGGTTGTCCTCCAGGGTGCCCTGTCCGGGTTCGGCCGCGAGGCTGGTGAGCAGGGGCGTCAGGCGGGGCAGCCGCTCGGCGAGCACCCGGACGAACAACTCCTCCTTGCTCGGGAAGTACTTGTAGAGCGCTGCTTCGGAGCAGTCGGCCGCCTTGGCGATCTCCTTGGTCGTTGCGCGGGCGAGGCCGACGGTGAGCATCAGCTCGTGGGCGGCGTCGAGGATGCGGACGCGAGCCGGTTTCTGCTCCATGGCGCCCAAGGATTTCATGGCGTCTCCGACGGGGCTTGACGGGTGGGTGAGTACTTACCCACCCTAGGAGAGGAAGCGGTGAGTGAACACTCACCCACCACCGCACTCTTGTCTCGGGGAGCGCGGGGGTACGGGAGTACGGGAGGAGTACGCCATGAATCTCACCGTTTTCGGCGCGACCGGCGGTATCGGTCAGGAGATCGTCCGGCAGGGACTGGCCGGGGGCCACAAGGTCACGGCCGTCGTCCGCGATCCGGCACGGCTGACCGTGACCGGCGCGGGTCTGGAGGTCTTCCGGGCCGACCTCACCGACCCGGCGGCGATCCGCCCCGCAGTCGCGGGCCGGGACGCGGTCCTGTCCGGGCTGGGCGCGCGCAGCCGCAAGGACGCCGGGGTCGCGGCCCGGCTGACGCGTGCGGTCCTGGAGGCCATGCGGGCGGAGGGGGTACTGCGGCTCCTGGTGGTCAGCGCCGGTCCGGTCGGCCCCGAGCGGACGGACGACGGTTTCCTCGACCGCACCGCGCGGGCCGTCGTCTCCGCGATGCTCAAGGACGTCTACGCGGACCTGCGGGAGATGGAGGCCGAGCTGGCGCGCAGCGGCACGGACTGGACGTCCGTACGGCCTCCGCGGTTGCAGGACAAGCCCGTCACCGGCGCGTACCGCATGGTCGTCGGGGGTTTCCCGCCCAAGGGCCGCTTCATCGCGCGCGCGGATGTGGCGCACGCGATGCTGGCGATGGTCGACGATCCGGAGACGGTCGGGCAGGGCGTGGGGGTCGCGTACTAGTCCGCGCGGGCGTTCGGGGTTCCCCTTGGCTCGGCGCTGCTAGGGCCTGTTGCGAAAGTCCCGCCTGCCCGGCGACGCCATGCACGCTCCCCCACTGCCTGAAGGGCGTGGGAGGTGCCCCCACTCGCCGCACCGGGCGCAGACCCAAGTACGTCCAGTACGAGGGCCTGCACCCGGCACGCCGCACCTGACGCCGCCCGGCCCGCCCTTCGGACGGACGACGGGATCGCAACAGGCCCTAGAGGCTGACGCCGACCGTCACGGGCTCGTTGACCAGTGTGATGCCGAAGGCCGCGCGGACCCCGGCGACGACCTCACGGGCCAGCGCGAGCAGGTCCTCGGTGGTGGCCCGGCCCCGGTTGGTGAGGGCAAGGGTGTGCTTGGTGGAGATGCGGGCGGGACCGGTGCCGTACCCCTTGGTGAAGCCCGCCTTGTCGATCAGCCAGGCCGCGGAGGTCTTGGTGTGGCCGTCGCCGGCGGGGTAGGCGGGCGGTTCCACGTCGTCGCCCAGGCGCTCCTTCACGCGCGCGTGGAAGGCGGCGAACTCGTCGTGCGTGAGGATCGGGTTGGTGAAGAAGGACCCGGCCGACCAGGTGTCGTGGTCCTCGGCGTCCAGCACCATGCCCTTCCCGGCACGCAGCTTGAGGACGGTCTCGCGCGCGGCGGCGAGCGGCACCCGGTCACCGGGCTCGACCCCGAGCGCGCGGGCGGCCTCGGCGTACTTGACCGGCGCCGACAGGCCGTCCGCGTCCTCCAGCTCGAAGCGGATGCGCAGCACGACATAGCGCTGGGGATCGGCCTTGAAACGGCTGTGCCGGTACGAGAACGCGCACTCGGCGTTCGTGAGCGTGACGGTGTCGCGCGCGGTGCGGTCGTAGGCGACGACCTCGGTGATGGTGGCGGAGACCTCCTGGCCGTAGGCCCCGACGTTCTGGATCGGCGTCGCGCCCGCGGATCCCGGGATTCCGGCGAGGCACTCGATGCCTGCGAGCCCGGCCTCCACGGCACGGGCGACGGCGTCGGTCCACACCTCGCCGGCGGCCAGCTCGAGCCGCGTGCCGTCGAGCTCGAACTCGCGGGTGGCGATGCGCAGGGCGGTGCCGTCGAAGCCCTTGTCGCCGATGACCAGGTTCGATCCGCCGCCGATGAGCAACAGCGGCGTACCGCTGTCGTCGGCCTCACGGACGGCGTCGATCACCTCGGCGTCGGTGACGGCCGTGACCAGCCGGGTCGCGGGACCGCCCAGCCGGAAAGTGGTCAGCGGGGCGAGGGGGGCATCGTGGAGTTCCTGCACGGGCCCAAGACTACGAGACGCCGCTGACAGCGCGGCCGGGACGGCACGCGTCTGGGTCCGTACGGCCGCGGCGGAGGCAGCGGCTTGCGGGGCCACGCGCGCGTACGGCCCCGCCTTCCGGACGGGGCCGTACGCGCGCGTGCCACAGCGAATCGGCGATGTCCGGTCCTGCTCAATGGGCGGCGGTCTCCAGGACCGGCTCCTGTTCGGCCGACGTCACCAGCCGGGCGGCACGGCGCCGGTTCGGGATCGCCAGGGCCGCGAGCGCGCCGAGGGCGACCACCGAGGCGCCGGTCACCAAGGCGGGCCGCAGGCCGTCGACGAAGGACTGGGCGGACTCGTAACCGCCCTGCGCCGAGAAGATCGACGACATGATCGCGATGCCGAGCGCACCACCCACCTCGCGCAGCGCGTTGTTCGCGCCGGAGGCGATGCCCTGCTCCCGCGGCCGGACGCTGGACATGACCAGGTTGGCGGCCGGAGCGAAGTACAGCGCCATCCCGACACCGCTGATGATCAGGCCGGGCAGCTGCGCGGCGTAGGAGACGTCGGCGGTGACCACGGAGGCGAGGTAGCCGAGTCCGGCGGCCTGGAGGAACAGCCCGGCAGCGACGACCGGGCGGCCGCCGATGCGGTCGGAGAGGATGCCGGCGATCGGCGCGACGAGCATCGGCATGCCGGTCCACGGCAGCATCCTGAGGCCGGCCTCTGTGGGCGAGTAGCCGAGCACGCCCTGCATGTACTGGCTGAGCAGGAAGATCGAGCCGAACATGCCGAGGAACATCAGCAGGCTGGCCACGTTGATCCCGGAGAAGGCGGGGGAGCGGAAGAGCCGCATGGGGAGCATGGGGTTCTTCGCGCGGGTGCTGTAGAGGACGAACCCGACGAGCAGGGACCCGCCCGCGAACAGCCCGGTCAGGACGAGGGAGCCGGTCCAGCCGTCGGCGGGCCCGCGCACCAGGCCGTACACGATCCCGAAGAGGCCACCGCTGGCGAGCAGGGTTCCGGGTACGTCGAGCGGGGCGCCGGTGCCGTACGACTCGGCGAGCCGGAGGCGGGCCAGCGGCAGCACGGCCAGGCCGAGCGGAACGTTCAGCCAGAAGATCCAGTGCCAGGAGACGTGCTCGGTGAGGCTGCCGCCGATGAGCGGCCCGGAGGCGACCGCGAGTCCGTTGACCGCGCCCCAGATGCCGTACGCCATCCCGCGCTTGGCGGCGGGCACGGCCGCCGTCAGCAGGGTGAGCGTCAGCGGCATCATTACCGCCGCGCCGACGCCCTGGACCGCGCGGGCGGCGATCAGGGAGCCGATGCCGGGTGCCATGGCCGCGGCGGCGGAGGCTCCGGTGAAGACGGTGAGACCGGCGAGGAAGAGCCGGCGGCGGCCGAAGCGATCACCGAGCGCGGCGCCGAACATCAGCAGGACGGCGAAGGTGAGCGTGTAGGCGCTCACGGTCCATTCCAGGTCGTCCAGCGCTCCGCCGAGGTCCTTGCGGATGGACGGCAGGGCGGTGGTGACGACGAGGTTGTCGAGGGCCGCCATGAATCCGGCGACGCTGGTGATGACGAGGGCCCAGACGGCTCCCCCGCGGCGTTCGGTGGTCTGTGCGGTTTCCTGTGCCATCGCTCCCCCAGAGCGTGATTCGCGATCAACGATTAGTTATTGATTACTAACTTTCGCGCTCATGAAAAGGCGGCGGACCGCCTCCCCCTCTTCCCCTACTTCTCCAGCCGCCCCGTGATCCGGGCGGTCGGATACATCCCCTGCCAGACCTGGTGCTCCGGCGGAAACCCCATGGCCGCGAGGGTGTTGACGAGCATTCCGTAGGCCAGGAAGGTCGTGGTCTCGTTCACGTCCGCACCCAGCGGCACATGGACGGTCTCCCACAGCTTCATCCAGCCGGCTCGCACCGCCTCACCGAACTCGTGGTCACCCTCCGCCTCGGCGGCCGCGACCGCGATGTACGTCTGCATCTGCATCTGGAGCCGCTCTGGATGCACCTCGATCAGACGCACGTACGCCTGCGCCATGGCATGCAGTGCCTCCTCACCCTCCAGCCCGTCGGCCGCCTCCTCGAAGACGCGACAGGTGTCTTCGATGCAGCGCAGCGAGGCCGCGGCGAAGATCGCCTTCTTGCCGGGGAAGAGCCGGAAGAGGTACGGCTGCGAGACACCGACCCGCCTGGCGATCGCCTCGGTCGAGGTGCCGAAGTAGCCCCTCTGCGCGAACTCGGCGATCGCCGCCGCGACGACGCTCTCGCGCCGCTCCTCTGCGCTCATCCTGACCATGCGAGGAAGTTAGTACTCAATCACTAACTTCGTCAAGGGTGGCGGGTGGCACCCATCAAGGGTGCGCGGCACTTCCCGCGCCGGCAGGACGTTGTGACCGGTAGGGGGCCACATACAAGTAAGGGGCGCCCCGCAATGGAGAACGCCCCTTACCCGACAACCCAGCACAGCACCGCTCAGGACAGCCGCACCACCGCAGGGTCACACCAGCCGTACGACCGCAGGGCTCAGGCCAGTCGAACAACCGCCCGGGACATGCCCAGCACCTTCTTGCCGTCGCTCATGGCCGTGAGGTCCACGCGGACGGTGTTGTCGTCGAGCTTGGCCGCGACCTTGGCGCCGACCTCGATCACGGCACCCTGGTCGTCGTTCGGGACGACGACGGGCTTGGTGAAGCGGACGCCGTACTCGACCACCGCGCCGGGGTCGCCGATCCAGTCGGTGACCACGCGGATCGCCTCGGCCATGGTGAACATGCCGTGCGCGATGACGTCCGGCAGGCCCACCTCCTTGGCGAACTTCTCGTTCCAGTGGATCGGGTTGAAGTCCCCGGAGGCACCCGCGTAGCGCACCAGCGTGGCGCGGGTCACGGGGAAGGTCTGCGCCGGCAGTTCGGTGCCGACCTCGACGTCGTCGTAAGCGATCTTCGCCGTCATCGGTGTCAGGCCTCCCCTTCCGCGGGGTCCGCCGCACGGGCCACCAGCTTCGTCCAGGCGGTCACCACGTGCTCGCCCCCTTCGTCGTGGACCTCGCCGCGGACGTCCAGCAAGTCGTTGCCCGCGAGGGACTTGATCGCCTCGATGGTCGAGGTGACCGAGAGCCGGTCGCCCGCGCGGACCGGGCGGGAGTAGACGAACCGCTGGTCGCCGTGGACCACGCGGCTGTAGTCCAGGCCGAGTTGCGGGTCAGCGATAACCTGTCCCGCGGCCCTGAACGTGATGGAGAACACGAACGTCGGCGGGGCGATCACATCGGGGTGACCGAGCGCCTTGGCCGCGTCCGCGTCGGTGTACGCCGGGTTGGTGTCCCCCACCGCGTCGGCGAACTCGCGGATCTTCTCCCGGCCCACCTCATAGGGCTCGGTGGGCGGGTAGGTCCGCCCCACGAAGGACTGATCGAGCGCCATGGCCCGGCACCTCCTGATGTTCGCTGTGAATGCCCACAAGTCAGCTGGAACGCTGGAACCAGCTGGTGGAAACGCCGCGAGGCCGCCCCCGGACTGCAGGGGCGGCCTCGCGTACGAGCCTGTTGTTATCGCGTTTCGCGGTGCGCGGTGTGCGCGTTGCAACGCGGGCAGTGCTTCTTCATCTCAAGACGGTCCGGGTTGTTACGCCGGTTCTTCTTGGTGATGTAGTTCCGCTCCTTGCACTCCACGCAGGCCAGCGTGATCTTCGGGCGGACGTCGGTGGCAGCCACGTGAGTGCTCCTAAGACGAACGGGTGGACTAGTTCAACGCAAAAAAGAGTAGCCGATCGAAGGACCGACCCCGCAATCGGCTACTGTCAGTAGCGGTGACCGGACTTGAACCGGTGACACAGCGATTATGAGCCGCTTGCTCTACCGACTGAGCTACACCGCTTTGATGAGATCGGCCCCGCCTCGCGACGGGGAACCTCTCACACCAGAGCCCCAAAACGGAATCGAACCGTTGACCTTCTCCTTACCATGGAGACGCTCTGCCGACTGAGCTATTGGGGCGAGCGATGAAGACATTACACGCTCGGCCGCCGTTCACCCAAATCCGTTTCGCACCCCCCGTCCGGGGTCGTTCCACCACCCTCCGCGGTCGCCTCAGGAGCCCTCCCGTCCGGCGAGCGGACCACGCCGGTACGACTATTGCGCTCCTCCGCGCCGAGCGCGACCGACCACCCTAGGCTCGACTCACTCTGCGTGATCTTGCGTCCCCGTGCACGGTCCCCGAGCCCTGAACCCCCATGGCCCGCCGGACCCCCGAGCCCCTGGAGCGCGATGCCCGACAGCCAGCCGCAGCCGCCACCTCCGTCGTCGAACTCGCCGGGTTCCTCGGGGCCGTCGGACGAGGCCGCCCTCCTGCTGTGCGGGGCCCGGCTCACCGACGGCCGGACCGTGGACGTACGGCTCTCGGGCGCGCGCATCGAGGCGGTCGGCACGGCGGGCAGCCTGGCACCGGGCCCGTCGCGCTGCGCGGGCACGCGCGTGGACCTCACCGGCTATCTGCTCCTCCCGGCCCCGGCCGAACCGCACGCCCACGCCGACACCGCCCTGTCCGCCGAGTGCGACGGACCCGTCTCGTACGAACCCGAGGACGTACAGCGCCGCGCGACGGAAGCCGCACTGCTGCAACTCGGGCACGGGGCCACCGCATTGCGCGCGCACGTGCGCGTGGGTGACGTCCAAGGGCTGAGCGCACTGGCCGCCGTAATGCGGGCACGGCGGCCGCTGCGCGGACTCGCCGAACTGACGACGGTGGCGATGCCACAAGTGCTGACCGGCCTCGCCGGGGCCGACGGGCTCGCGATGCTGCGGGACGCGGTGAAGATGGGCGCCTCCGTGGTGGGCGGCTGTCCGGATCTGGACCCGGATCCCACAGGCTATGCGGAGGCGATCCTGGAGGTGGCCTCCGAGCACGGCTGCCCCGTCGACCTGCACACGGACGCCACCGACCCGGCCTGCCTGTCCCGGCTTGCGGCGATGGCGGGCGGCCTGCGCCCCGGCGTGACCCTCGGCCCGTGCGCCGGCCTCGCACGCCTCCGCACCGACGCGGCCTCCCGCGTCGCCGACCAGCTCGCGGCGGCCGGGGTGACGGTCGTGTGCCTGCCGCAGGGCGGCTGCGGGTGCGCCGACCGGCGGGGCACGGCTCCGGTACGACTGCTGCGCGCGGCCGGTGTCCGCGTCGCGGCCGGAAGCGGCGCCCTGCGCGACATCTCCAACCCTGTCGGCCGCGGCGACCCCCTCGAGGCCGCCTACCTGCTCGCCTCGCGCCACGGCCTGCGCCCCGAGGACGCGTACGGCGCCGTGAGCGCCTCGGCCCGCGTGGCACTCGGCCTCCCCGAGGTACGCGTGGAGGCCGGCTTCCCCGCCGAACTCCTCGCCGTACGCGGCGACCACCTGCCCGGCGCACTGTCCCTGGCGTACAGCCGGATCGTGGTCCACCGGGGCCGTGTGGTGGCCCGGACGAGCGCCGTACGGGAGTACTGCAACTCGGCGGCGACCACGGAGTTGGGTCTGCCTCGGCAGGGGCGTAAGGAGTTGTCGTAGGGGGCTTGGGATGTGGGGCTTACGGGTGCGGTTTGGGGCTTGCGCGTGCGGTGGGGGGCGATGGGGGCTTGCAGGTGCGGTGCGTTGTGAGGGTGTGCGAGCGGGGCGCGGGGCGGGGCCCGCGAGCCGGGCGCGAGGTTGAGGCGCGTACGCAGGGCGCACTCGGAGGCGGCGGGCGCTGGACAGCGCGTGAGCGGGGCGCGCGCCGTGGAGTATGCGCCTGGCGTGCACGCCATGTGGTGTGCGAAAGGCGCGTGCGCCCCAGGGTGCGCGCTGGGCGTGCACGCTGAGAGATCGCAAGCTGGGCAGGTGAGCGTGGTGTGCGCGCGGGGCGCAGTGCGCATTCAAGCGGAGTGCACGCCAGGTGGAGGGCACACTGGGCGGAGCGCACGCTGGGCATGCGCGCGTGTGCCCTGGGTGCGCGCCGCGTAGGCCGCCGCGTGTGCCGCGAACATCGCTTCCGGAGCGTGCACCTGGGGGCGCTCAACGCCCGTCGCGCGCCCCCGAAACACCACTCTCGGTCGAACCTCCGCGGCTGCTCCCAAGCCGTGCGGCGGTCGCGGACCTTCGGGCGTACGGTCGGAGACATGCGCATTGTCATCGCTGGTGGTCATGGTCAGATCGCGCTGCGGTTGGAGCGGCTGCTCGCCGCGCGCGGGGACGAGGTCGCGGGGATCATCCGCAAGGCCGAGCAGGGCGACGATCTGCGGGAGGCCGGTGCCGAACCGGTCCTGCTCGACCTGGAGTCGGCCACGCAGGAGGAGGTAGCGACGCATCTGCAGGGCACGGACGCGGCGGTGTTCGCGGCGGGCGCCGGCCCCGGCAGTGGCGCGGCCCGCAAGGACACCGTGGACAAGGGCGCGGCGGTGCTGTTCGCGGATGCCGCCGTGCGTGCGGGCGTACGCCGTTTCGTGGTCGTCTCCTCGATGGGCGCGGATCCAACGCACCAGGGCGACGACGTCTTCGACGTGTACCTGCGCGCCAAGGGTGAGGCCGACGCGTACGTGAGCGGTCTGGACTCCCTGGACTGGACGATCCTGCGCCCAGGCTCCCTGACGAACGACCACGGCACCGGCCTCGTACGTCTGGAGGCGCACACGGGCCGCGGCTCGGTCGCGCGCGACGACGTGGCCGCCGTACTCGCGGAACTGGTGGACAGTTCGGCGACGGCCGGTCTGACCCTGGAGCTGATCAGCGGGTCGACACCGGTGTCCGTGGCGGTGAAGTCGGTGGCGGGGAACTGAGGTTGGTCGCGGTCCGTCAGAAGAGCGGCAGTTGCCCGGGCAAGTCCGGCACGGTGTATCCGTCCAACGACGTCTGAACCGCCCCCAGTTGCGCCTGCCGCCGTGACCCGGAGCAGGAGACGAGCTCCCCGCTCTCCCGCGCGCCGGGCGGATCGTGCCGCGCGAAACGCCCTGCGACGACGGCGATCTCGCGACGGCACACAGGGCAGGTTCTGCGACGGGACGACATGGCGTCAGTGTGCCCCGGAGCGAGACAGCCGTACCGAGCTCGGCAGGGCGCCGACGTGGACTCAGCGCCACCCTGGGCTGGTCGCGGGCCAGGCCCGGGAACACGAAAAGACCCCCTCCGCTGCGTTTCCGTAGTAGAGGGGGTCTTCCCCGAAGTGGCGGCGCCAGGATTCGAACCCGGGAAGGTTGAGCCGGCGTATTTACAGCGGGCTCCGTTCGCCCATTGTCACCTGCGGTTTCCCAAGAGCCGGGCACTGTCGGGGGACGTCTGGGGGAATCAACCTCTACTCCACGCACTAGGAGACACGCGAAAGGCCCGCCGGAGCGGCAGGCCTTCGCTGGTGCTGATGTCGGCTCAGTAGGCCGGGGCGCCTCGGGTTGGGGCCGTACTCGTTGGCCTCATCCATCCAGTGGCGGCCGGTCCGAGGACGGCGAGGAGTACCGCGAGCACGAGCGCAGCACGTCCGATCCCCGTTTCCCCCTTGGTTCCTCCTTCGCTCGAGCTGCTGAAGGCTTGGAATGGTGCGTACGAGTCCACGGCCGCACCGCGTCCGGCACTCTCCTCGTGGTGCCGGACGCGGCCGGTGACGGGCCCGGGTCGCCGGGGCCGCCGATCGCGGCTCGGCCGGCCGGGTCAGGTGGCGGCGGGTTCCGGGGCGGGGCGGGACAGGACCAGGCCGATCACGACGACGGTGACGACGACGAAGACCGCGGCGAGGGCCACGATCCAGGCCGGTATACCGGGGACGAACAGCGCGGGAAGCGCGGTGATCGCCGACAGGATCCGGGACCCGGCGACGACGCGGGAGCCGGTGCGGTTGGCGGTGCGCCAGGTGTAGATCACCGCGGCGATCGTGATCAGTCCGAGGAGGCCGCCGGCGACGAGGACGGCCGTCGGCGGTTCCGGTGTGTCGGAGTCGCCGCCAGGGGGGCTGGCGAAGTTGGTCAGGTCGATCAGGCCGAGCAGCCCGGCGAGTACGAGGCCCACCTTGTTCTTGCGGGTGAGGGGGTAGCTCACCGCTTCGGTCCGGCTCATGTCGGTCCCCCGATCCAGGTGTTGGGGGCCGCCGCTGCGGCGGCCCGGTGAACCGAGCATCGACGGCGAGCCCTTCGGCGCGCATCGCCCGATTGTCCCAGTCGGCCGGGAGGTATTCCTGGCCGGGCAGGACATCCGAACCCTCGCTCCCGGGAGCCTCGTTCGGCCATCATCGGGACATGACCTCCTCTGTCGGCCCGATCCGGGTGCTCATCGCCGACGACCATCCCGTCGTACGGCGCGGGATGAGCGCCTTGCTGGCCTCGCTGGACGGCGTGAGGGTGGTGGCGGAGGCCGCCACTGGTGAAGAGGCGATCAGGGAGGCCCAGTTGAGCCGTCCCGATGTCATCGTGATGGACATCCAGATGCCCGCGATGGACGGCGTTGAGGCGACACGGCGGCTGACCGCGCTGCTGCCGGACGCGGCGGTACTCGTGGTCACGATGTTCGAGGACGATGAGACGGTGGTGTCCGCGATGCGCGCCGGTGCCCGCGGCTATCTCCTCAAGGGCGCCCAGCAGGAGGAGATCCTCACCACCATCCGTGCGGTCGCGGCCAGGCAGTACGTCATGGCGCCCGGTGTCGCCGCCCGCCTCCTCGGCCGCCTCTCCCCTGCGCCCGCGCCGGCCGTTCCGTTCCCCGAACTGACGGTCCGCGAGCGGGAGGTCCTCGACCGCGTGGCCCGCGGATCCAGCAATGCCCAGGTCGCGTCGGAACTGTCCCTGGCCGCGAAGACCGTGGCGAATCATCTGTCCGCGATCTTCCTCAAGCTGGGCGTGAGCGGACGTACCGAGGCGGTGATCCTGGCCCGGGAACAGGGGCTGGGCGCGGATCTTCCGGAGCCTGCTCCGTGACCGCGCTCCGCCCCTCGGCACTGGTCGTCTCCCTGTGGGCCGCGTTCGCGCTCCTCGCCGCGGCGGCCCTCGCCTCCCTCCGCATCGCCCCGCCCTCCTCCTCCGAGCAGTGGGTGATCTGGGCGGTGATCGTCGGCACGTACCTGGCGGGGACCTGGGGCGCGGTTGCTGCGTGCCGCCCGGGCTCGACGGCGGGCCCGTACCTCGCCGCGTCCGCGATCGGTCTGCTGGCCGCGCCACTCGCGCTCGCCGTGGGCGTCCGTGCCCTCGCCGTGGTCCTGGCCGTCCTCGGCTCGACGGTTACTGTGCCGCTGGCCGCCCTGCGCGTGGTGGAGCGGCGGCCGCCGTCCCGGCTGCTGCGTTGGGCGGACGGTGCCGTTGTCGTCACCGGCACCGGATGCGCGGCTGCGGCAGTGACCGGTGTTCAGGCCGCGCAGGTGGCCGCGAGTATCGCCGCCGGAACCGCCATATGCACCGGGACCTGGGTCCTCTTCGAGGCCACCACCGGTGACGACCGGCGCCGCGTGCTGTGGCTGGTCCTGGGCGCCGCCGCGACGATGCTCGGCGGCATGCTGCTCTTCGCCGCCGGAAACTCCCTGCCCATGGGGCCACTGGCGACAATCCTCGCCCTGGGCGCGTTGTCGCTGCTGCTCCCCCTCGCCGTCACCGTCGCGCTCCTCGCCCCGCGCCTCGCCGACGTACGGGCCGTGATCCGCGGCGCCTCCGTACTGATCGTCATGCTTGCGCTGAGCGCCTCGGTCTACGAGGGGATCGCCGCGCTGTGGGAGCTGGCCGTCGGCAGCCGGCCCGGCAAGGGGGTGCCGGCCCTTCTGGCGGCGGGGATCGCGGCCGGATACGCGCCCGTACGGCAGCGGGTCGAGGCGAGCATGGACGAGATGCTGTTCGGCAGGTCCGCCGACCCGGTCGAGACGCTGACCCGGCTCGGCACCGACCTCACCGCCGGCGCCCCACCGCCGCTGTGGCTGCACACCCTGCGCTCCACACTCGGTGTGCCCGGCATCGCCCTGCGCCAGGACGGGGTCGACATCGCTACCGCGGGCGCTGTCGATGACGGCCACACGACGCTCACCACGCTGCGGGCGGGCGGAGAACACGTCGGTGACCTCGTGGTGTGCCTGCCGCCCGGACATCTGCGGCTGCCCAGGGCCGCGGCAGCGGTGGTCGACCTCGTGGCGGCGCCGCTCGCCCAGACGCTGCACGCGGCGCGGCTGAGCGAGCAACTGCGTGTGTCCCGGGGCCGGGTGGTGACCGCGCTGGAGGAGGAGCGCCGCCGTACGCGCCGCGATCTGCACGACGGGCTGGGCCCGACGCTGACCGGCATCGGCTACACCGCAGATGCGGCCGTCAACCTCATCTCCACCGATCCGGACCGGGCCGTCGCGACACTGCGCGGGCTGCGCGCCGACATCGGTGACGCGATCACCGAGATCCGCCGGATCGTCTACGGCCTCAGGCCCCGGGCCCTCGACGAGCTCGGGTTGGTCGACGCCGTGCGCCAGCGGATCGCCCCGCTGCGCACCGCCGACGGCCGGCCCCTGGCCGTCACGATCGACGCCCCCGACCGGCTGCCCCCGCTGCCCGCGGCCATCGAGGTAGCCGCCTACCGGGTGGCCGTGGAGGCCGTGACCAACGTCGCCCGGCACTCCGACGGCAACACCGCCACGCTGACGCTGGAACTGCCCGACCCCGTGTCCCTGCGCGTCACCGTCGCCGACACCGGCCACTGCACCGAGCCGTGGACCCACGGCGTGGGCATCCGCTCCATGTACGAGCGCGTCGAGCAGATCGGTGGCACGCTGACCCTCACCACAACATCCGAAGGAGCCACGGTCACGGCACAGTTGCCGCTGGCGATACCTGGGTGACCTCTGTCGACCGCGGCACGGTCGGCAGAGGTGCTTCCCCATGACCGCGCGGCCCGCGCCGGGGGAAACGCTTCAGCGCCGGCCGTCGGCGCTGCCGACCGGTGCGGCGTCGGCTGTCAGGCGCGACCAGCCGACAGAAGCGGAACAGGTCGTGCTCGATCGGCGGGATCTCCGCGCCGGCGAAGCCGGCTTCGGTGGCAGCGGCGCAGGGGGTCCTGACGCTGTTCCGGTCATGAGACCTGGCCCATCACTTCCAGAAGAATTGATCGGGTTTCCCGTCCCCCGGCCTCTGAGCCCCCGCCGATCGCTGATGGCCTACCTGGGCGGGTTCCGAGCCACAAGGGCAGCCGCCATAGGATCTCGTATGCCTATTCCTTGGCGATCTAGCACCGAAGCGTTCGCGCAGATACTGCGACAGCGTGGGGTCGAGCCCGACGCCGTACGCAATGTCGAGACAGCGTGGGATGCCTTCGTCGAGTTTCTCCAGATCGAGATCGAAGGGATCGAGGGGGCTGAGAACGACGGCGATGGCTTCATCGCCGAATGGGGTAGGTGGGGCTGGAACGGCGACCAGCCCGCGCTGTCCTTCGCGCGACTGCTTGCGGTCACCGATGCCGGAGAGTGTGAGGATTCGCATGGGCAGCCGGAGTACTGGAAGGTAGAGCTGCAACTGATCTTCGCCGAGAATCCGGCATGGAACGATCTCGACGGCATCGGTTTTCACGACACCGGGTTCGACTACGACGAGATCGGCGAGCCCAGGATTGCCGCTCTACTAGAGATGCGCCGTTTCATTGAGTCCTACCCACAGTTGGCAGCCATGTGGCGAGCCGGATCTATTCGTAGCAACTTGACCTTCGAACAGGCCGGATAGCCCTCGGTTACAGTCGTCCCACTTCCAGTGGGCACAATCAGATGCCACTGATCAGCGGTTTCCCCAGACACAGCACACTCCGGGGGACGTCTGGGGGAATCTGCCCCTGACTACGTCCGGCCTCAGCGAAACGACGATCAGCGGTGAGACAGAGCACGGCGGGCAGCACCTGCTTCGGCGTGCCTCTCAGCCTCGCGCGCACTGCAATGGGATCAAATAGGGCATGGCATCGTCCTGGACTGGTAATCGGGTACGCCTACGCGCTATCGAGCCCGACGACTGGACAGCGTTCACGCGCTTTGCCGACGATGACGGGCGGCGAGGGGGCCGGCTGGATCTACCGCGGTCCGCCGAGAGCTACCGTGCCTGGGCGAAGGAGCAAGCCGTCGCCAAGTGCGATGACGACCGCTTCCGGTTGGCAGTCGAAACGACGGCCACGGGAGAGCTGGTTGGGACAGTCGGCTCACATCGCACCGGCCCTACTTCAGGCTGGTTCGAGTTTGATGTCGCGATCGGCGCTGACCACCGGCGCAAGGGCTACGCGACAGAAGCCGTAGTGCTGCTGCTGCGCTTCATGTTCGCCGAGCGGCGCTATCACAAATGCCTAGCAGCGATCTTCGCCCACAACGAGGCATCGCTGGCACTTACTCGTCGGCTCGGCTTCACCGAGGAGGGGCGCTTGCGGGAACACGTCTTCTTCGCCGGCCGGCACCACGACCTCGTCATGAAGGGCATGCTCGCCGACGAGTTCGACCAGCGACACACGATGAGCAAACCATGAGCTGGTCATCCAAGCGCGTGCGGAACGGCACTCGAACTTGATCAACGTTCGCTGTTCACGGGTGGAGGCGGCCTGTCACTCAAAGCAGGACTGCCCTCAGCTGCGCAAGGTGGCACGCAGGCGCAAGCCGACAGTTGCGAGACCTTCGAAGGTGGTCACCTGGTAGCTGGGTTCCGGTCCGGGCGGCTCGCTCAGGTGGTAGCGGCGGGCGGTCTGCGCGGTCAGGAGCGTCAGCATCGCCATGGCCAGAGCGGCTCCCTCGCAGCCATGCGGCCCGGTACCGAAGGAGAGGAAGACCCCGGGTTTCGCCGACGAGCCCGAATCGTCGAGCCAGCGCTCGGGCTGGAACTGGTCCGGCTCGGAGTGCTCCCGTGCGTCGCGCTGGGCGGTGTAGGGGCAGACGAGAACGGTGGACCCGGCGTCGATGGTGTAGTCGGCGAGCTGAGTCTGTCGCGCGGCGCGCCGGGTCAGTAGCCAGCTCGGAGGGTGCAGTCGGAGCACCTCGCGTACCAGTGCCTGGGT
Source organism: Streptomyces sp. NPDC002619 (assembly GCF_042889305.1). Taxonomy (NCBI): domain Bacteria; kingdom Bacillati; phylum Actinomycetota; class Actinomycetes; order Kitasatosporales; family Streptomycetaceae; genus Streptomyces; species Streptomyces sp. NPDC002619. The sequence continues at coordinate 210,996 of NZ_JBIAQV010000001.1, read as the reverse complement.
GTATTGCAGGCTGTCGAGGTGGGCGCTGGTCGTCGCGGCCGGGTCCGCCGGCAGCAAGGCGGCTTCCGCCGCGACGCGGCCCGCTGCCTGGGGGTGCCGGGCCAGGTAAAGCAGGATCCATCCGGCTGCCCGGGAAGGTGTCTCGAAGGTGGCGACGGTGATTCCGGGGAGAGTGTCGAGAATGGCCTCTTCCGGCAGTAGGCCGTAGCGGGAGGAGGGCCGGAGCATCTGTCCCAGCATGTCGTCACCGAGCCGGCCCGATGAACGGCGCCGCCGGACGATGGGCCGCAAAGCGTTGGTGAAGGCGACTTGCTGCCGTGTGCGGAACCGCCGTGCCGGTGTGGGGATCCAGCGCGGCCATGCCCAGCGCGACGGGCGTACGAGCACCTCCCGCGCCAGGAAGAGCTGTGAGGCAAAGGGCAGCAGGGTGGGAGCGTCTTCGGAGAAGAGGTAGCGCACGCCGATCTCTGCCAGGGCGTGCCGGACCGGGGGCAGAATCTCGACGTCCTGGCCCGTGGGGCACTGGTCAGCAAATCGAGCGGCCCTGGGCGCAATCTCACCGATCCGGGCTGCAACCGCCTGCGGGCGTAGTCCGCGCATGCGGGCGGCGTGAGCGTACGCACGTTCCTCAGGCGTCGGTGCTCCGCTCGACCGCTTCAACGGCGGAAAGAGAGGCGAGGGTGCCTTGGGGAAGTCCTGCGCGCGGCGCAGGACTGCTTCACACGGCCCGGCCGTAGCGGCTACGTAGACACCCGGCTCCAGCTGCCAGACGTCCCCGCACTCGTCAGCGCCACGGCGCGCTACTGCGAGCCGGTCGCGGCTCCAGGCCGCGAAGCTTCCTTCAGGCAACCGCGGCGGCTCATTCATTCGGCCCATGAGATCGTCCCTGACTCTCGTACCCGTCCAGGCCGATGTCGTCGGCAGCGTGGCTGGGAGTCGGCGGGCGCCCGGGGGCGCCCGCCGGCAGGGCGGTCAGACCCAGTCCTCGCCGGCGTACGCATCCCATTCGTGGGCCCCGTACGCACCGTAGTGGCGGGTGAAGGACAGCTTGCCCAGCAGCTTGGCGATCATGATGCACTCCTCTCGCACCAAATGCCACATCTGTCCATATTGCCACACATGCCATATATGTCATCTTCAGGGCATCAGCCGCACGCATGGGCATGAGGCACGTGCTTGCGGCTGGGTCCGCAGCCAGCCGACGTCGCCCCGGTGCTGGAGGTCAGTGCCGCCCCGGCCGCGAGAGGCGGCGGCGCTGGTCACCTCAAGACCAGGGGTGCGGGCGCGCCTTCACCTGCTGACGCGCCTTCACCTGCTGGCACAGTGCATCGAGTGCCTGCGCCCGTGCCGCAGGGCGGCACCGCCCGCTGTGGGCCGCCACCGGGCACCGGGAACGTCACTGCGGCAGATCTACAGCAGGCTCCGTTCACCCCCTGCGGCCTGCGGTTTCCCCTGAAGCCGACGCTGTCGGGGGACGCCTGGGGAAGCAGTTTCTGCTCCTCGGACTCCTGTAGGCCGGGATACTGTTGGGCTCGGTGAGGCCGAGCGTGGCCGTACATGTGCGTTACAGCAGCGCCAGGACACTCGCCGCCGACGGCCCCAGCCAGTGCGCGATCGAATTGAGGGCGCCCACCACAGAAGCCCCCGCAGAGGCGAGCACTCCCGCGTCCCGCAACCTGGTGGTGAAGGCCTCGAGGTGTCGCGCGGCGCCTTCACGAGGGGCAGAGTCGACCATCTGCCTGTCGCCGCTGACGTACGAGGGCTCCTGTACGCCGGGGAGCGGCCGTACAGGAGCCCTCGTGTTCTATCCGGGCGCCGGCCTTTCACCACCTTGCCGGAACCACTCCAAGGGCTACGCGAAGTCCGACTTGCGGGTGGCGACGGAGACGAACGGACTGCACTTGCGGTGCAGGAACTCCTCTGAGAGCCGGCCGCGGTCGGTCGGGCAGCTAGCCTCGTACACCTTGTCGTTGGTCGTCAGCAGTGAGATGTGGAGACGGCCGTCAGCGATGGTCAGAGAGACACTGGCAACGGGACCGGAGGGGTACTTCCGGATGTTCGACAAAGCAATCCATCGGTTGCCCGCGCGGTCGAGCCGCTCTTCCTGGATCCAAGCGTTGCCCTTCGAGTCCACCCTGGCCCGGTAGATGCTGTGCTTGGTGCCTACCGTGGAGACGTCCAGAGACGATCCCTGCGGGCCAGTAGGGCCGGTGGCTCCGTACGGGCCGGTAGGGCCGGTGGCTCCCTGCGGACCGGTCAGACCGGTGACCCCCTGCGGGCCGGTAGGACCGGTATCTCCCTGCGGACCGGTCAGGCCCGTGACCCCCTGCGGGCCAGTAGGACCGGTATCTCCCTGCGGACCGGTCAGGCCCGTGACTCCCTGCGGGCCAGTAGGACCGGTGCCTCCCTGCGGACCGGTCAGACCGGTGACTCCCTGCGGGCCAGTAGGACCGGTATCTCCCTGCGGACCGGTCAGGCCCGTGACTCCCTGCGGACCGGTAGGACCGGTATCTCCCTGCGGACCGGTCAGGCCCGTGACTCCCTGCGGGCCAGTAGGACCGGTATCTCCCTGCGGACCGGTCAGGCCCGTGACTCCCTGCGGGCCAGTAGGGCCAGTTGGCCCTGTCGGACCGGTGGGACCCGCTGGTGTCTCGAAGCTGATGACGACCGTGGGCGTGCCAGTGGTGTCGGGTACAGCTTGCGGACCAACCGCATCGGTCGTCACAAACGACGCCCCAGCGCCTCCCCCACCACCACCGTAGGAGTCAAATGGATCAAAGCCCCCGCCACCACCACCGAACCACCCGCCGCCGCCGCCCCCACCGCTGAGAAGAGTGGTGATGTAACTGCTGCTGCTAGCACCGGGGCCACCGCTACCCGCGGAGCCGGCGTCGCCGGGGGCGCCAAAGACGTCAGAGCTGCCGCCGCCCCCACCGCTGGTGCCGCCCCCGCCTCCGCCGGCGAAGAAGCCGCCGCCGCTGCTGCCGCCGCCACCACCACCGGCGACTTGCGGACTGGTACCGCCGGCGTTGCCGCCTCCGCCTCCGCCGGTACCACCGCCGTTGCCGGCGAGCGTACCGAAGCCACCGCCCGCGCCCCCGCCCGGCGAGCCGCCGGGGCCGGCTCCGTTGCCACCATTGCCGCCGATGCCGTTACCTCCGGAGACGCCGCGGCTGCTGCCGCCGCCCCCACCACCACCAGCCGCGACGAGCAGCCGCGGGTCACTCGAGTCGCCGGTGAGGACGCAACCGGGGGCTCCGAGAGAACACGTCTGGATGGCACTGGCGCCGCCGCCACCCCCGCCACCGCCGGCACCACTGCCCACGGCGCCGGCGGCAGCACCTCCGTTGAAACCGCCACTGCCGGCAGACGCATCACCGTCACCACCGGCTCCGCCGACCTCGACATAGAGTGTGGCGCCGGGGGTGACCGGAAGGGCGGCTTCGACGGAGGCCCCGTTCCCGCCGCTGGAAACGCCGGAGCTGCCGATGCCGTGGCCGCCCGGGGCGCCGACTGTCGTGACGGTGATGTTGCTGACGCCGGCCGGGACGTCGAAGGTTTGCTCGCTGCCGGTGTACGAGTAGGTGCAGACGGTGTTCACGGGGGTCGCGACACAGGAGGGGGCCAGGCGACGTGCGGCCTCGGCAACGGGCGACCGGGCGGGGAACCGAAGAACTTCCGGACTCTGCCCGTGGGCGTACGCCGTTCCGCACAGGGTGGTGCTTCCAGCGGCCAGGGCGAGCGCGATTGCCGAGGCAAGACGATGGTTGCGCGCTCTGTGAACTGCCCGCGCGGGAGGAGACGACATCCCGGGTGGGGACTGTTGCGTCGTCATACGCACCATGACAAGGCCCTTTCTTCGTCTTCTGGGCGTGTATCGCCGGTCGCGCACACGCAACCACCGCCGTCGCCGTCAACCGACTCGACCCCTCCGGAACATCTGGCGAGAAACTGGATTTTTCAGCCCATCGGAGCAGCTGGCCGGTTGCGGATTAGGTTCGGATGCGATAGAGACTGACAGTCCGGGGTTTGGGGAACTTGACCTCCAGCGCATCGAGCGCCCCACCCCTGGAGCGCGGTCGCGTCGAACCATGCCTACGCAGCGTCCGACGCAAGGTATGCTCCGCTCCCGCAACCCCTGCGGACTGCCATCACGGCCCGTACGCGGCCAGAGCGGATGTCGTGCACCCGGCCTCACGCGAAGTACCGCTGGGAAGAGGAGCTCCCCGCCGACGTCGCCAAGGTGCTGGACTGGTTCAAGCGCAAATCGCTACCCACCTCAGCGCTCTCGGACCTCGTTCTCGTACGGACCAGCCTCCGCTCGATCTCCAAGAAACTGGACGGCAAGACTGCAGCTCCGGGAACGATCAGCCGAAAGCGCGCGATTTTCTACAACGCCCTTGAGCACGCGGTGGAGGCCGAACTTCTCACCGACAACCCCCTGACCCGGATCAAGTGGAAAGCACCGGAGCAGGTAGTGGAGGAGGTGGACCCGGCCTGCGTGCCGAACCCTGAGCAGGCGGCAAAGCTGCTGGACGCGGTAGGTGACCAAAAGCCCCCGTGGCCGACGTCTCGCGGCATTCTTCGGCTGCATGTACTACGCCGCAGCGCGGCCGGCGGAGGTCATCGGGCTGATGCTCAAGGACTGCGACCTACCTCGCCGCGGCTGGGGAACCATCCGACTCCGGGAGACGCGCCCCCGGTCGGGCACGGCGTGGACGGACAGCGGAGAGGCGCACGACAGACGAGGGCTGAAGCACCGCCCGCGGAAGGCGGTCCGGCGCGTTCCCATCCCGCCTGAGCTGGTCGCCTTACTGCGGTGGCACGTCACCGCGTACGGCACCGCCCCCGACGGCCGGCTCTTCCAGACCATGCGCGGTGGCCTGGTGCAAGACACCGGGTACGGCGAAGGCGAAGTCTGGGCAGAGGCCCGCGCACGTGCTCTGACCCCGTCAGAGCACGAGTCGACGTTGGCCAAGCGCCCATATGATCTTCGCCACGCGGCGGTGTCCACGTAGCTCAGCTCGGGTGTGGAACCTCAGCTCGTGGCGGAGCGCGCCGGCCACAGCGTGGCGGTGCTCTTCCGGGTGTACGCCAAGTTCCTGAAGGACGGCGACGACGCAGCCAACGCCAAGATCTCCACCCGGCTGGGCCAGCGCGGCTGACGTACTGGAAACCCCGTCCACACACTTCGAGATTGGGCGTTCGAACACGAGACAGCGTGAGACAGTGCGCTGATCTCAAAGGGGTACGACGAAGGGCCCGTGACCTGCCGTTTTAGCAGGTCACGGGCCCATCGTTCCCGTGTGGCGGCGCCAGGATTCGAACCTGGGAAGGCGAAGCCGGCAGATGTACAGACCGCGCGATCACTCCGCGCTGAGCTGACCGTTCCCGCAGTGCGCCGCTCCGTGCCCCACACGTGCCCCACGATGCGCCCGGAAGCGTCGCCCTCGCGTTCGGGCGGAACCTTGTTGCTGCGTGGACTCCCTCGACCTGCCACGCGTCAACCGGCCTCAGACTGAGGCCGGGATCGGGTGGCGTCTAGGTGTGTCCGACGGGTCGGCACAGTCCCTGCGACTCTCCCGGCTACGCTCGCGCGGGAGCGCCCCGCGGCGCGTGGCTGCGGGGCGCCTTGTGGGGTTTAGTCGACCTGCTCCCCGTCGTGCGTACCGCCCTTGCAGAGGTTGCCCGGCTCATTGATCGCGGGCGTTCCGCCGCCCTGCTTGCACTCAGAAGGGGTGACGTAGGTTGGGGCACCCTGTGTGGTGGCGGCGGTGGCGGTGGCGGCGCCTGTGAGGCCGAGTCCGGCGAGGGCTGCCGTGGCGATGACGGCGGCGAGGATTCGTCGAATGCGCATTTGGTTCCCCTTTCACGGATTGCCTCGGTTGGGGCACTAGCCAGCTTGATCTTCGTCCACGTGGGTGGCACATCATGTTGCGCCATTCAGGTGACATGGCTGTCGAGAGCGGGGCCGCTGACCCGGCCCGCCCAGGCCTTCGCGGCCGACTGGGAAGGCGGGACGGACGGCGGAGCGATGGCAGCTCTGGGGGTGGGGACGGTCTGCATGACGCGACCCGTCAATACATCTAGTGCCGCGATCACGGCCGCAGGATCGCCGCCATACACCACGTGAGGTTCGTCGGACTCGGGAGGCACGAAGCGAGTTCGGTCCACTCGGCTCAGCTCCAGAGTCGAACCTCAGTTGGTGGCTGAGCGCGCCGGCCACAGCGTGGCGGTGCTCATTCGGGTATACGCCGAGTTCCTCAAGGACGGAGACGAGGCCGCGAACGCCAAGATCTCAGCCCGCCTGGGACAGCACGGCTGAGCAGCCCAAAATCCCGTCCACACGCCGTCCACGCACCCCGAGACGAGACGTTCGAACGCGAGACAGAGTAAGACAGTCCCTCGATCACAGGGGTACATGACGAAGGACCCGTGACCTGCTGAAACAGCAGGTCACGGGTCCTTCGTTTCCGTGTGGCGGCGCCAGGATTCGAACCTGGGAAGGCGAAGCCGGCAGATTTACAGTCTGCTCCCTTTGGCCGCTCGGGCACACCGCCGGGGTTTGCTGCCGTACGAACCCGCTTTCGGCGACGCTCCCTGGCAACGACGTAAACAATACCCGATACCGAGGGGTGCTTCGCCACCCGATTGATCGGCGCCCGGAGGTCGTGGGTGACTAGGCTGGTGCGAATGCGGACCGGCCCTGAGCCGGACTCGGCGGTCGCCCAGTACGCGCGCCGACACGCACCCGATACACCCCCGGATACAAGGAGCCACAGGACATGGCCGACTCCAGTTTCGACATCGTCTCGAAGGTCGAGCGGCAGGAGGTCGACAACGCCCTCAACCAGGCCGCCAAGGAGATCTCGCAGCGCTACGACTTCAAGGGCGTCGGCGCCTCGATCTCCTGGTCCGGCGAGAAGATCCTGATGGAGGCGAACTCCGAGGAGCGCGTCAAGGCTGTCCTCGACGTCTTCCAGTCCAAGCTGATCAAGCGCGGTATCTCGCTCAAGGCGCTGGACGCGGGCGAGCCCCAGCTCTCGGGCAAGGAGTACAAGATCTTCGCCTCGATCCAGGAGGGCATCTCCCAGGAGAACGCGAAGAAGGTGGCGAAGATCATCCGTGACGAGGGCCCGAAGGGCGTGAAAGCCCAGGTGCAGGGCGACGAACTGCGCGTCACCTCCAAGAGCCGTGACGACCTGCAGGCCGTGATCGCACTTCTGAAGGGCCAGGACTTCGACTTCGCGCTGCAGTTCGTGAACTACCGCTGACTCAGTCGTCTGACCTGCACTATCCCGAAACGGATCTTGCTGGAGGGCACAACGCGGGCACATCGCCGAGGACCGCCTCCACGGCCGCCCGCGTTGTGTCCTCGTCGTCGGGCCACAAGTGGGTGTAGATGTCGAGCGTGATGGACGGCTTCGAGTGGCCCAATCGCCGCTGCACCGTCTTCACCGACTCGCGGTTCCTGATCAGCGCCGAAGCGTAGAAGTGGCGCAGGTCGTGCATGCTCGTGCCCTCCGGCACCCGGACCGGTGCGGGCTCCTGGCCCGGCGGGCGGCCGTTCTGCACCCAGGCCGCGTACGCCTCCGCGTAGGCCTTGTTCAGCGCCTCGTTCGCCCGCTCCTCCATCCGCGCCCACACGTGCGACCAACTCGCCCGCTTGAGAACGTCGTTGCGGTCGTTGCTGAACAGCAGCTGCGCCTTCCGCCGGCGCGGCTTCCGCGGGTCCGTGCAGTCCTCGATGTCGACCACGGCGGCCGGGAACTGCTGCAGGTGCGCCGCGAGCGCATTGACCGCGACGTCCACCAGGGGCACCCGGCGGTAGCTCTCGTGCGTCTTCGGCTCACCCAGGTACGGCTCCGGCATCTGCTCCGGGTCGGCGTCGGCGTCCCTGTCCGGCGTGACCAGCTGCTGGCGCACGATCACCTCGCGGCGCAGGAAGTCGACGCAGTCGACCTCAAGGCCGAACACCTCGCCCTGGCGCAGGCCGGACGCGACAGCGAGCAGGATCATCGCCCGGTGCCGCGGCGGTGCCGCCTCGATCAGGGCCCGCACCGCGTCCTGGTGAAGCGGCACGATCTCCGGACGGCGCACCTCGGGCAGCTTGATCCCGGAGCACGGATTGATCGCGATCGTCCGGTCCCGGACGGCCGTGTGCATGATCGTGACCAGGTAGGCGAACGTCGTGCGCAGCGTCGACGGCGCGAGGACCTGCGACCGGTCCTTCACCCACGCCTGCACCTCCGAGGGCCGGATGGTGACGATCGGCCGGTCGCCGAACGTCGGCAGGATGTGGATGCGTAGCGCGCGCTCGACCCGGGAGGCGGTGCCGTCGCGGTGCACGGCCGTGGTCCGCCAGCGTTCGGCGACCGTACGGAAGCTCTCCTTGCCGGCCGCCGGGTCGACGTAGAGGCCACGGGCCAAGTCGGCCTCGATCGTGGCCGCGCGGGTATCCGCCTGGCTGCGCTTGGCGAAGTTCTCCTTCTGCTGCTCCCCCGCCGCGTCCCGCCAACGCACCTGCCAGCGCTTCCCCTTGCCGTGGTCGGTGGACGGCACGAGGGTGCGTGTCTTGCTGGAGTGCTCGGCACACGGGTCGGCGCCTTTGGCCGGGCGCGAGAGGTGCCACCGGTCGTAGACGCTAGCCATCACCACGCTCCCCCTCAGCAATCCAGGCCGAAAGATCAGAACTCAGTTCACGTGTGATGTGCCCTTGGCGGGCCTGGCGCTCTTCGATCGGCAGGTCACCGAGTTGCAGGACACGCTCGTCGCGCTCCTGGGTGAGACTGCGTCCCCACAGCCTGCGAGCAGCAGCGACGACGTCTCCAGTGGGGATGCCCAGGCGCTTCGCGAGCGCATCATCCGCTTGCGCCGGCGTCCCGTGCAACACGGCTCGCACCCCCTCGCTGCCGTCGATACGGACCCACGTTTTCTCGCCGAGTAGCCACGCTCGGAGCTGCTCGCGCGTCACCGTGATGGCGTGCTGAGGGAAGTCGGCCCGCGGCGTAAGCAGGACGTCGCCGTCTCCCGCGAACAGATCGCTCAACTGCACTTCCAGCACCGCTCCGAGCACGATCAGCGCGCCGAGATCGAGTGTCTCGCGACGCCCGCTCTCCAGGTCCGCAATGTGCGCTCGCTTCCAGGCGAACCCTCGGGAGGAGAGCTGTGCTGCTGCTGCGTCCTGGGTCCAACGGCGCGCCTTTCGCAGGCTCTTGAGGTTCTCCCCCACGACCGCGCCCACCGTCAGCGGCGGCTCATCGCTCTCTTTCTGCATGGCAGTCAGGCTCGCACAGTTGCCGTGGGTTCACAACACACACGACTTTCTTCGGTTCCCTCGTGTGGGTTGACACCACGATCGACATCCCCCACTCTGGAAGCCGCGGTTCGTGGGATAAACCCACGAACGAATGATCACCTGCTGTGCCACAGCTCGGAATGAGGATGATCACGAATGTCCCGCGTCAAGCTGCCCCAGGTCAGTGAGGCCGAGAGGCGCAGGCTGGCACCACCGCAGGAGCTCGCGGACTACTGCGGCGTGCCCATCGGAACGATTTATCAATGGAGCTCCCGAGGGGGCGGCCCCAAGTTCATACGCGTTGGCCGGCACCTCCGGGCCCGCTGGTCCGACATCGAGGCCTGGCTCGACGCCCAGACCATCGCCGCATGAAAGCGGCCCCCAGCAGGACGGCAATCCAGCTGAGGGCCTATCCGAACCCAGAAACGCCAGAGCCCCGGCTCATTCGCTCGCCAGCGACCGGGGCTCCAACCAGAACGGATGCACCGATGATGGCACACACCACCGACAGAACGCGCGCCAACCAGCCCGCCCCGCACGTCCCGCCGGTCGACCGGCGCACGAACGGGCACGCCGCGTTCGCCGTCCAGGCCGCCGAGCAGACCCGGGAGCGCGCCGAGCAGCTGGCCGACGCCGGCGCCCGCCGCCACCCCGACGGCGCCTGCCGGACGTACGCCTGGTGCGACGAGAGCGGCCCGCACTACGACCACTCCCGCCACTACGACGGGCTCGTCTCCTACGGGGTCACGCACCTCTCCGGTAGCCAGCGGACCTTGTACGTCGAGGAGAACGACTTCACCCCCGACGAGGCCGCGGTCAAGGCTGCCGAGCTGCGGGTGATCGCCGACCTCATCGAAGCCATGCAGCACAAGGTCACGCCCGCCGCCCCGGCCCCCGTGACGTGGCAGCAGCTCTCCAACCGGCTGATCGAGGCCGGTATTGACCTGTTCAAGCTCGCCCAGCAGGACGGCGACCCGCAGCTCAGGGCCGGATACGAGGCCCTGCAGTACGTGATCGGCCTGGTCGACGAGCGCGCGATGGAAGAGTGCGCGTGAGCGTCCGCGCCATCTCGGGTAGCCCGGCCGCCGCAGCGGCCGGGCCCGCCCGCGTGCTCAACGAGGCCCTCCGCCTCGCCCAACTCGGCTGGTACGTCTTCCCGCTGATCCCCGGCGACAACACGCCCGCGATCAAGGAGTGGGAGCAGCGGGCAACCGCCGACCCCGACCGGATCACGTGGGCGTGGAACGGCCCGTACCGCGGCTACAACCTCGGAGTGGCCTGCCTGCCCTCCCGGATCGTCGTCCTCGACCTCGACCTGAACAAGAAGGACGTCATCCCGCCCGACGAGTGGGACGCCCCCGGCATCACCGACGGCCGCGACGTCCTCGCCGAGCTGTACGCCCGCAACGGCGACCACTTCCCCTTCGGCACCACCCCGACCGTGCTGTCCCGCTCCGGAGCCCTGCACCTCTACTACGCAGCCCCGGACGGCATCGAGGTCCGCAACACCGTGTCCAAGGTCGGCTGGCTCATCGACGTACGCGCCGGAGGCGGGTACATCACCGCCCCGCCCACCATCACCCGCAAGGGCAACTACCGGTGGATCACCCCGCCGTGGGAGGCCACGCCGCAGCACATGCCGCTGTGGCTGATCCGACGGGCCGCCCCGCCGAAGCCGCCCCCGCCGGTCCTCCCGGCCGTCGTGATGGACAGCACCGGCTACGCGGCCTCCGCGCTCCGCGGCGAGCTGCAGAACGTCCTCGACGCCGCCGAGGGCACCCGCAACGACACCCTCAACCAATCCGCGTTCAACCTCGGAACCCTCATCGGCGCCGGCCGACTCGACGCGCGCACCGCCGTCGAGGCGCTCGTGGCCGCCGGGGAGTCGATCGGGCTCCCGCCGCGCGAGGTGCAGAAGACCGTCACGTCCGGTGTGAGTGCCGGTCTCAGGAACCCCCGGAGAACTTCTCAGTGACCACCGTTGACGACATCCTCGCCAGCCTCCCGGACGCCCCCGCGGCCCCGGAGGGCGGAGGGGAGCGGTCTGGGCACCTGTCCGCGGAGTTCTACGCGGCCCGCCCGGTCTTCCAGCACATCAAGCAGGCCGCGCACTCTCAGGGGCGGCCTGCGGACGTGCTCTTCTACAGCACGCTCGCCCGGCTCTCCGGGATGATCTCGCCTCACATCAAGGCCGTGACCGGCATCTCCGGTCGGGCCTCCCTGAACGTGTTCGCGGCCGCGGTCGGCCCGTCCGGCTCCGGGAAGTCGACCGGGCAGTCCGGCGCCCGCGAACTGATCCTCCCCGAGGACCCCGACTTTCTTGACGGCCTCCCGATCGGCACCGGCGAAAGAATCGCCGAGATGTTCATGGGCACCGTAGACAAGCCGACCGGCGAGATTCACCAGCGTGGGCCGCTGAAGGGCGACCCCGTCACGGTGAAGGTCCGCGAGCAGACCCGCCACAACGGCTACGTCTACGTCGATGAGGGGCAGACGATGGCCACGCTGGCGATGCGGCCGGGGTCGACGCTCGCCGAGACGCTCCGTCGCGCGGCCGTCGGCGAGGCCCTCGGGCAGATGAACGCCTCCGAGGAGCGAAGGCGGTACATCGCCCCCGGCTCCTACAGCCTCGGCCTGTTCGTCGGCTTCCAGCCGTCGACCGCGGTCCCGCTGCTCAACGATGCCAGCACTGGCACCCCGCAACGGTTCTTCTGGTGCTGGTCGTTGGACCCGAGCATCCCCAACGTGCCGCCGATGTGGCCGGGTCCGATCAAGGAACACCCTGGGCGGATCCAGGCCGCGGACCCGATCGACGTCATGTTCCCCGAGCGCATCCGCCGGATGCTGTGGGAGGAGAGGACCGCCCGGAACCGCGGCGACCTGGAGGTCGCCGAACTCGACGGCCACGCCGGCCTGATGAAGGTGAAGGCGGCCGCGCTCTTCGCCCTCATGGACGGCGGCCGGTACGAGGTCACCGAAGACGACTGGACCCTCGCCGAAACGCTGTGGGCAACCTCGTGCGCCGTCAGGGACGCCCTGGTGGAACGCGCCCGCCGGGAAGCCGAGGCGGAGCGCAAGGCCGCCGAGGACGCCAAGGTCAACACCGAGGTCCGTGCCCACATGGCGAAGAACGAGGCCGACCGACGCGTGGAGCGCCTCGTACGACTGGTGGTCAAGCACTCCTCGAAGCCCGGCGGGATCAGCTTCGGCTACATGCGGCGCGCTCTTCGGACGGAGGACCGCCCGCATCTTCCGGCAGCGGTCGACCTCGCCGAGGAACGCGAGCTGGTGATCGTCGAGGGCGACAACATCAGCCCGAACGCCACCGCGAGGACGTGAGGACATGGGGCCGGTTGAGGACATGAGGACATGAGGACACGCGTCCTCAACCCCCCGTCTCGTCACGGAACCTCGCCTATAGATAACTACATACACGCAGAAAAGGGACAAGAAATCTCTTTCGCGTAACGCGCGAAGGGGGTTGAGGACATCCGTCCTCATGTCCTCATCCTCATCCCAGGAGTCCTCATGGAACCGAAACGCACCGACTACCTCATCGGCGACCTCAACCCCACCGCCATCGCCGCCAACTACCAATGCGGCCACTGCAACAGCACCACCGAACTCCGCACCATCAACGGCCTCGTACGCGTCGCCATCCACCACGACGACGGATGCCCCGTCCTCAACGGCGTCCTGTCCTCAGCCCCCGACGCCCTCCGCGCACTCGTGGGCAGCATCCCCGACACCTTCCGCCGCTGAACGTCCGCGCGCGCCCGGTCCTGGCCTCACGCGCGCGTAGGAGACACCCCTCATGACCCAGAACAAACCCGCCGCACTCCTCGCCCTCGCCCGCGGCGCCACCTCCGAAGAAGCCGCACGAGAGGCCGCCGGCGTCTCCGGGCGCACCGTCCGACGGTGGATGGAAGACCCCGACTTCCAAACCGACGTACGCGACACCCGTACCGAGCTGCTCCAGCACGCCGTGGGCCAGCTCGCCGCGGGCGCTGTCGAGGCCGTCACCACGCTGCGGGAAGCCCTGAAGGACGCGGACGGCCGCAACCGTGTCCAGGCCGCCCGCACCCTCCTCGACGCCGTCCTGTCGCTGCGCGAATCCCTCGACCTGGAGGAGCGTCTCGCCGCCCTGGAGGCAGCCCAGAAGGAGATGCACTGATGGTCCGCCGCATCCAACTCACCGGCCGCCTCGCCCGCGTAGAAGCCGCGCTCAAAGTCCCGCTGTGGCTCTTCCGCCTCGTCACCGGCCGCCCGACCAGCATGCCCGTCAAGAGTGTCCTCGCGGTCCTGGCGGAAGCGATGGCCATCGTCTACGACCCGGACGGCGAGCACCCGCCACTGTCGAAGAACCTGCTCCTGCTCGCGCAGGCCGACGACACCGCTGAACCGTCCGTGGTCGGCCGGTCGGCCATCCAACTGGCCCGCCAGGCACGCGAGGTGAAGGGCCCGTGACCACCGAGGAAGACCTGAACCCGGACCAGATGGAAGACCGCGTCTGGGCGATCCTCGCCGCCGCAGCCGAGAACCGCACCGACGACATCAGCGAACTCCTCGTCACCCTGCCGTGGCCGGACATGGTGGAGGTCGTGTTCTACGTGGCGCAGCTCGGCGTCGCACTGCTCGCCGGGGGCGCAGGGCCCCGGGACCAGGAGGCGCGAGCACGGGTGGCTGCCCGACTGCGCGCACTGCTCCTCGATCGGCAGGCCGGCCGATGACGGCGCCTGACCCGCTCACCGGACCGCCAGGCGCCGCAGGAGACGACGACGGCGTACGGGTACCCGCCGCCCTCGCCTACCCCCTCTGGCCGGCTCTGCGGGCCGAGGTGCAGCGCGCCCGCCGCAACGGCCACGACATCCGCCCCGAGGTCGTGAGGGCGCTCGAGGCCCTGCGCGCAGCCGCACACGATCACATGTCCGCTTCCCGACCTAGCAACCGGACATTGCCCGACGATCAGGCCAGTGACCGCCTGGTCACCACCGGGGAGCTCGCCGGCCGCCTCGGGGTGACCGGGCGCCACGTCCTCCGGCTCGCCGCAGCCGAGGGCGTCACGCGCGTCGCGTGGGGCCTGTGGGCAGCCGAGGACGCCGACCGCCTCGTCCGCACGCACAGAAGGGCCGCCTGATGGCCACCGCCTTCCAACTCGCCGCGGCGCAAGACATCCGCGACAACGCACCCACCGACCTCGGCTCCGCCCGCACCACAGACCTGGTCGCCAAGCGCGACGCCCTCGAGACCGCGCTGCGCAACTTCTGCGACGCCGTCGCCGCCCACAACACCCGGTGCGCCACCTGGCGCCGGCAGATGGGCACCGCGGTCGCGTACGAAGCGGCCGACACGGTCAACTACGGCACCCGCACCTGGCGCGTGACCAGCGAGGGCGTGTTCCTGCGCGACGGGTCCGGCAACCCCAAGACATACCGGCCCTTGGAAGGCGGGAAGCTCATCGGCGCCACCCTTGCCCGCGTCCTCGCCAGCTACGACGACAGCATGCGCCGCTTCGCCGGCGGAACCCAGCTGGCCCCCGCCGACGAACACGTCGACTCCAACGGCCAGATCAACCTGACCGCCCTCATCCAGAAGGACGCGTGACCATGGCCATCCCGCAGCCCCTGCCGCATGCGAACGAGGACGCCTACCACCTCGCCGCGCGCGCCTCCAAGGCGACGTTCACCGACGCCGCCCAGGCGGTCCGCGAGAACCCCAACATCTCAGGCCGCGCCAAGGCCGAGCAGATCGCCGCCCTGTACGACGCACACATCCGGGAGACCGCGCAGGCCTACCAGCGGCTCACCGACCGCTGCCGCGCCCGCCTGGAGTACTTGGAGGGCCTCGTACCGGTCGGCCCGGGCATCCCGGCCGACACCAGCCCCGCAGACCGGGCCGTGCTGATGACCGCGTTCCGTGCCGCGTGGGACACGGTGAAGGACACCGACCGTGACGGCCGCGCCCGCCTGCTCGCCGAGGCCGAGCGGTTCGACGACGACGCGATGCGGCGCGCCGTGCTCACGTTCGCCCTCGACAACGCCGAGACGCCGACCATCCGCGGCTGGACCGCCCTGCACCTCGATCAGAAGGGCTACCTGGACGAGGTTGGCGGGCTGCGGGAGGCCCTCGCCGGCCGCGGCATCGACCGCGCGTGGGATATGCAGGACTTCAAGCCGCTGCCCAAGCCCCAGGAGGCGTACGACTGGCGGCTCATCGCCGACAATCCGAACGCGCAGCCCGGCGACACCGGCCGCATGGTGAGCCCCGGCGTCATCCAGTACGGCGGGCGCTGACCCATGGCCCTGCGTATCGGCGAGTTGGTCGGCCTGATCCGCGCCGACGGACAGCGGCATGCGCCGCGGCCTGTCCGACGCCGAGCTGCGCATGGCGGGCTTCCAGCGCGACGCCGTACAGCGGGCCCTCGCGGCCGCCGAGGAGCCAGCCGGCCGAACGACAGCAGCCACCGCGCCGGCAGCAGTCCTCGCCGCTCCCCGCGTTCGCAACGAGCGGCCGGTCGACGGGCTTTGTCATCCAGCAGCCTCGACTGCGCCCCCGCACGGGCGTGCGCTGGGGCTCTTCGCGAATGAGTCCGTGAGCCTTATGATCACGTCCCGAGATCACTGGGGAGTGATCACAGCGGGGGTGGGGATCGTGGACTTCTTGATCGGCCTATTTTTGATCGTTTTCGGAGCGCCGTTGGTCGGGCTCATAGGCGGGTGGATTGAAGGTGCTGGCCGAGAAGGCCTTGGCAAGACGATCTCCATCGGCGGGTACTTGGCGGTGCTCGGCGTAGCGATGTGGTTTGTCATCCGCAGTTTCTGAGCGCTATCACGCCTGCGGCCCGAACGGGGCGGGGCCCAGGCCGGAAACGCCCACGTGGTCTGGCGGCCCGCTTGTTGCCATGAACTCGCCTTCCCTGCCGTCCGGCGTGCGCAGGATCCCAGGGGCGGCGTCGAACAGGTCGACGTCGCTGTCGGTGCGTATTGAACCGGCCCAGGTCTTCATCCGGTCGTAGGAGAAGTTCTCCACTGTGGATGGGTCCAGGGTGATTACAAGGCTCGCCGTCACGGGGACCTCGATGCCGTTCATGAGCACAACAGCGGGTCCGTCATATCTGATGGGCATGCGCCTAGTCTGGCGGTCGACGGGGCGTCAGCGCGCTGTTTGCGGATCCCAGGGCGCGGTCGTACAGCCCCGCTCCACCTCGCCTCAGGGCCTCACTCACTGGGCGCGGGGGTGGCACCCTCGCCGACCGGCCGTTACCCCTCGGGCGGCGCGGGCAGGGCGATCACGAACACGCCCTTCCCCTGCACGCCCTGCACCAGGCCCTCCTCGGCGAGCACTTCGATCGCGCTCTTGATGGTCCGCCGCGACACCGTGCCGCCGGTCTCCGCCTCCAGCTCGGACTGTGACGGGAGGCGCCGGCCGATCGGGATTTCGCCGCGCCGGATGCGGTCGCGCAGCACGTTGGCGAGCTGCACGTACATCGGCGTCATGGCGTCCCGGTCGAGGCTGATCATGCTGAGACCGTAAGAGCACCACCCATGCGGGCATAGATCTAGCTAGCCCGTCCGGGGACGTACCAAGACGTACCAAGTAGGCGTATGGTCGCGAGAAAGCCCCCACAGCCGCGGGAACGGCTTGGGGGCATGGACGACGCTTCGAAGGAGCGACGACACCATGCACGCTACCGCCCCAACGCCCACCGCCGAAGAGCAGAGCACCGTCCCGCCGGACCTCGCCACGATGCGCACGGCCGTGGACCGCCTGCTCGATCCGGACTCCGTCCCCGAGGCGCTGCCGCCGGCCGCCGACGAGCTCGCCACGCTCACGCTCCAGATCCGCGGGCACCTGGCCGTGTTGATGCCCGAGGTCGAGCAGCTCGCGGCGCGCATGCGGAAGAACAGCATCCCGAGGTACTGCGCGCTCGCCTGCCTGGGCGAGGCCCGCGGGAAGCTGCGGGCCGAGCCGAGTCCCGCGCCGGGCGGAGACGTCGCGTACGCCCGGCGCCTGGCCCGCGCCCTGAACGCGCTCTGCGACCACTACGACGCCTTGCAGCCGGACTGCTGAGCCAGAACGCCAGACGGCCCCCGAGACGGAACCTGTGCCCGTCCGGGGGCCGTGCTGTGGGTGGCGCGAGGAGCGTACTACGAGCGTAGTGCCCGGCGGTTACGACACCTTCACGCGGACCGAGTCTCCGAACCAGCTGTCCGTGTAGGTCACGTAGTTGGCGGTGAAGTTGCCCTTGCCGGTGATCGTGCCTGTGACGTTCTCGCCCTGGGCGAGGTCGACGGTGTCGATCTGCTTCTCGTCTACGGCCAGTTCCGCGGTGTGCTTCGTCCCCTTGGTGTCGGTGATCTCGAAGTACAGCGGGTTCACGTCGATCTTTTCGTCGCTGTTGTTGACGACGGTGACCAGGACGCTCGTGTAGCCGTCGCCGTCCGCGAGGATGGTCTTCGTGAAAGCGGTCCGCTTAGCGGTGACCTTCACCGGGGCCGGGGCGGGCTTGTCCTCGCTCGTCGGCTTGTCTTCGGCGGCGGGCTTGTCGTCGGTGGTAGCGGGCGCGGTGGCGTTGACGTCGCCGGAGCCGCTGGACGTGTCGTCGCTGCCGCCGCCGCTGACGAGGGCGCCGATGATGCCGAACAGGACGAACAGGCCGACGAGTCCGGCACATCCGATACCGATGATCTTCCCGGTGTTGGACTTCTTCGGCGGCTGCGGGGGCAGGCCCCAAGGCTGCTGCGGTCCGCCGGGTCCGGCCCATCCGGGCTGCTGCTGGCCGGGCTGCTGCGGGTAGCCGTATCCGGGCTGCTGCGGGTTCTGCGGGTAGCCGTATCCGGGCTGCTGGCCGGGCTGCTGCGGGTAGCCGTATCCGGGCTGCTGCGGGTTCTGCGGGTTCTGCTCGCTCATGGTCCCCCCTGGGGCACTTGTGACTTGCGGGTGTGTGACATGTGATGAGGCTGCGTGGTTGCGTCGAATCGGTGATCGTCACGCGTTCGTGACGAAACCGGTCAACGCCAGCAGTTCGACAGGAGCGCGGCAAGCAGGACGAGGAAGAACAGCAGGCTGCCGGACGGCATGCAGCCGTCGCCACGCGACTCCGTGTGCACGGACCGGATCCGGTCGCCCGCGGCCGGCACCAACCCGCCATGCGCTACCGCACGATGCTGGTCCTGCTCACTCTCGGCGTCCGATCGGCGGTCGTGACGGCGTGGGGATCTCCCCTCGCACTGGCGGCACTCGTACTCCCAAGGCATGCTCTACACCCCCTCTCCAGCCTCGGAGAGCGCCGGAGAATCGGCGCCCTGACCTGCGTCTCCATGCCGCTCTACAGGCGAGTCTCCAAGGGAGGGGAGGAGCGCCTCGACGTCCCCTCGGCGGACCCCTGAGCGGCCCGCGATACGGCCGATACGGAGGCTGCGATGGACGGGCACACCGAGGGTGCGCAGCGCGGCCCGCAGCTCCCCATCCGACCGCCCCTCCTGCCCCGGCAGTTCACGCATTGCGGGGTACAGGTCGCGGAGGTGGATGCCGGGCCGGTCGCCGATGGTGTCGAGGAGCCAGCGGGCGAGGTCGACTTGGGGGCCACCGGCGGCTGTCTTCGGCTCGTGGTCGGCCGGTTCGGGGGCGTGCATCCACGAGAGGACGGCGACCGCGATGAGGATCCACACCAGCCAAGTTCGGTACCGGGCGCACGCGTACACGAGGAGGGCGGCGCCGGCCAGGACCGGTTTCCAGCCGAAGCGGTTGAGGAGGCGGAGCAGCAGGGCGCGCGCGCCGGGCCCGAGCGGGGTCAGGAGCGCGAGCAGGGCGGTGGTGGCGCGTCGCATCAGGACACCTGCTGCCCGATGGAGGCGATGGCCTGGGAGACGGTGGACCGGACGCCTCCTGCTCCGCTGGCTGCGTACCAGAAGATGATGCCGAGCACGGCAACCTGCTGCGTCGACAGCTTTTTGAACAGGATGATGATCGCCAGGACCATGGCGACCGCGGGCATGGTGACGCCGGGGATGATGCCCTGCGCCGCGCCGAGCAGGCTGTGCACCAGGTCAGGGATGATTTCGAAGAGGCCGCCCGCGGCTGCGTAGGCGCTCCCGGCGAGCATGCCGCCGATCAGGCACGGCCACCAGCCCAGCGGTTTGACCTTGCCGCCGCCCTTGATGCCGACGAGGAGCAGCACGGTCATCACGACGGCCAGGCCGACGATGCCGAGATTGCCAACGACGCTGGTCACAGCGGGATTCCTTATCAGGCTGTGGTGCCGTACAGCAGGACGCCGACGACGATCGATGAGGCGGGGATGGCGGCCGTCCAGGCGATGGGCAGCAGCCAGGCGCGGGTGCGCCGGTAGAGGGCGACGACACCGACGGCGAGCCCGTACAGCACCCACGCGGTGGGGCTGGTCCAGTGGCCGTGGGCGTACCAGGCGGCGGTGTCGGTGGCCCAGTTGACGAGGCCGATCCGCCAGCCTGCGGCGGCGGCGGTGCTGTGGTAGATCAGCCATCGCAGGCGGGGTGGAATGTTGTCGTAGCGTCGAGGAGGGATTGTCGGGGGGCTGCGCGGCTGGCGCTTGCCGCGGGCCGGTTCCTCCTCGTCGTCCTCGTCCTCCTCCTCGTCTTCGTCTTCGGGTTCTTCGTCGGGCTCCGGCTTGGACTTGGCCTGCCACCAGTGGCGCGCCTGCTCCTGTGGGGGCTGCTCGTCGGCGTACAGGCGATCCCACCAGTCGTCCGGGGCCGGCGTGGGCTCGGCGGCCGACGTCGGTGCGACGGTCGGGCTTTCGCCGAGCAGGGTGCGCAGGCGACCGCGCACCCGCAGCTCGTCGGCTCCCGGCTTCGCGGCCATCACGCGCCCTGTCCTGTGGCGGCGAGGCGGGCGTGCACGCGTGCTCGGATTGTCTCGGCGTGCGCGTGCAGCAGCTCGGCCGCGACGTCCTCGGCCGGACGCTTGTATGAGGCGGTGATGAGGCGGAGATCCTGGCCGAGTTGGGGGCTCGCGGGGAGGCGCAGCTCGTCCTCGGCGGGCGGCACGTCGGCCGCCGGTTCCGGCGCCTGGGTCGGGGGCGGGTTGTGGAGGTCCCTGCGCACGGTCTCGCGGGATACGTCCAGCTCGTCGGCGATCTCCTGCGGGTTCATGCCGCGGTCGGTGAGGTGCGCGACGAGGATGCGGCGGGTGCCAACGGACATGCCGCTCATCGGCCGGCCTCCGCGCGCTTGGCCCCGTAGTGCTGGTAGCCCGTGGGCGGGTGCTCGGCGAGCCGCTCGCGCAAGTACCGAGTCGTCCACTCGACTTCCATCACGGGCTTGTCTTCGAGGACGCTGCGGAGCGCGATCGCCGCGTGCATGGCGCGGTCGTTCAGCAGGCGGTCGTGCGCCTCCGTGTCGCCCACGGTCGCGGGGTGAGGGATGTCGAGTGCTTCGAGGACGGCCGCGAGCAACTCGCGCACGGCGCCGTCCGGGGTACGGTCCTGCATGGGTCTGGACTCCTTGATCGAGAAGGATTCGGATCAAGGCGCCGTTCGGTGTTGCTGCACCGGGCGGCGCCGCTCTGTCTGCGCGGGGCAGACGGAGCGGAGTCGGGGGCCCGCGGTCGCGGCAGGGCACACTCAGGGCACAAGGCTCTGGATAACGCTGCGCAACAGTGGCAAATACCGACAGTAGTTTTCGCACGTCAACCGCCCTTTCAGCGGTCACGTGCAGGTCAGAGGATCAAGCGGGCGGTACGTGAACTACCGCTAGCCCACCGCCCGGGCCTCGTACAGGCCGGAGACCAGGGCGAGGCGAGACGAGGAAGGGTGGGCACCCTGGCGGAGCCCACCCTTCTCGCCTGTCGGCTGCGGTCGTCGGCGTGCTCAGTCGCGCGAGTTGCCGAACAGGATGCGGTAGACGATCAGGAGGACGAGCGAGCCGCCGACGGCGGCGGCCCAGGTGGCGCCGTCGTAGAAGTTCTTGCTGATGGGGTGGTCCAGCCAGCGGGCCGAGATCCAGCCGCCGATGAACGCGCCCGCGACGCCGATCAGAGTCGTGCCGATGAAGCCGCCCGGGTCGCGCCCGGGCAGCAGGATCTTGGCGATGGCGCCGGCCAACAGCCCCAGGATGATCCAACCGATGATGCTCATACCGTGAACCTGCCCTCCCGCGCTGTGCCCGCACTGTCCCGGCCCTGTGAATTTCGTCCGGACCGGCTGTGCTTCGCGGACCCTGCGTCTCCTGTCCGTTCCGTGCGTGCTGTGCGTTGATCTCGGTGCGGACCGTGGCATGCGTATTCGTGCCACGTTGATGAGGAGGACGTCGCTGGTGCACCCGGCGGTTGCGGCGATCAGTAGGGTGCGGCGCATGGCACGTTCCGATTCGGGTCTGCGACGCACTCTGGGGGTGCGGGACGCCGTGGTCGTCGGGCTCGGCTCGATGATCGGCGCCGGCGTCTTCTCCGCCCTGGGGCCCGCGGCGCGCGCAGCCGGCTCGGGGCTGCTGCTCGGCCTGGCTGTCGCGGCCGTGGTGGCCTACTGCAACGCAATGTCGTCGGCGCGGCTCGCCGCCCTGTATCCGGCGTCCGGGGGCACATACGTGTACGGGCGGGAGCGGCTCGGGGCCTTCTGGGGGTACCTCGCGGGCTGGTCGTTCGTCGTCGGGAAGACGGCCTCCTGCGCGGCGATGGCGCTCACCGTGGGCGCGTACGTCTGGCCGGATCAGGCGCACGCGGTAGCCGTCGCGGCCGTGGTGGCGCTGACCGCGGTGAATTACGGCGGCATTCAGAAGTCCGCCTGGCTGACGCGGGTGATCGTGGCCGTGGTGCTGGCGGTCCTCGCTTCCGTGGTGGTCGTGTGCCTCGCCTCCGGGCGCTCCGACGCCGGCCGGCTGGACATCGGCGTGTCGTCGGGAGTGGGCGGGATCCTTCAGGCAGCCGGTCTGCTGTTCTTCGCGTTCGCCGGCTACGCGCGGATCGCGACGCTCGGCGAGGAGATACGGGAACCGGCGCGCACCATTCCGCGCGCGATTCCGCTCTCTCTCGGTATCACACTGGCGGTGTACGCGTGCGTGGCCGTCGCCGTCCTCTCCGTGCTCGGCGCGGACGGTCTGGGGCGCGCCGCCGCGCCGCTGGCCGATGCCGTGCGGGCTGCCGGGGCGGCCGGGCTGGTGCCGGTGGTGCGGGTGGGGGCCGCGGTGGCGGCGCTGGGATCGCTGCTCGCGCTGATCCTGGGTGTGTCCCGGACGACGCTCGCCATGGCCCGCGACCGCCATCTCCCCGAGGCCCTGGCCGCGGTGCATCCGCGCTTCCAGGTCCCGCACCGCGCCGAGCTGGCCGTGGGCGTGGTCGTGGCCGTGCTGGCCGCAACCGTGGACGTGCGGGGTGCCATCGGCTTCTCCTCCTTCGGTGTGCTTGCGTACTACGCGGTCGCCAACGCGTCGGCCTGGACGCTGAGTCCGGTTCCGGCGTCTCGCGTGATGCCCGCGCTGGGGCTGCTGGGATGCGTGACGTTGGCGTTCGCGCTGCCTGCGGTCTCGGTGACGGTCGGGGCGGGCGTGCTGGCGGTGGGCGCGGCGGCCTACGGCGTACGGCGGTGGATGGCGCCGGCGCGGTGACGGCGGCCCCGCGGGAAGCGGGCGGCGTCTGTGCTCACTAGGCCCGTTTCGGGGCCGTACGTATCCGGAATTCGGTCCAACGAGCCAGTTCCATGCCGTCGTTGGGCTCCTCGTACCAGCCTGTGCCGTCGAGCCAGGCTGTCAGCCAGTCGGTGAGGGTGGGGGCATCCACGAACCAGGCATCGTCGGCGGCATCGGCGTTTGGCTCGAAGAGCAGGACGGGGCCGGTCCGGTCGCGGCAGTCCACGCAGGCGTACATCCCGCAGCCCCAGTGGGATATCGGCAGCATGTGCTCGGGCCAGGGCCAGCCGGGATCCTTGCGGCTCTCCTCGCGGTTGGCGAGGTACTGGGCGACGGCGGCCGGTTCGCCGGAGGGCGGGCTGTCGAGGAGGGGCAGCAGGCCGTAGGACGGGCCGAATCCGCCGTCCCCTATGCGGCCGGTAGAGTGTGGCGAGGAGGGGCGGCAGGGCGAAGCCCAGGGCGGCCTCGGCGCGGTCGAGCGTGTCGGCGTCGACGGGCTCGGGGAGCGAAGGCCAGCCCCACGGACGGGAGTTGCGGGCCTGGGAGGCCACCCGTGTCAGCAGTTGCTCGATCTCGGTCATGGCTTCATGATGCAAGCCGCCACTGACATTCGGGCGAGCCTGTGGACAACCTTCGGCTTGTGGACAACGCTCGGGCGACGCCGCACGCCCTCACCGCGAACTCGGGCCGCTCCCCGCGTGGTCAGCGCGTCGCGAACGGCTGGTCCGTGGGCACGATCTCCCGGCCCAGTGGGAGCAAGGAGACGGGAATCAGCTTGAAGTTGGCGATGCCGAAGGGGATGCCGATGATCGTGATGCACAGGGCGATGCCGGTGACGATGTGGGCGAGGGCCAGCCACCAGCCCGCGAGGACCAGCCACAGGACGTTGCCGATGCAGGAGGGGGCTCCGGCGTCGCGGCGCTCGACCGTCGTGTACCCGAAGGGCCACAGGGCGTAGACGCCGATACGGAACGCCGCAATGCCAAATGGGATGCCGATGATCGTGATGCACAAAAGCACGCCCGCGAGCAGGTAGGCGAGGAACAGCCAGAAGCCGCTCAGGATGAGCCAAATGACGTTCAGGATGGTCTTCACCGGTGGCGACCTGCCATCTTCTCGAGCCGGGCGATGCGCTCCGCCATCGGCGGGTGCGTGGAGAACATCTTGGAGAGCCCCTGGCCCGGGCGAAAGGGGTTCGCGATCATCATGTGGCTCGCGGTCTCGATCCGGGGCTCGGGGGGCAGCGGAAGCTGCTTGGTACCGGCGTCGAGCTTGCGCAGGGCACCGGCGAGGGCGAGCGGGTCGCCGGTGAGCTGGGCGCCCGAGGCGTCCGCCTCGTACTCCCTGGACCGGCTGATGGCCAGCTGGATGAGGCTGGCGGCGATCGGGCCCAGGATCATGATCAGCAGCAGGCCGAGCAGGCCGGGGCCGTCGTCGTCGTCCGAGCGGCCGATCGGGATCAGCCAGGCGAAGTTGACCAGGAACATGATCACCGAGGCGAGGGCGCCGGCGACCGACGAGATGAGGATGTCGCGGTTGTAGACGTGGCTGAGCTCGTGGCCGATGACGCCACGCAACTCGCGCTCGTCCAGGATGCGCAGGATGCCTTCCGTGCAGCAGACGGCGGCGTTGCGCGGGTTGCGGCCCGTCGCGAAGGCGTTGGGTGCCTCCGTCGGGGAGATGTACAGGCGCGGCATGGGCTGGCGGGCCTGGGTGGAGAGATCGCGGACCATGCGGTAGAGGGCCGGGGCCTCGAACTCGCTGACCGGGCGGGCACGCATCGCGCGTAGAGCCAGCTTGTCGCTGTTCCAGTACGCGTACGCGTTGGTGCCGAGCGCGACGAGGACGGCGACGATCAGGCCCGTGCGGCCGAAGAAGCTGCCGATGACGATGATGAGTGCGGACAGTCCCCCGAGGAGTACTGCGGTCCTGAGCCCGTTGTGCCGGCGGTGCACGGTACGCCCTCCAAGTCGTGCAGCAGGGGAACCCTTTGCTTGCTGAACTGCTGGTTGATCGCCAAGCCACTGGTGCCGTGGTGTCACTTCCAGTGGACCCTCCCGCACTGGTCAACGCCAGGCGGCAGCCACTAGTTCCCTTGTGCGTGCGCCCGCGCGGGTCGGCCGTCCGGGTGAGGGTGCTCAGAACAGGCCGGTGGAGGCGAAACGCAGGACCAGCTGGGGCGCGCCGGACAAAGCGATGCCGAGGACGCCGGTGAGGGTGATCGCGGCCGTGAGGGGGGCCGGAACGCGGTGCTTGGCAGGCTCGCCCTCCGGGGCGCGGAACAGCAGGGCCGTCCATTGGAGGTAGTAGAAGAGCGCGATCACCACGTTGACGGCCATGACGACGGCCAGCCAGCCCAGTCCCGCGTCGACGGCCGCCGAGAAGACGGTGACCTTCGCGAAGAGACCGATGATGCCCGGCGGCAGCCCGGCGAGGCACAGCAAAAAGAAGGCCAGGAGCAGGGCGGTCAGCGGGTTCGAGGCGTACAGGCCGCGGTAGTCGGCGATGCGGTTGAGGGACTTCGTACGGCCCACCAAGGCGGCCACCGCGAAGGCGCCGAGGTTCACGGCGGCGTACATGAGGGCGTAGGCGACGGTGGAGCCGATGGCCTTCTGGGGGTCCTTGGCGTAGCCGGCGGCGGCGATCGGCACGAGGAGGTAGCCGGCCTGTCCGACGGAGGACCAGGCGAGCAGTCGTACGGCGCTGTACGCGCGCGTGGCCTGCTGGCGCAGGGCGCCGACGTTGCCGACGGTCATGGTGAGGGCGGCCAGCGCGGCGAGCGCCGGGCCCCAGACGTCGGCGTACGACGGGAAGGCGACGACCGTGACGAGGATGAGGCCGGAGAAGCCGACCGCCTTGCCGACGACGGACAGGTAGGCGGCGACGGGCAGGGGTGCTCCCACGTAGGTGTCGGGCACCCAGAAGTGGAAGGGGACGGCGGCCGTCTTGAAGGCGAAGCCGACGAGGGTGAGGACGACGCCGGTCTGGGCGAGGGTGTGGAGCTGTCCGTCGACGTGCTGGATGCGGTCGGCGACCTGGGTGAGGTAGAGGGTGCCCGTGGAGGCGTACACGAAGCTGATGCCCATGAGGCTCACCGCGGTGGCGGTGACCGACGACAGGAAGAATTTCAGGGCGGCTTCGGAGGACCTGCGGTCGCCGTTCCGAATGCCGACGAGGGCGAACGCGGGCAGGGAGGCGACCTCCAGGGCGACGACGAGGGTGGCGAGGTCGCGGGAGGCGGGCAACAGGGCGGCGCCCGCGGCGGAGGAGAGCAGCAGGAACCAGAACTCCCCTTCGGGGAGTCTGCGGCGGCCGTCCTTCAGGGCGGTGACCGACAGAAGGGCGGCGAGGAGCGCGCCGCCGAGGACGAGGAACTGGATGACGAGGGTGAACCGGTCGGCGGTGTAGCTGCACACGCGCGTGTCGCCGGTCAGGCAGAAGGTGCTGCGGTCGCCGTCCAGGAGGGGCAGCAGCAGGAGCGCCGATACGGCGAGCCCGGCGACGGAGACCCAGCCGAGAAGGGGTTTCTTCGCGTCGGGCACGAACAGGTCGGCGACGAGGACGACCAGTCCGACGACCGCGGCGGCGGTGGGCGGGGCGATCGCGAGCCAGTCGACGGACTGGACCACAGACTCCGCCAGGGGCTGGGCCAGGGAGCTCATCGGGTGCCTCCTGCGAGCAGCTGCTGCACGGCCGGGTCGGTCAGGCCGAGGAGGGCCCTGGGCCACAGTCCGGCGGCGACGGTGAGGGCGACGAGCGGGGTCCAGGCCGCGAACTCGTACGTGTAGACGTCGGCGAGCTTCGGGGTCTGCTGCGGTACGGCGCCCATGCACACGCGGCGGACCACGATCAGCATGTACGCGGCCGTCAGCAGCGTGCCGAACGCGGCGATGGACATGAAGGTGAGGAAAGCAGGCCGGCTGAGGCCGGCCGCGGGGTTGAACGCGCCGAAGAGCGCCAGCATCTCGCCCCAGAACCCGGCGAGACCAGGTAGGCCCAGTGAGGCGACCGCGGCGAAGGCGAGCAGGCCGCCCAGGCGCGGTGCCTTGCCGTACAGAGCGGCGCCGGTCTCCTTGGCCAGGGTGTCGAGGTCGGTGGTGCCCGTGCGGTCCTTGAGCGCGCCGACCAGGAAGAAGAGGAGGCCGGTGATGAGGCCGTGGGCGATGTTGGCGAACAGGGCGCCGTTCACACCGGTCGGGGTCATCGTGGCGATGCCGAGGAGGACGAAGCCCATGTGGCCGACGGAGGAGTAGGCGATGAGGCGCTTGAGGTCGCCCTTCGCGCCCTGTTTGGCCAGGGCGAGGCAGGCCAGGGATCCGTAGATGATCCCGACGACGGCGAAGGCGGCGAGGTAGGGCGCGAAGGTACGGAAGCCGTCCGGCGCGATCGGCAGCAGGATTCGGACGAACCCGTACGTACCCATTTTCAGCAGGACGCCGGCCAGCAGGACCGAGCCGACGGTCGGCGCGGCGGTGTGCGCGTCGGGCAGCCAGCTGTGCAGCGGCCACATCGGGGTCTTGATCGCGAGCCCGATTCCGATCGTCAAAACCGCGATGACCTGGACGGATGTGCTCAGCGACCGGCCGTTGTCAGTGGCGAGTGCCATCATGTCGAACGTGCCCGCCTTGATTCCGATCAGGAGCAGGCCGAGCAGCATGACGACGGATCCGAGCAGCGTGAAGAGGATGAACTTCCAGGCCGCCTGGGCCCGTCCCTCGCCGCCCCAGCGGGCGATGAGGAAGTACATCGGAATGAGCACCGTCTCGAACGCGAGGAAGAACAGCAGCAGGTCGAGGACGGCGAAGGTCGCGAGGGTGCCGGACTCGAGGACGAGCAGCAGCGCGACGAAGGCCTTCGGGGTCGGACCCGAGGGCATTTTGAAGTACGAGTAGAGCGCGCAGAGGAAGGTCAGCAGCGCGGTCAGGACCAGAAGGGGGAGGGAGATGCCGTCGATGCCGAGGTGGATCCGCACGTCGAGTGCGGGGATCCAGCTGATGTCGGTCGTGGCCTGCATCTTTGACGGATGGCCGTGGTCGAAGCCGAGCGCCAGGACGATCGCGGCGACGAGGATCACGCCGGTCACGGTCACGCCGTGGCGCAGCACGGCCTGCTCGGGCGACTTCCCCTTCAGTCCGGGTGGGGCCGGCAGGAGGGCGGCGGCCGCGCCGAGGAGCGGGCCGACGACGACGAATGCCAGAAGGAACTGCATCACGGACTCGTTGATATCGATCACGCCTGCTCACGCTCCCGTGGCGACGAGGAGGACGGCGACCGCCAGGACGACGGTGCCGGCGAGCAGCGCGCTCACATAGGTCTGCACATTTCCGGTCTGTGCGCGCCGTACGGCGGCCCCGAGCAGCCGGGGTACCGCGGCCGCGCCGCGTACGTAGGTCTCGACGACCTCACGGTCGAGGAACCGGACGAGACTCGCTCCGGCCTGGACCGGGCGGACGAAGAGGGTCGTGTATACGGCGTCCAGGTGGAAGCCGGCGGCCGCGTGCCGGTGCAGCGGGCCGAGCAGCAGCCGTCCGGGGTCGGGTGCGTAGGCCACGTCTCCGTAGGCGGGCTGGTGGCTCGCGATGGCCTCCGCCTCGACGAGTCCGGCGTCGGCCTCGGGGTGGGCGGCGACCGCGCCCAGGGGGATGCCGGCGGCGAGCGCGGTGGTGTGCCGCCAGGCCGCGTAGGTGACGATGCCGCCGACCAGGGCCACGCCGGTGCCGAGCACGGAGGTGGTGAGGGTCGGGGCGAGGTCGCGGCCGTCGAACCAGTCGGGCAGTGCGCGGTACGCGAGTCCGCCGAAACCCAGCGAGGGGATGGCGAGGACCCACAGCACCACGGTCATGGTCAGGGGCTGTTTGCCGTGGTCGGGGGCTTCGGCGCCGCGGCCGCGGAAGGCGAGCAGCCACAGGCGGGTGGCATAGGCGGCGGTGAGGAGTGCCGTGAGCAGTCCGGAGACGAGGACGATCCAGCCGGCGCTGCCGGGAACGTGTTCGGCGTGACCGGTGGCGGCGTGCTCGGCGGCGCCGAGCACGGACTCCTTGGAGAAGAAGCCGCTGAACGGCGGGATCGCGGCGAGCGCGAGGAGCGCCACGGTCATCGTCCAGTAGGCGTCGGGGACGCGGTCGCGCAGGCCGTTCATGCGGGACATGGCGGCCAGTGAGTTGGTGCCGGCGGCGTGGATGATCACGCCGGCCGCGAGGAACAGCAGCGCCTTGAAGGCGCCGTGGGACAGGAGGTGGAAGACGGCGGCACCGCGGTCGCCGACGGCGAGGGCGCCGGTCATGTAGCCGAGTTGGCCGATCGTCGAGTAGGCGAGGACGCGTTTGATGTCGTCCTGGGCGAGGGCGGCGAGGCCCGAGCCGGTCATCGTGATCGCGGCCGTCACGGCCAGGACGAGCAGCGCGGCCGAGGATGCCTGGAAGACGGGGAGGAGACGGGCGATGAAGTAGACACCGGCGGCGACCATCGTCGCGGCGTGGATCAGCGCGGAGACGGGCGTGGGGCCCGCCATCGCGTCGGGGAGCCAGGTGTGCAGCGGGAACTGCGCCGACTTGCCGGCCACGCCCGCGAGCAGCAGCAGGGCGATCAGTGTCGGGTGGCCGAGTCCGCCGCTCGCGACGGTGCCGAGGACGCGCGTGATCTGGAAGGACCCGGCGTCGGTGGCGAGCGCGAACAGGCCGATGAGGAAGGGGACGTCGCCGAGCTTGGTGACCAGGAAGGCCTTGAAGGAGGCGGCGCGGGCCTCGGGGGTCTCCCAGTAGTGGCCGACGAGGAAGTAGGAGCAGATGCCCATGACTTCCCAGCCGACGAGCAGCACGATGAGGTCGCCCGAGTAGACGACCAGGAACATGGCGGAGGTGAACAGGGAGACGAGGGCGGCGTACGAGGGGTAGCGCGGGTCGTCGCGCAGATAGCCGGTCGAGTAGATCTGCACGCAGGTGGCGACGACGCCGACCAGGACGGCGACGAGCGCGGCGAAGCCGTCGATGTGCAGGGAGAGTTCGATCGGGATCGAGCCGGTCGGCGTGAGTTCGGTGGCGGAGTCGATCGGCGAGCCGCCGCCCTGGTCCACGGCGACGGTCGCTGCCAGTGCCAGTGCGGCGAGGGTCGGCAGGACGGCGAGCGGACGGATGAAGCCGGGGGCCGTGCGGCCGAGCAGCAGTCCGGCGACGGCGGCCAGGAACGGCAGGAGGGGGACGAGGACGGCGAGGGTGGTCGTGGTCACGCGGTGGCCTCAGCCTTCTCGGCCGCGGGGGCGTCGCTGTCGGGGCCGTCGGTGTCGAGGCTGTCGGTCTCGTGGCCCTCGGCGGTGTCGCGGAGTCTGTCGATGTCGGAGGTGCCGCGGTTGCGGTACACGGCGAGGACGATCGCCAGGCCGATGCCGATCTCGGCGGCGGCGATGGCGATGGTGAACAGGGTCAGGGCCTGGCCGGAGTGCAGGGTCTCCTGGGCGGCCTTGCTGAGCCAGACGTCGAAGGCGACCAGGTTGAGGTTGACGGCGTTGAGCATCAGCTCGACCGACATGAGGACGAGGATCGCGTTGCGGCGGGCAAGGACGCCGTACAGGCCGGTGCAGAAGAGGAGAGCGGAGAGTACGGCGGGATAGGCGAGGTGCATCAGCGGGCGCCTTCCTGCTCGACCGGCTCGTTTCCCTCGATCGGGTGATTCCGGGAATCCGGGACGGATGGGGAACTACCGGTCGCTGCCCGGGAGTTCACAGGGGGAGGGCTCGTCTCCGCCTTCGCCTTGCGGGACAGGACGATCGCGCCGACCAGAGCGGCGAGGAGGAGGACGGAGAGTGCCTCGAAGGGGAGGACCCAGTTCTGGAAGAGGCTCTCACCGGTGACCTTGGTCGAGCCGGCGGCGGCACCGTCCAGGTCGATCCAGGTCGTACGGAAGGCGTCGACGACCACCCAGACCAGGGCGGCAGCGGCGGCGACGGCCACGGTGAGGGCGGCCCAGCGGTTGCCGGAGTCGGCGTCCGGGGAGCGGCCGATGGGGGCCTTGGTGAGCATCAGACCGAACAGAAGGAGGACGACGACGGAACCGACGTAGATGAGGACCTGCACCCAGGCGATGAACTCGGCGGTGAGCAGCAGGTATTCGACGGCCAGGCCGCCGAGGGTGACCACGAGCCAGAGGGCGGCGTGCACGAGCTGCCGGGTGGTGACGGTGACGAGTGCGGCGCCGAAGGTGACCAGGCCGACGAGAAGGAAGGCGATCTCGACGCCGGTCGGGGAGAGAAAGCCGTGGGTCGCGCCAGCGGCAGCGGTGGTCGTGGCGTGAGCCGCGGGGGCGGCTGCGGCGAGGGTCATGACGCTCCCTCCTGTGGTTCGGCCTGCGCTTGTGGTTCGGCTTGCGCTGCCGCGAGCTTCTCCGCGGTCTTGCGTGCGGCGGCGATCTCCTTGGGTTCCTCCGCGCCGGGGTCGAGGGCGGGTGGGGCCGGGACGGTCCACATCCACTCGCGGAGCTTGTCGCGTTCGTGGGTGAGTTCGCGGATGTCGGTCTCGGCGTACTCGAACTCCGGGGACCAGAACAGGGCGTCGAAAGGACAGACTTCGATGCAGATACCGCAGTACATGCACAGGGAGAAGTCGATGGCGAAGCGGTCGAGGACGTTGCGGCTGCGTTCACGGCCGCCGGGGGTGGCGGCGGGGACCGTCTCTTTGTGGGAGTCGATGTAGATGCACCAGTCGGGGCACTCACGGGCGCAGAGCATGCAGACCGTGCAGTTCTCCTCGAACAGGCCGATCACGCCGCGGGTGCGGGGCGGGAGGTCGGGCTGAACGTCCGGGTACTGCTCGGTGACGGTCTTCCTCGTCATCGTGCGGAGGGTGACGGCCAGGCCCTTGGCGAGGCCACTGCCAGGGATGGGGGCCATGGTTACTGGATCACCACCTTGACGATGCCGGTGAGGGCGATCTGGGCGAGGGAGAGGGGGACGAGGAGGGTCCAGGAGAGCTTCTGGAGCTGGTCCTCGCGAAGACGGGGATAGGTGACGCGCAGCCAGATGACGACGAACGCGAGGATCGCGGTCTTCAGAAGGGTCCAGACCCAGCCGAGACCTTCGGCACCCCAGGGGCCGTGCCAGCCGCCGAGGAAGAGGACGGTGGTCAGGCCGCACAGGACGATGATCCCGGCGTACTCGGCGAGCAGGAACAGGGCGAAGCGCAGGCCGGTGTACTCGGTGTACGCGCCGAAGATGATCTCCGAGTCGGCCACGGGCATGTCGAAGGGAGGACGCTGCAGTTCGGCGAGGCCGGAGACGAAGAAGACGAGCGCGCCGATGATCTGCCAGGGCAGCCACCACCAGTGGAAGGCGTCGACGATGCCGGGCAGGGAGACCGTTCCGGCCGCCATCGCCACGGAGGCGGCGGCGAGGAGCATCGGAAGTTCGTAGGCGAGGAGTTGGGCGGCTGTGCGCAGACCGCCGAGAAGGGAGAACTTGTTGGCGCTGGCCCAGCCGGCCATGAGCGAGCCGAGGACGCCGACACCCATCACCGCGAGCACGAAGAAGACGCCCGCGTCGAGGACCTGGCCGACCGCGCCCTCGCCCGGGCCGATCGGGATGGCGAGGAGGACGAGCAGATACGGGAGGAGGGCGACGGCGGGGGCGAGTTGGAAGATACGGCGGTCCGCGCCCGCCGGGACGACGTCCTCCTTCTGCGCGAACTTCACGCCGTCCGCGATGAGCTGGGCCCAGCCGTGGAAGCCGCCGGCGTACATCGGGCCGAGGCGGCCCTGCATGTGGGCCATCACCTTGTGCTCCGTCTGGCCGACGATGAGCGGGAAGGTCAGGAAGACGACGAAGACGACGAGGAGTCGCAGGGCGACGTCGAGCACGTCGTTCACTGCGGGCCTCCTGGGGGGTTGTCGCGGGTGGGTTCTTCGGGGGTGGGTGGCTCTTCGGAAGCGGGCCGTTCCTCGGGAGTGAGCGGCTCTTCGGAAGCGGACCGTTCTCCGGGAGTGGGCGGCTCTTCGGAAGCGGGCCGTTCCTCGGGAGTGGGTGTGTCCGGGGTCGGCTCTTCGGGCGCAGGCTCGGGTGCGGGCGCGGCGGAGGCCGGGGCCTCGGGCGGGGTCGTGCTGGGGGCGGGGTCGGTCGACGGTCGTGGGGGCGTGGGTTGGTTCCCGGGCGCCGGTTCCGTGGTTGTCTTCCGCTCCGATTCGTCGAAGGCCGGGCGGGCGTGGTGCCACGGGGCGTCCGAGCTGCGTGGTGCGGTGGGTCGTGGGGATGGCTGGGCAGCGGGCGCCGGTGTCGTCGGTTCCGCCGATGGCGACGAGCTCACGGACTCGTCAACTCCCGCCTCCTGAGCGCCCTCCGTCGGCGCCGCCTCAGCGCGCTGCGAAGCGGACCCCTCGCTCGCGCTGCGGGCGCGGCGTGAAGCGGCAGCCGCGTCGGACTCGGCCCGCTGACTCGCCGACCCCTCGGAAGCGCTGCGTCCGCGACGAGGCGCGCCCGTCCCAGCCCCAGCACCAGCACCAGCACCAGCACCAGCACCAGCACCAGCAGAGGCACCGTCGGCACCCCCGCCCTGGCTCACGGACCCTTCCGCAGCAGTACGGGCCCGCCGCGGCCCAACACCCGACTCACCCACGCCCCCCGCCTCCGCAGAAGCCCCCTCATCAACCGCACCCTGACTCACCGACCCCTCCGCAGCCGAACGAGTCCGCCGCACCGGGCGCTCCCCCGCAGCCCGCCCCGGGCGCTCGCCGGCTCCACCAGCCGTAGGCTCCCCGACGGCCCCAGCCCCCACGGGCCCAGCCCCGGCAGCCGCACCCGGCGTGCGCCCCGACCGCTCTCCCGCCGCGCGGCCCGCGCCCCGTGCGGGGCGGGCCGGGGCTGGGGGGAGTTGGCCCTTCAGGGGGCCCCATTCGTTCGGGTCGGGGACGCCCGGGGGGAGCATCTGGCGGCGCTTCGGGCCGCCGTGTTCCGATTCGCCCGGTTCCTTGGCGC
The DNA here is from genome assembly GCF_042889305.1 of Streptomyces sp. NPDC002619. Taxonomy (NCBI): domain Bacteria; kingdom Bacillati; phylum Actinomycetota; class Actinomycetes; order Kitasatosporales; family Streptomycetaceae; genus Streptomyces; species Streptomyces sp. NPDC002619. The sequence continues at coordinate 177,143 of NZ_JBIAQV010000001.1, read as the reverse complement.
CGGGCCAGGCCTTGGCGACGCGGGCCGCCAGGACGAAGTCCTTGCGCAGGGGGTGGCCCTCGAAGGTCTCCGGGAGGAGGAGGTGGTCCAGGGCGGGGTGGCCCGTGAAGTCGACGCCGAACATTTCGTGCGTCTCGCGTTCGTGCCAGGCCGCGCCCGCGTAGACGCCGGTGGCGGAGGGCAGCGAGGGCGCCTCGTGGGGGACCGTCGTGCGCAGCAGGAGGCGGCGGACCGGGGAGAGGGCGACGACGTGCGCCGAGACGCGGAATCCCGTGCCCGGTTCGTCGACCGCGCTCAGCCAGTCGAAATAGGTGCAGGACAGGGTCGTACGCGCCGTCTCCAGCGCAGCGATCCAGGCATGCGGCGGTACGTCCACCGTCAGGACCTCGTACGACTCCTCGGCCCTGGCCTCCGTACCGAAGAGGTCCTCGACCGGGGCCGGGAGCCAGCCGACCGTGGTCATCGGGCGTCCCCCTCGGTGGCGGGGGGCCGTACCAGGCCGCTCTGCAGGGCGGCGGTCGAGGGCCGGGCGGTGCTGTACCGCTCCTCCAGGGACTCTCGGGCGATCTTCTCCTGGAGCTTGAGGATGCCTTGGAGGAGCGCCTCGGGGCGGGGCGGGCAGCCGGGGACGTACACGTCCACCGGGATGATCTGGTCGACGCCCTTGGTGACGGAGTACGAGTCCCAGTAGGGGCCGCCGCAGTTGGAGCAGGCGCCGAAGGAGATGACGTACTTGGGCTCGGGCATCTGCTCGTACAGCCGCTTGACCGCGGGCGCCATCTTGTCCGTGACTGTGCCGGAGACGACCATCAGGTCGGCCTGGCGGGGGCCCGGCGCGAAGGGGATGACGCCGAGGCGGATGAAGTCGTGGCGGGCCATCGACGCGGCGATGAACTCGATCGCGCAGCAGGCCAGGCCGAAGTTGAAGACCCAGAGCGAATAGCGGCGGCCCCAGTTCAGGACCACCTTCATGGGCTCGGGGGCGAGGCGTGCCAGCGCCCCCAGCCGCTTCGGCTCCGGAAGCAGCACCGGCTCGGCGGGAGTGGGGGTCACGTCCATGCGAGGACGCCCTTCTTGTATGCGTACAGCAGGCCCACGGCCAGGAAGCCGAGGAAGATGAACATCTCCACGAGCGTGGTTCCGCCGTATCCGTGGTCGGCGAAGACCGTGGCCCAGGGGAAGAGGAAGATCGAGTCGACCGCGAAGATCACGTAAAGGAACGCGTAGACGTAGTAGCGGACCTGGGTGTGTGCCCAGCCCTCGCCGACGGGGTCGACTCCGCACTCGTACGTCAGCAGTTTCTCGGGGGTGGGGACGACGGGCCGCAACAGCCGGCCGGCGCCGAAGGCGACCCCGACGAACAGCACACCCACGAGCGCGAGCAGTCCCACGACCGAATAGGACCGGAAGTAGTCCGCCGCGACGACCGCGGTCGAGCCCCCCAACGTCTCCCGCAACGTCCGTCCCTCGCTCCCTGACCCGGTGACCTCGGTGGCTTAGTGAACCCTGTGATGCGACATGAATCGACGATCTGTACGCATGGGAGTCTAGGCCCTGATAAAGAGACGGTAAGCAGCCCGTCACACCCTGAGCAATGCCGGCTTCCCGCCATGGACACGCCACACCCGTTCGGCGCACCGCTCCGCGGGACGGGAAGGTGGGGTTTTCCCCCGTACACCGGGGCGGCGGACCTCATGGCGCCGGGGCGCCGCACACGGCACGCTAGCCCATATGACCGCACGCATCCCCTCCCCCGGCGCTGCCCGGACCGACGGCGACGACCGCCTGCCGCCGCCCCGTTTCGCCTACGACGCGCACACCTGGAAGGAGATCGCGCACCTCCTGGTGAACCTGCCGGTGGCGCTGCTCGGCTTCACGTACGTGGTCTCGGTGCTGTTCGTCAGCGGCATGCTGACCGCGACGGTGATCGGGTTCCCGCTCCTGGCCGGCTGCCTGATCGGGGCGCGGCAGCTCGGGAAGATGGAGCGGGCCCGCGCCCGCTCGCTGCTCGGGGTGCGGGTGGACGAGCCGAGCCCGCTGCCGCTCGCCAAGGGCGGCGGGGTGATGCAGCGGCTGTGGCTGGCGCTGAAGGACCCGGTGGGCTGGCGGACGCTGCTCTACGACTTCATCAGGTTGCCGTGGGGCATCCTCACGTTCGTCATCGTGCTGACGGGGCTGTTCGTGCTGTGGCCGGTGCTGCCGTTCATCGTGCGGGGCCTGGCGAACGTGGACCGGGTGATGGTGCGCGGGCTGCTGTCGCCCTCCGACGAGCTGGAGCGCCGCATCGCCGAACTGGAGTCCGACCGCGGAGTCGTCGTCGACACGGCGGCGGCCGACCTGCGGCGCATCGAGCGCGACCTGCACGACGGGGCGCAGGCCCGGCTGGTCAACCTGGCGATGGGGCTGGGGCTGGCCAAGGAGAAGCTTCTGGAGGACCCCGACGGGGCGGCGGCGATGGTCGAGGAGGCGCACGGCGAGGTGAAGCTCGCGCTGCAGGAGCTGCGCGATCTGGCCCGCGGCATCCATCCCGCCGTACTGACCGACCGGGGCCTGGACGCGGCCCTGTCCGCGGTCGCCTCCCGTTGCACGGTGCCGGTGAAGGTGACCGCCGACCTGGTGTCCCGACCGGCCGCCGCCATCGAGGGCATCGCCTACTTCACGGTGTCCGAGCTGCTGCAGAACATCAGCAAGCACAGCGGGGCGAGGAGCGCGTCGGTGGAGGTGTGGCGGGCCGAGGACCGGCTGCTGATCCAGGTCCGGGACGACGGGCGCGGCGGCGCACGGCTGGACGGCGGCACCGGCATGAGCGGGCTCGCCGAGCGGCTGGGCGCCGTCGACGGCCTGTTCGTGGTCGACTCCCCGGTCGGCGGCCCGACCGTCGTCACCGCCGAACTGCCCTGGCGGGACCGGGCGGAGACTCCCCGCAAGGGCTGACGAAGACTCGCCGCGAGGGGTGGGGAAAACCCCCGGGTCAAGACGCCGACGGCCTCCATGGTCCGCGGACCTGCGGCGCAGCAGGGTGGAGGCACGGCAACACAGCCGCCTGACGAGGAGAACGGGACGACGCCAATGGCCACGGAGTACGGACAGGGATACGGGCAGGAGTACGGACCCGGCTACGGACACGACGAGCGGCGCCACCGGGTGCCGGCGGCACTGCGGGCACCGTTCGAGGCGCGCAGCTGGCGCGAGTTCGCCTATGTCCTGCTGAGCCTGCCGATCAGCATCCTGCTGTTCACGTACGCGGTCACGATGGTGTCGCTCGGCGCGGGCCTGCTGGTGACCTTCCTCGGCATCCCGGTCCTGGCCGCCGGGCTGGCCGGCTGCCGGGGTCTGGGCTCGTTGGAGCGGGCGCGGGCGCGCGGGCTGCTCGGCCTGGAGGTGGCCGAGCCGGAGCCGCTGCGGATGCGCAAGCCGGGTGTGATGGCGTGGATGGGCGCGGTCCTCAAGAGCGGCACGTCGTGGCGGCATCTGTTGTACGCGGTGCTGCACTTCCCGTGGGCGGTGTTCTCGTTCGTCGTCGCGGTGAACTTCTGGGCGTACGGCTGGGCGCTGCTGACGTACCCGCTGTGGTTCTGGGTCTTCCCGATGTACGGCGGTCAGGACGGCCTTCAGCTGTACGGCGACGAGCACCACCGGATCTATCTCGACAACCCCTTCGAGATCACCGTCACGGCGTTGATCGGGCTGCTGTTCACGCTGGCCACGCCTTGGATCGTACGGGCGCTGACGCTGGTGGACCGGCTGTTGGTGCACGGGCTGCTCGGGCCTTCGCGGCTGGCGACGCGCGTGGTGGAGCTGGAGTCGGACCGCGGGGTCGTGGTCGACACGGCGGCGGCCGACCTGCGGCGCATCGAGCGCGACCTGCACGACGGGGCGCAGGCCCGGTTGGTGGCGCTGGCCATGGATCTGGGGCTGGCGAAGGAGAAGCTGACCGAGGACCCGCGGGCGGCGGCGCGGATGGTGGAGGAGGCGCACGGCGAGGTGAAGACCGCGCTCCAGGAGCTGCGCGACCTGGCCCGCGGCATCCATCCGGCCGTACTGACCGACCGCGGCCTGGACGCGGCCCTGTCCTCCGTCGCCTCCCGCTGCACCGTGCCCGTGCGGGTCGAGGTGGACCTGGCGGAGCGCCCCGCGGCGGCCATCGAGGGGATCGCCTACTTCACGGTCTCCGAGTTGCTGCAGAACATCAGCAAGCACAGCGGGGCGAAGAGTGCGTCGGTGGACGTGTGGCGCGTCGAGGACCGGCTGATGCTCCAGGTCGTGGACGACGGGGTGGGCGGAGCCGATGTGGCCGCCGGTTCGGGCCTCGAGGGACTGGCCGGCCGGCTCGACGCGGTGGACGGGATCCTCGTGGTGGACTCACCCGCGGGCGGGCCCACCCGGGTCACGGCGGAGTTGCCCTGGCGGCGGTGAAGCCGCCGACGACGGGTCGGGCTGACGTGGTGGCCCCCTATTGATCGACAACTCGCCCTCGGCGCCGCCGGACCCGATCTGACGTACGGCCATTCCCGCCGCCCGGGCGCGGTCCGCCGCGATTGCTGGAATGCTGGGCTTCCGTACGGACGGGCACCGTCGGAAGGTCGGGCTGTGGGGGGCCGGGAGATCGTGGAGGACAGGGTGCGGGTGGTCATCGCCGAGGATTCGGTGCTGCTCAGGGAGGGCCTGACCCGGTTGCTGACCGACCGAGGGCACGACGTGGTGGCGGGGGTGGGCGACGCCGAGGCGCTGATCAAGACCATCGGGGACCTGGACGCGCAGAGCGCACTGCCCGACGTGGTCGTCGCGGACGTACGGATGCCGCCGACGCACACCGACGAAGGGGTGCGGGCCGCCGTACGGCTGCGCAAGGCGCATCCGGATCTCGGTGTGCTCGTGCTGTCGCAGTACGTGGAGGAGCGCTACGCCACCGAACTGCTGGCCGGTTCCTCTCGCGGCGTCGGGTATCTGCTCAAGGACCGGGTCGCCGAGGTGCGGGAGTTCGTCGACGCGGTGGTGCGGGTGGCCCGGGGCGGTACGGCCCTGGACCCGGAGGTGGTCGCACAGCTGCTGGGGCGCAGCCGCAAGCAGGACGTGCTGGCCGGGCTCACCCCGCGCGAGCGGGAGGTGCTGGGGCTGATGGCCGAGGGACGGACGAACTCGGCGATCGCGAAGCAGCTGGTGGTGAGCGACGGCGCCGTGGAGAAGCACGTCAGCAACATCTTCCTGAAGCTCGGGCTGGCGCAGAGCGAGGGGGATCATCGGCGTGTTCTTGCCGTCCTCACCTATCTGAACTCGTGACGGCCCGACACTGTGTCAGCCACCGTGCCGACGCCGCACCCGACCGAGAACCGGGCAAGGCGCGGGGAGCGTCTTAGAAAGAGCCCCGAAAGCCAGAAATCATGACAAGTCAGGGCAACGGGCCGTCTCGGAATGCCGTCCATCATGCGAATGGCCGAGGGAAGGTGACCCTAACCGACGTAGGGTTGATCCTGGGAACGTCCGTGGGACGACCAGGCACGGGCAGCCGCCTCGAAGGAGGTCCAGTTCAGTGACCAGCCAGGTCAGCAGCGCAGCGGAGCAGGCCGACGGAACCGTCGTGGGAGAGCAGCGCAAACCGGGTGGCGTGAAGGACGTCCGCCGCCTGGACCGGGTGATCATCCGGTTCGCGGGGGACTCGGGTGACGGGATGCAGCTCACCGGTGACCGATTCACGTCAGAGACGGCGTCCTTCGGCAACGATCTGTCGACCCTGCCGAATTTCCCGGCGGAGATCCGCGCCCCCGCCGGAACGCTTCCGGGGGTGTCGTCGTTCCAGCTGCATTTCGCGGATCACGACATCCTCACGCCCGGGGACGCGCCGAATGTGCTGGTGGCGATGAACCCGGCGGCGTTGAAGGCGAACGTCGGGGATCTGCCGCGAGGTGCGGAGATCATCGTGAACACGGACGAGTTCACGAAGCGGGCGTTGCAGAAGGTGGGGTATGCCGCCAGTCCCCTCGATGACGGGTCGCTGGACGGGTACGGGCTGCATCCGGTGCCGTTGACGACGTTGACGGTGGAGGCGCTCAAGGAGTTCGACCTCAGTCGTAAGGAGGCCGAGCGCAGCAAGAACATGTTCGCGCTGGGTCTGCTGTCGTGGATGTACCACCGGCCGACGGAGGGCACGGAGAAGTTCCTGCGGACGAAGTTCGCGGGGAAGCCGGCGATCGCGGAGGCGAACCTGGCGGCGTTCCGGGCGGGCTGGAACTTCGGCGAGACGACGGAGGAATTCGCGGTCTCCTACGAGGTGGCGCCGGCGGCGAAGGCGTTCCCGATGGGGACGTACCGGAACATCTCGGGGAACCTGGCGCTGGCCTACGGGCTGGTGACGGCGTCGCGGCAGGCGGATCTGCCGCTGTTTTTGGGCTCGTATCCGATCACCCCGGCATCCGACATCCTGCACGAGCTGAGCAAGCACAAGAACTTCGGGGTGCGGACCTTCCAGGCCGAGGACGAGATCGCCGGGATCGGGGCGTCCCTCGGTGCGGCCTTCGGCGGTTCGCTGGCGGTGACGACGACGTCGGGGCCGGGTGTGGCGCTGAAGTCGGAGACGGTCGCGCTGGCGGTGTCGCTGGAGTTGCCGCTGCTGATCATCGACATCCAGCGCGGCGGCCCCTCCACCGGTCTGCCGACCAAGACCGAGCAGGCGGACCTGCTGCAGGCCATGTTCGGCCGCAATGGCGAGGCCCCGGTGCCGGTGATCGCGCCGCGCACCCCCGCCGACTGCTTCGACGCGGCGCTGGAGGCGGCGCGGATCGCGCTCGCCTACCGCACGCCCGTGATGCTGCTGTCGGACGGCTACCTGGCCAACGGCTCCGAGCCGTGGCGGATCCCGGATCTGGAGGAACTGCCGGACCTGCGGGTGCAGTTCGCGCAGGGCCCGAACCACACCCTCGACGACGGCACCGAGGTCTTCTGGCCGTACAAGCGCGACCCGCAGACCCTGGCCCGCCCCTGGGCCATCCCGGGCACCCCGGGCCTGGAGCACCGGATCGGCGGGATCGAGAAGGAGGACGGCACGGGGAACATCTCCTACGACCCGGCCAACCACGACTTCATGGTCCGCACCCGGCAGGCCAAGATCGACGGCATCGAGGTCCCGGACGTGGAGGTCGACGACCCGGACGAGGCGGGCACGCTGGTGCTGGGCTGGGGTTCCACCTACGGCCCCATCACCGCCGCCGTACGCCGTCTGCGCACCGCGGGAGAGTCCATCGCGCAGGCCCATCTGCGCCACCTCAACCCGTTCCCGAGGAATCTCGGCACCGTTCTGCAGCGTTATCAGAAGGTGGTGATTCCCGAAATGAACCTCGGTCAGCTCGCCACCCTGATCCGGGCGAAGTACCTGGTCGACGCCAACTCCTACAACCAGGTGAACGGAATGCCGTTCAAGGCGGAGCAGCTTGCCAAGGCGCTCAAGGAGGCCATCGATGGCTGACACGTCCACGGAAGGCACGGGCACGATCGAGGCGCTCTCCCTCGTCCCCAAGGCCGAGGCCAGGCAGTCCATGAGGGACTTCAAGTCCGATCAGGAGGTGCGCTGGTGCCCGGGATGTGGTGACTACGCGATCCTGGCGGCCGTGCAGGGCTTCATGCCGGAGCTGGGCTTGGCGAGGGAGAACATCGTCTTCGTCTCGGGCATCGGCTGCTCGTCCCGTTTCCCGTACTACATGAACACGTACGGCATGCACTCCATCCACGGGCGCGCGCCGGCGATCGCGACGGGCCTGGCGACCACCCGACGTGACCTGTCGGTGTGGGTCGTGACGGGTGACGGCGACGCGCTGTCGATCGGCGGCAACCACCTCATCCACGCGCTGCGCCGCAACGTGAACCTGAAGATCCTGCTGTTCAACAACCGGATCTACGGCCTGACGAAGGGGCAGTACTCGCCGACGTCGGAGGTCGGCAAGATCACCAAGTCGACGCCGATGGGCTCGCTGGACGCCCCGTTCAACCCGGTGTCCCTCGCCATCGGCGCGGAGGCGTCGTTCGTGGCCCGCACGATCGACTCCGACCGCAAACACCTCACCGAGGTACTGCGCGCGGCCGCCGCCCACCCGGGCACGGCGCTGATCGAGATCTACCAGAACTGCAACATCTTCAACGACGGCGCGTTCGACGCACTGAAGGAAAAGACCTCCGACGAGGCCCTCATCCGCCTCGAACACGGCCGCCCCATCCGCTTCGGCGGTGCGGGCACCTCCCGCTCGAGCGAAGCCGAGAGCGGGGGAGGCTCGCGGGGTGTGGTGCGCAACCCGCACACCGGTGATCTGCAGGTCGTCACGGTGACGCCGGAGAACGAGGCGCAGATCCTGGTCCATGACGCCCACGCGACGTCACCGACCACGGCCTTCGCCCTCTCCCGCCTGGCCGACCCCGACACCCTCCACCACACCCCCATCGGCGTCTTCCGCTCCGTGGACCGCCCGGTGTACGACACGCAGATGGCCGACCAGCTGGACACGGCGGTCGAACAGAACGGCAAGGGAGACCTTGCGACCCTGCTCGCGGGCGGGGACACGTGGACGGTGGTGGGCTGACCCACAGCACTGCACGGCAGAAGGGCCCGGACGCCGCTCGGCCTCCGGGCCCTTCTGCCGTGCCTGTCAGGCGTCCGCGCCCGCCTTCGCCGCGTCGTACCTCTCGCGTGCCTCCTGTACGGCGGCCATCCGCTGCTCGGTCCACAGCGCCAGGCCCCTCACCTGTTCCGCCGCCTCGCGGCCGAGGTCGGTGAGGGAGTAGTCGACGCGGGGCGGGATCACGGGCTTGGCGTCGCGGTGGACCAGGCCGTCGCGTTCCAGGGTCTGGAGGGTCTGGGTGAGCATCTTCTCGCTGACGCTCCGGCCGACGCGGGCTATCGCGCGGCGCAGCTCGCTGAAGCGGTACGGGCGGTCGAGCAGCTCGATCAGGACCAGGACGCCCCAGCGGCTGGTGACGTGTTCGAGGACGAGACGGTAGGGGCACATCGCCTCGCCGGTCTCACGGGCGGCCTTCAACGACTTCGGTCGCTCTTTCGATGCACTTACTCCCATGCCCGTCCTTACTTCAAAGTGGGTACTTTCCCAGAGTTAGCGCAGATCTTAGGGTTAGCGGCAGACGCACCCCACAAGGAGTTCCGCATCATGAGCATCGTCGTCACCGGATCCACCGGCCACCTCGGCCGTCACGTCGTGGAGCAGTTGCTGGAGAAGGTTCCGGCCGAGCAGATCACCGCCGTCGTGCGCGACGAGGCCAAGGCCGCCGACTTCGCGGCTCGCGGCGTGAAGATCGTCGTCGCGAACTACAACACGCCCGAGACCTTCGACGGCCTCTTCGCCGCCGGCGACAAGGTGCTGCTGATCTCCGGCAACGAGTTCGACAAGGGCCGGGTCCAGCAGCACGAGGTCGTCATCGACGCGGCCAAGGCGGCCGGCGTCGCCCTGCTCGCCTACACCAGCGCCCCCAGCAGCCTGACGGCCGCACTCGCCGACGACCACCGCGCCACCGAGAAGGCGCTGCTCGCCTCCGGCCTGCCGTACACGCTGCTGCGCAACGGTTGGTACCACGAGAACTACACCGAGAACCTGGCCCCGGTCCTGGAGCACAACGCGGTCGTCGCGGCCGCCGGTGAGGGACGGGTCTCCTCCGCCTCGCGCGCCGACTACGCGGCCGCCGCCGTCGCCGTACTGACCGGCGAGGGGCACGAGAACAGGACGTACGAGCTGGGCGGCGACGAGGCGTGGAGCTTCGCCGAGTACGCGGCCGAGCTGAGCAAGCAGACCGGCAAGGAGATCGCCTACAACGCCGTCAGCGGTGACGTCATGAAGGGCATCCTCACCGGCGCCGGGCTGCCCGAGCCGCTGGCCGAGATCTTCGTCGGCGTGGACGCGTCAATCGCCGAGGGCGAGCTGGTCGTCTCCACCGGCGACCTGTCCCGCCTGGCCGGCCGCCCGACGACCCCGCTGGCCGAGGCCGTCACCGCCGCACTGAAGGACTGACTCCGGCATCCCGCCCCGTCTGTCATGACCGTATGGCGATACGGACATGACAGACGGGGGTTCTCGGCGCTACCTTCGTCCGGGCGAACAGAACGCGAGACGGAGGTGCCCGTGGCCGGGGAGTCGAGGGGTGAGCGGCGGACAGGTCTGCTGAACGGCTTCGCGGCGTACGGGATGTGGGGGCTCGTACCGCTGTTCTGGCCCCTGCTGAAACCTGCCGGGGCGGTGGAGATCCTCGCCCACCGGATGGTGTGGTCGCTCGCCTTCGTCGTCGTCGCGCTCCTCGTCGTACGGCGCTGGGCCTGGGCCGGTGAGCTGCTGCGGCAGCCGCGCAGGCTGGCGCTGATCGCGCTCGCGGCCGCCCTGATCACCGTCAACTGGGGCGTCTACATCTGGGCCGTGAACTCCGAGCACGTGGTGGAGGCCTCGCTCGGGTATTTCATCAACCCCCTGGTCACCATTGCGATGGGCGTGCTGATCCTGAAGGAGCGGCTGCGGCCCGCACAGTGGGCGGCGGTCGGTGTCGGCTTCGCCTCCGTGATCGTGCTGGCCGTCGGGTACGGGCAGCCGCCGTGGATCTCCCTCGTCCTCGCCTTCTCCTTCGCCACGTACGGACTGGTGAAGAAGAAGGTCAACCTCGGCGGCATCGAGTCGCTGGCCGCCGAGACCGCGATCCAGTTCCTGCCCGCGCTCGGCTATCTGCTGTGGCTGACCACCCACGGCGACTCCACCTTCAGTACCGGCGGCGCCGGGCACTCCGCCCTGCTCGCCTCGACGGGCATCGTCACTGCGCTGCCGCTGGTCTGCTTCGGGGCGGCCGCGATACGCGTTCCGCTGTCGACGCTGGGACTGCTCCAGTATCTGGCGCCCGTCTTCCAGTTCCTGCTGGGCATCCTGTACTTCCACGAGGCCATGCCGCCCGCGCGGTGGGCCGGGTTCGCGCTGGTCTGGCTGGCCCTGTCGCTGCTCACGTGGGACGCCCTGCGCACGGCCCACCGGGGCGCCCGCGCACTCGCCGACCGCACACTCGCCGCCAAGGCCGGGATTCCGGTTCAGGACGCCGCCCTGGCACCGGGCAAAGAGGTCGGCGCGAGCTAGCTCCCAGCGGGCGGCGGCTCGGCTATAAGTGGTCGGCATGACGCAGACGCCCGCATCCGAACCACCCGTCCCGCTGCACTGGAAGCTCGTCATCGACGCCGCGGACCCACACGCGCAGGCCGACTTCTGGGCCGCCGCGCTGCACTACGAGGCCGAGGACAACAGCGCGCTCGTCGAGCGGTTGCTGGAACTCGGCGCGCTGCCCGGCGCGGCCACCGTCGAGTACCACGGCCGACCCGCCTTCCGGGACCTCATCGCGGTACGGCACCCCGACGACCCGTACGACAAGGACACCGGCACCGGTCTGGGCCGGCGACTGCTGTTCCAGCGCGTGCCCGAGGCGAAGACCGTCAAGAACCGGCTCCACCTCGACGTGCACGCCGACGAAGGACGCCGCGAGGCCGAGGTCGAGCGGCTGGAGAGCCTGGGGGCGCAGGTGCTGCGGCGGGTGAAGGAAGCGGGCGGTGAGTGGACGGTGATGACGGACCCGGAGGGGAACGAGTTCTGCGTGCAGTAGTGCGGTGGGCGCGCACCGGGGCTACCGGGGCTGCCTGCCCGCACGTGCCGTGAGGCGGTGCATACGGGCGCGGGCCGACTCCAGTTCTTCGACGTCGTCCGCCGCGGGGCCCTCCTCGGCGGTGAGTTCCGTCCACAGGGCTATCAGGACCTCGCCGAGGCGGAGGCCCTGCTCGGGGTCGCGGACGGCACGCCAGGCGGTTGCGGCGCTCTGGACGTTGCCGTACGCCGCCTCCCCGTCCCGGGCGCGGCGCCTGAGCCGGGCGAGTTCCAGGGAGACCTCGAAGGAGCGGAGCGGGTCTCCGGCCAAGTAGGCGATGTAGGCGGTCAGTTCGCGCAACCGCAGCACTTCCGGGTGTTCGGGCCCGAGCGCCGCCGAGGCCTCCCCGACGGTACGTTCCGCGAGCCCGGCCGCGTCTTCGATCCGCCCCGCCCGAACGGCCGCGTTGATCCGCCCCATCGGCTCCCCGAGCACCCCGTCCTCAGCCGCGCCCTCCGCCCCGTCCCCGAGCACGGCTTCGGCCACGGCGTCGAAGCCGCGGGCCGGGGTGGGCTTGGGGTCGGGTTCGCGGGCGGTGAGGAGGTCGGGCGTGGGGTGGGGGCGAGGCGTGGGGGTGGGGGTGGCTGTCTGCGTGTGCGTGGGGGTCGGTACGGCCGTCGGCTCCGGTTTGGGGGGCATCACCGGTGGCGGTCCGAACACCCCGGTGGGTGCCTGGACCGTCCCCGGGGTCGGGAGCGTCGGCACGTCGTCCCGCGCCGGCTCCCCCACAGCCGCCATCCCCACCGGGTCGCTCGCGAACTGGCTGGAGCCGTCGGGGTTCACCTGGAGCGGGACGACGTAGCCGATGCGGTCGTCGTGGATCGTGGCCAGGACGGGGTGGCCGTTCGTGAGGGCGAGGTGGTGGAGGTGGTCGAGGACGGCCTGCTGGATCTCCTCACCCGGCGCCGCCACCAGCCGTACCCCGTCGGCCGTCGCCCCTGCCGCGCCGGTCACCCGGACGTCGACCGGCGTCACCGAGTGCCCGGCGCCCCACTGTTCCCGCTTCCCCTCGCGGCTGAGTCGAGACATCGGTCCCCTCACTCCCCCGGCGTCACGATCCGGTCGTACACGTGCGTATGTCGAGTCTCTCCCGCTCGCCACGGCTCCCGCGTCACCACGACGTCACAGACTCGCACCAGGAACTCGTTCGTCACCGGACGGACAGGGTTATGTGTGTGTACATATAATGCACACACACTGATGCTGGTACGCCGATCACCTGGGGGACCCATGACCCGCCGCTTCCTGTTCGTGCTCGGCAGCGCCCGGCACGACGGCAACACCGAGCTGCTCGCCCGCAAGGCCGCCGAGCAGTTGCCCGCCGATGTCGAGCAGCAGTGGATCAGCCTCGCCGAGCACCCCTTGCCCGACTTCGAAGATCTGCGGCACGACAACGACCACGTCCGGCCGCCGGCGGACAGCGCCACCGGTCTCCTCCTCGACGCCACGCTCGCCGCGACGGACCTCGTGATCGCCTCGCCCCTGTACTGGTACTCCGTGTCCAGCCACACCAAGCGCTACCTGGACCACTGGTCCGGCTGGCTGCGCACGCCCGGCGTCGACTTCAAGGCGACCCTGACCGGACGCGCGCTCTGGGGTGTCACCGCGCTCGCACACGAGGAGGGGGAGGTCGCCGACCCGCTGATCGGCACGCTCAACCACACGGCCGCGTACATGGGGATGCGGTTCGGTGGAGTGCTGCTGGGCAACGGCAGCGCGCCCGGCCAGGTCGTGCGGGACGAGGCGGCGCTGGCACGCGCGAAGACGTTCTTCGCCCAGCAGGCACCGCTCGCCCGCTTCCCCTACGAGGCGGCAGCCGCCGTGTAGGCCGCTACGCGGTGATGTCCTTCGTCGTGAACCGTGCCCACGCCGCCGTACCGAACACCACGGCGTACAGGGCCTGGAGGCCGAGGTTCTTGACCAGGTCGTCCCAGTACACGGGGTCGCGCATCAGGTCGGCGAAGGACAGCCAGTAGTGCGAGAAGAAGTACGGCTGGAGCGCGTGCAGCTGGGGGATCTGGTCGAGGATCTGCACGGTGATCAGCAGGCCGACCGTCGTCGCCATCGCCGCGATGCCACTGTTGGTGAGGGTCGAGACGAACAGGCCGAGGGCCGCGATGCCAGTCAGTGACGCGGCTACGACCAGGGCGATCAGCAGCGCCCGGCCGAGCCCCTCGGCGAAGGTGATCTGGGTGCCGGAGATGGTCGTCAGGTCACCGAGCGGGAAGAGCAGCGCGCCGACGATCAGTGCGGAGACGGCGACCACGAGGGTGCCCACCAGGCAGAAAGCCATCGTGGTCGCGTACTTGGTGAGCAGCAGGCGGGTGCGGCCGGCGGGGGCGACCAGGAGGTAGCGCAGGGTTCCCGCGTTGGCCTCGCCCGCGATCGCGTCGCCCGCCACGACACCGATCGCCATCGGCAGGAAGAAGGGGGAGCGTCGCGGCGAGCGCCGTGAACACCAGGAAGAGGCCGTTGTTGGTGATCTGCGCGATGAACGCCGGGCCACCCTCGCCGCCGCCCCGGCCGGCCGGTGAACCACCCCCCGTCTCGATCCTGACCGCGATCCCGACCAGAATCGGTACGGCGGCCAGCACGCCGAGCAGCGCGAGCGTGCGCCAGCGCCGGAAGGTGGTGACCAGCTCGCTGCGCAGGAGCCCGAAGGTCCACAGCGGGCTCGGAGCGCGTACGGCCGTCGACCCGCCCTCGGCCACCCCGACTTCAGCCTGCGACATCGAAGCCCTCTCCGGTCAGTGCCACGAACGCGTCCTCCAATGAGGCCCGTTCGACCCCGAAGCCGCGGACGCGGACGCCGGCCGACACCAACGCGGCGTTGAAGTCGGCGAGTTCGCCCTCCGGCGGTTCTCCGGTCACCCGGTCCTCGGTGACGACGACGTCGGCGACCCCGTGTTCCTTAAGCACCCGGGCCGCGTTCACCGGATCGGGCGTGGTCACGACCAGCCGGCCGCGCGCCCCGGCCGCCAGGTCCGCCACCGCGCCCTGGGTGATCAGCCGCCCCTGTGCCATCACGGCGGCGTGCGTGCACACCTGCTCGATCTCGTCGAGGAGGTGCGAGGAGAGGAAGACGGTCGTCCCGTCGGAGGCCAACTCCCGCACCAGGGAGCGGATTTCCCGCATGCCCTGCGGATCGAGGCCGTTGGTCGGCTCGTCGAGCACGAGGAGTCTGCGCGGCTGGAGCAGCGCGGCCGCGAGACCGAGGCGCTGCTTCATACCCAGGGAGTAGGCCCGGGCCTTCTTGCCCGCGGCGGCCGTCAGACCCACCCGGTCCAGCGCGGCGGCGACGCGGGTGCGCCGGGTGCGCGGGTCGGCGGTCGGGTCGGCCGCGTCGTACCTGATCAGGTTGTCCCGGCCGGAGAGAAAGCCGTACAGAGCGGGGCCCTCGATGAGCGCGCCGACCTGCGGCAGTACGGCGCGTGCGGAGCGCGGCATGGGGCGACCGAGCACCTGTGCCGTGCCGGAGGTGGGCTCTATGAGGCCCATCAGCATGCGGATGGTGGTGGTCTTGCCGGAGCCGTTCGGACCGAGGAAGCCGAAGACGCTGCCCGCCGGGACGGTCAGGTCGAGACCGTCGACGGCGAGCTGTCCGCCGCGGTAGCGCTTGGAGAGGCCGCGGGTGTCGATCACGCTCGCCTCGCTCGCGCGGGCGTCACCCTCTCGCGTGTCTCCCGTCTCCTGCTCCGTGACGGACGGTTCGTCCACGGCTCCCTCGATTCGTCGTGCCGGCAGGGTACCTACTTGCCCGTGTTCGCCGCCTGGACCAGGGCGTCCTTGGTCACGGCACCGACGTACACCTTGCCGTCGTCCGTGATCAGGGCGTTGATCAGACAGGTGGAGAAGACCGTGCCCTTGCCGAACTTGCCGCTCACCTGGTCACCGAGCGAGCCGAGGAATCCACCCATGTCGCCGCCGGCCGCGCCGGACGGCACGCCGCCCTTGGTGCCGGTGTCGAAGGTGGCGATGGCGTTCCAGCCCTCACCGATGACGCCAGAGCCCTCCGGGCCCCCGGAGCCGTTCCCGAAGCCCTTCTCGAAGCCCTTGGCGAAGTCGTCCCCGGGCTTGGCGGACGGTGCCGGGGCGGTCTTGTCGGCGTGGTCGGCCCGGTCGTCCTCAGTGACCTTGGCGCCCTTGGGCGGGGTGAAGTCGAACGTCGATGCGGCCGGCTTGGCAAAGCTGACCTGGGTGAAGCCCGCGTCGAGCACGGCGGCACCGCCGCTCGACGGGGTCAGCGTGAACTTCAACGGCATACCGGTCTTCGCGTCGACGGCGATACTGATCGCGCCGACCGTGGTGCCGGACTGCTTGGGCTTGATCAGCAGCTTGTAGGCGTCGCGGCCGGCCACCTGCACGGTGCCGTCGACGGTCACGGACGTCGTGTCGTCGACCGACTTCAGAGCCTCGTCGGCGAAGTCGCCGGGCGTGCCCGGAGTCTCGTGCTTCGGCTGCTTGCCGGCCTCGTCCGTGGTCTCGTGGTAGACCTGGTTCGACTTGCTGTCGTAGCCCCACACGTCCTTGCCGTTGTGGATGAGGCTGTACTCGGCGGCGCTCTCGATCAGCGAGAGCTTCTGCCGGTCCGGGCCGTCGGCGGCGACGCGCAGGGTGTGCGTGCCGGTGGCGAGTTCGGTGAGCTTGGTGGTCGGGTCGGCGGACGATCCGTCGCCCGATGGGGTCGCGCCGGAGACCAGGCTGTTCTCCAGACCGCCCAGGTCGGGCAGGCCCAGGTCCGTGCTGACCTTCACCGTGCCGGACAACTGCTGGACGTCCGACTTGGCGATCTTCTCGATGAGCTGCTGCGCGGTGATCTTCGGGAGATTGGGGTCACCGGAGTCGGCGAGCGCCGGGACCAGCCCGATGGTCGCCGCCGCTACCCCCACCACCGCGACCGGGACGACGTACCGAGCGGCCTTGCGGCGCCCGGAGCGCAGGTCCTCGACCTCCTCGGCGCCCGTGGTGTCGTCGGATTCGTACGGTGCCATGTGTGCCTTACCTCCGTCGTCGGCGGCGGCTGCCCTCGCACTTTCCCACCCTGAGCCGCCATTCTCACCCGAATCGGTGAGGAGTGGTGATTTCCGTGGTATCCATCTCACCAAATCCCCCACGGAAAGACGTCAGTCCTCGGGCTCAACTCCGCGTACACCTCCGGTATGACACGGGGTGGGCAGGGCCGGCCTTGACCCGTAGGGGTCGGGGCGGCGGGGGGACCGCGATGAGCGGACCGGGGTGCAGGGGGCGGAGCCCCGCTGGGGTGCAGGGGGCGGAGTCTCGCTGGGGTGCAGGGGCGAAGCCCCGCCAGGGGTGCAAGGGACGGAGTCCCCGCCGGGGTCCGGGGCGGAGCCCCGTGGCGGCCACCTCTCGGCCCACCGAGCCGGGCGGGCGGGCAAGGTCCGGGGCCCGGGGCGGAGCCCCGTGGCGGGCACCTCTCGGCCCACCGAGCCGGGCGAGCGGGCAAGGTCCGGGGCCCGGGGCGGAGCCCCGTGGCGGGCACCTCTCGGCCCACCGAGCCGGGCGAGCGGGCGAGCGGGCGAGCGGGCGAGCGGGCGAGCGGGCGAGCGGGCGAGCGGGCGAGCGGGCAAACTACCCAGCCCGGTGCACCACCGCATCGCACAGCTCCAGCAGCGCGTCCTTCGCATCGCAGGACCGCAACGGAGCCAGCGCCGCCCGCGCGTCCTCCGCGTACCGCACGGTGTCCCGCCGAGCCTGCTCCAGCGCCGGATGCGCCCGCAGCGCGGCCAGTGCGGCAGCGTGCCGCGCGTCGTCCGTGAGGTCGGAGTCGAGCAGCTCGCACAGCGCGATGTCCTCGGCCAGCCCCAGCCGCGCCGCCCGCTCCCGCAGCCGTAGCACAGGAAGGGTCGGCACGCCCTCCCGCAGATCCGTACCGGGCGTCTTCCCGGACTCCCGCGTGTCGGACGCGATGTCGATCACGTCGTCCGCCAGCTGGAAGGCGACCCCGAGCCGCTCGCCGTACTGCGTGAGCACGTCCACGACCGTCTCGTCGGCCCCCGACATCATCGCCCCGAAGCGGCACGACACCGCGATCAGCGACCCCGTCTTGCCACCCAGCACGTCCAGGTAGTGCTCGACCGGATCCCGGCCGTCCGAGGGCCCCGCCGTCTCCAGGATCTGCCCGGTCACGAGCCGTTCGAACGCGAGGGCCTGGACCCGGACGGCCTCCGGCCCGAGGTCGGCGAGGATCTGTGAGGCCCGGGCGAACAGGAAGTCACCGGTGAGGACCGCGACCGAGTTCCCCCAGCGGGTGTTCGCGCTGTCGACCCCGCGGCGCACCGCCGCCTCGTCCATCACGTCGTCGTGGTACAGCGTCGCGAGGTGGGTCAGCTCGACCACGACGGCCGAGGGTACGATCCCCGGCGCGTACGGGTCGCCGAACTGCGCCGCGAGCATCACGAGCAGCGGCCGGAACCGCTTCCCGCCCGCCCGCACCAGGTGCTGCGCGGCCTCCGTGATGAACGGGACCTCGCTCTTGGTGGCTTCGAGCAAGCCTTCTTCGACAGCCGTCAATCCGGCCTGGACATCGGCTTCCAGAGCCTGGTCCCGCACGCTCAGCCCGAACGGCCCGACGACGGTCACGAGGGGTCTCCTGTCTGCTGGTGTCTGCTGGCGATTACACGGTTTGTCGATAGGTCGGTGCCATCACTCGAGTCAGCGTATCCGGTTGGGTTTGGATCACCGATAGCGCCCACCCGGCCAGCCCGGGCGGTATCGCATCACGGCCGATATGTCGTTGATCAGCTGATACGGCTGATACAACCGATATTTCTCGACTCCATGGGACCTGACACCTTTTAGTCCGCATAGCCTCACCCGCACAGCGGCGACGGCGACGGGGCACCACCTCCGCGTATCCGCAGGTCCTCCTTGTACGACCCGGCCCCGCCCGCCGTCCCACAAGGACCTCCGCATCCCCCTCCCGGACGGCACCCGACTGCACGCGCGCGTGGCATCCCGCGCCGACAACACCTGGCACGCACGGACAACGGGTCCGCCGGACGGCATCGCGCCCGCCGAGCGGCCCGGCGCGCAGGACCGCGCAGCCCCGGCGCGACGGCAACGTCGGATATTCGGCACCTCCCACGGACAACGACTGCGGCGACTGCGGCGACAGCCGCCACCACGACAACGACCGGCAGTACGCGGGAGGTTCCACCCACGCCGCCTCAGCTCGCATGCCTACCCACCCCCACCGAACGTGAGCAGCATCACGCACGATCTCCGAGGCCGCCCCCGCCGGAAAACATTGACCGCTCGGACGTGAGAAAAGCGAATTCCGCAACCCTAAGTGCGATGTGTCCGTTTTGCCGCTATAAGCATCCCAATTCCCCTTAGTGGGAAATGCGTTAAGGCCGGAGCAAAGGTGAGTTAGGTCACTTCCGACCTCCAGGCGGAATACCTGGCGCAACCCCCTCCCGCCCTTGCCCAGAGCGCGAGTTGACCCTTGGCAGCCGCAAAGGATCAAGTGCCTCATACGCACCAGACCAAGGTCAATTGGTACGAGCTGCGAATCCGGCACTTGTTCCGGACATGTGCTCTCGCATAGCTTCCCGATCTATCGGGCGAACGCCGAATCCTGCCGGCGCCCGACATGACCCATCGACAAACTCATTCACGTACGGCAGGAGCGGGGGACCCAGGTAAGTCGCCGGACCGGAACGACACCCGTCGTACCGAAACGGCTCGGGGTTAAGTCGTGTCGCCTTGCGGCGGCCCGGCCGGGCACCTCCCAGCCCGAACCCGACAGCTCACCTCGCAGGCGCCGGAGAGGAAGTTCGCAATGCCCGCTGCCGCTCAGCACCGCCGTACCCGCACCACGCGCCTCATGCGCACCCTCGCCGTCGCAGGCACCGGCGCCGCCGTGCTCGCCCTCCCGCTCATCGGCGCGGCCAGCGCCTCCGCGGCCACCCCCACGGCCACGACGCCGTCCACCACCCTGGCCGGATACCCGAACAACCTCGACGGCTGGATCCGCGAGTCGCTCGCCATCATGGCGGAGAAGCACATCCCCGGCTCGTACAACGGCATATACCGCAACATCATCCGCGAGTCCGCCGGCAACCCGAAGGCCATCAACCTCTGGGACTCCAACGCGGCCAAGGGCATCCCGTCCAAGGGCCTGCTCCAGGTGATCGACCCGACGTTCAACACGTACCACGTGGCCGGCACGTCGTTCGACATCTACGACCCGGTCGCCAACATCACCGCCGCCTGCAACTACGCCGCCGCGCGGTACGGCTCGATCGACAACGTCTTCGGCGCCTACTGAGCCACGGTCTCACCGCTCACGCGAACAGTCTCTCGAGGACGACGGCGATGCCGTCGTCCTCGTTCGACAAGGTGACCTCGTCGGCCAACGCCTTGAGTTCGGGGTGGGCGTTGGCCATCGCCACTCCGTGGGCGGCCCAGTCGAACATGGGGATGTCGTTGGGCATGTCCCCGAAGGCGATGGCCTGGTGCGGACCCAGCCCGAGATACTCGGCGGCCAGCGCCAGGCCCGTCGCCTTGGTGATGCCGCAGGGCTGGAGTTCGACGGTCCCGGGCCCCGACATGGTGACCGTCGCGAGGGAGCCCACGACCGAGCGCGCCGTGCACGCCAACTCGTCGTCGGACAGGGTGTGGTGGCGCAGTAGAACCTTGCTGATGGGTGCGCACCAGAGGTCGTCGCGCCGGTCCACCCGCACGGCGGGCAGGGTCGGGTGGGGCATCAGATAGCCGGGCTCGATGAGCGTGAGCCCGTCCACCCCGTCCTGGTCGACCGCCGCGTACACCTGTCCCACCTCGGCCTCGATCTTGCCGAGCGCGGTCTCGGCCAACTCCCGGTCCAGGGTGACCGACCACAACAGGCGGTCCCTGCCGGCGTCGTAGACCTGCGCGCCCTGTCCGCACACCGCGAGGCCCGAACAGCCGAGGACGTCGAGCAGCGGCCGTACCCTCGGTGCCGGCCGGCCCGTCACCACGAGGTGCCGGGCACCGGCCCCAGTCACCCGCGCGAGCGCAGCGAGGGACCGGTCGGAGAGGGTGTCGTCACCACGCAGGAGCGTTCCGTCCAGGTCGGTGGCGACGAGAGAATATCCGGGGGGTACGGCCATGATCAGAGAATACGGACAACGCGCCCGTCACACTCACCCCGATGTCCTCGGCTGTTCAACTCCCGGTGCCACACGGTAGGTTGCCCCTCCGCACTTTCTGCACGGTGCGGCTCGGCAACGTGGCCGAGGACCCGTGCGGTGGACTACTGCACGCGGGTTCCTCGAGTGGAAGCGGGGCGCCGAGGCCGACGTGTGGCTCAGCCGTGGGCCGCCGCAAGGTGCTTCGTCAGGCGCGGGGAGGCGAATTCCGTGCCGCAGACGAAGCGCATCACCGGGCCGTAGGACGCGGCCGCCGGGAGGCCGGTGACGTACAGGCCCGGTACCGAGGAGACGTAGCCGGCACCGAGCTTCGGGGCGCCGCGGCTCACCGCCAGCTCCGTCCGCAGCTCGTGGCCGAGGAAGTCCATCGCGGCTATGTCCACGCGGTAGCCGGTGGCCGAGATGACGTGGTCGGCGGCGAGCCGACGGGTCTCGCCGGTGTGGGTGTGCACGGTGAGGACCGGGCTGCCGTCGGGGGCTTCCGCGTCCACCACCCGGTCGACCTCCTCGACCCGCACCTTGCCCTCGAAGCGGTCGCGCAGCCACCAGGCGCCGAGCGGGCCGAGGACCCGGCGGACCAGGTAGTGGCGGGTCCGGGCCGGGAGGTAGCGGTAGGGGTGGGGGTAGTAGCTGAGCGCCCGCAGGGACCAGGCGCGGCCGAAGGGGGACTCGGGGCGCAGCTTGGGCTGTTCCCAGGGCGGGGCACCGAAGGCAACCTTGCCACGGCCGCGCGAGACCACCCGCACCTGTGCGCCCGCCTCCGCCGCCAGCGCCGCCGTCTCCAGCGCGGACTGCCCGGCGCCGACGACGATCAGTTCCTTGCCGGAGAACCGGCCGAGGTCGTGGTGCTGGGAGCTGTGCGACACGGGGCCGGTGGGCGTGGGCCCGTCCGCCGCCGCGCCCGCCAGCTCCGCCGGAAGGTGGGCCAGCCCCGACAGACCCGTGGCGACGACGACCGCGCGGGCGGTGAACAACTCCCCTGAGTCCAGCTTGAGTTCGAAACCGCCCCCCTTCCGCCGGGCCAACAGGCCCTGACGGGTGGTGATCCTCGTGGTGCCGTTGACCGCGGGCCGTTTGCGCCTCACGAACGCCTCGCGGTTCTTGGCGACCACCGGGAAGCGGGCCTTGTCGGCGAACTCCACGATGTCGTCGTACGACCGCGGGAAGGCCGCCTCCGGACTGGGGATGCCGTGTTCCACGCACAGTTCGTGCAACCCCTGCTTGCTGGCCAGGCGGCGCGGGAGGCCGGGCTCGACATGCGGGACGAGGAACCGGTCGCCGAGCGCTTCCGGTGCTCGGCGATCAGGACCGCCGCCTCCTCGTCCGTCGGAATCAGGACAGCGGGGCGGCCGATGCGGCGGCCGATCCGCACGAGTCCCTCCACCAGATGCCCCGGTTCCTCCGCGCCGCTCGTCGGTCAGACGAACGCGCGCTTCAGATATCGGGAGGAGGCCGCCGGCGTGTAACGGTCCTCCGTTATCGCATACATGGGGACTCCCAGGCGGCCCAGGCTGCGGATCGCGCCGACACCGCCGTGGTGCAGCGGGCAGTCGCCGAACTTGACGATCAGGGCCGGCACGTCACGGTCCGCCTCGAAAGGCACGCTGCCGGCGTTCCTGGCCACGGGTCCCCCCACGTGTCCCCCTACGGACCGGACCCACCCCGTCCGTGTCCCCCAAAGGGCGCTAAGCCGGAATTAGACCCTCCGACAAAACTTATTCGGACATTGCGAACTCTTTACACACTGCCCACGAGCGACACCGCCACGTAACGTGTGGCGCGACCACATGGAACGTTTGGCCATGCATGGCACGGATGAGAGTGAGGCAGCACCCCATGCCCCCCTTCGACGTCCCCGAGGGCGACCCCTTCGGCCCGAACAACCTTCCGTATGGCGTGTTCTCGCCCTCCGGCACCGAGGAGCGGAGGGTCGGCGTCCGGCTCGGCGACCACGTCCTCGACGCGGGCGCGGCGGCCGCCGTCCTCGGCTCGCCGTACGTCTCCCTGCTCGCGCGCCCGACCCTGGATCCGCTGCTGGCGGCCGGCCGCACGGCCTGGTCCGACGTACGGCGCGCGCTGACGGCTTGGGTCACGGTGCCCTCGCACCGCGAGGCCATCGAACCGCTCTTCCACCCCCTCTCGTCGGTGACCCTGCACCTCCCCTTCGAGGTCGCCGACTACGTCGACTTCTACGCGTCCGAGAACCACGCCCGCAACGTCGGCCGGATCTTCCGCCCGGACGCGGCGGACTCCCTCACCCCCAACTGGAAGCACCTGCCGATCGGTTACCACGGCCGCTCCGGCACGGTCGTGGTGTCGGGCACCGAGGTCGTACGGCCGTCGGGCCAGCGCAAGGCGCCCGCCGACCCGGCACCGGTCTTCGGGCCGTCGGTCCGGCTCGACATCGAGGCCGAGGTCGGCTTCGTGGTCGGCGCGCCGTCACCGATGGGCCGGACGGTCGCACTGGGCGACTTCCGGGAGCACGTCTTCGGGCTGTGCCTGCTCAACGACTGGTCGGCGCGGGACATCCAGGCCTGGGAGTACGTCCCCCTCGGCCCGTTCCTCGGCAAGTCCTTCGCCACGTCGGTGTCGGCGTGGATCACCCCGCTGGAGGCGCTGGAGGAGGCGCGCGTGGCTCCGCCGGAGCGCACGCACCCGCTGCTGCCGTATCTCGACGACTCCGGCCCGGACGCGGAGCCCGGCGGATACGACCTGCGGATCTCCGTCGCGATCAACGGTCACGTCGTGTCCGAACCTCCCTTCTCCACCATGTACTGGACCGCCGCCCAGCAACTCGCCCACATGACGGTCAACGGCGCCTCCCTGCGCACCGGCGACCTGTACGGCTCCGGCACGGTGAGCGGCCCGACGGAACAGCAACGCGGCTCCCTTCTCGAACTCACCTGGAACGGCCGCGACCCCTTCGAACTCCCCGACGGCAAGCGGACGTTCCTGGAGGACGGCGACGTGGTGACGCTGTCGGCGTGGGCACCGGGAGCCGACGGCGCCCGGATCGGGCTGGGAGAGGTCACGGGACGCGTCGTGGCCGGGTGAGCGACGGCTCAGGCGGCCCAGGCGGCTCCGGTCGGCTGCCCGTCCGGGGCCGCTCGAGCCGCGCCCGGTTCACGCGCGACTCCTGACTGCTGTGGCCCGCGGCCGTCATACTGGCGGCGGGACACAGCACCACCCGACGCAGCACTGAAACATCACTGACGCACCTCCCGTCACCTGCCCCCGTATCCGACCCGGAACCGGAGCCCCTGGCATGACCGTCTGCCTGCTCCTGCTGAGCCTCGTCGCCCTGACGGCCTCCGTACCGGCGCCCCGCGCGCTGACCCGGGCGGCCTGGCCCGAGCGGGAACCCGTGGTCGGGCTGTGGGTGTGGCAGTGCCTGGTCGCCACCGTGCTGCTGTGCTGCCTGGCCGCGCTGACGCTCGGCGCGGCGGCGGTCTTCCACACAGTGCGGGACCGCGTCTTCGCGTCCGCCCCGCCCGCCGTCGCCGCCGCGTACGATTTGTCCGCCGCACCGCTGTGGGCTGTCACCCTCACGGTGCTGCTCGCCTGCGGGGCCGCGTGGACGACGGCGATGCTGGCCCGCGAACTAACCGAGGTCCGCCGGCGCCGCGGCCAGACCCGCGCGCATCTGCGCGAACGGGCACCGGAACTGCCTGCCGGGCTACCAGCCGCGCGCGGCCCGATGCTGGTTCTGGAGGACGAGTACCCGGACGCCTGGTGGATGCCCGGCCACCCGCCCCAGCTGGTGGTCACCACGGGCGCCCTGCACCGCCTCACGGACCATCAGCTGGACGCGGTCCTCACCCACGAGCGCGGTCACGCCCGCGCCCACCACGACTGGCTGCTCCACCTCTCCACGGCACTGGCCACAGGCTTCCCGCGGGTGCCGCTGTTCGCCCACTTCTGCGACCAGACCCACCGCCTCGTCGAACTGGCCGCCGACGACACGGCGTCCCGCCGCTGCGGTCACCTCACCACGGCGCTCGCGCTGATCGAACTGAACCAGCACCGGGGCGTCCTCTCCTGCGCCTCCAGCCGCCGTCTGCTCGGTGAGCGCGTCGAGCGGCTCCTCGAACCCCCGCCCCGGCTGCTGCGCAGGCACCGGGCCCTGACGACGACGGTGGCCACGCTCGTGCCGCTGCTGCCCCTGCTGATCACGTTCGCCCCGGGGCTGACGGCACTGTCCTGACGGCACTCGCCCGACGCCTGGCGAGCCCGGTGGACGCCTATATCCAGTCGTCCGGCTCCGGCTCCTCGTCCGGCTCCGGCCAGTCGTCCTGCGGTGCCGCGCCGCCCGCCGGTGCCGCCCCAGCAGCCGCCCCCGGCCCGGAGGAACCGGGCCCCGACAGCGACGACAGCACCCCGAGCACCCCCTCCCCGTACGTCGCCAGCTTCTTCTCGCCGACGCCGCCCACCGTGCCCAGTTCCGTCACCGACCCCGGCCGACGACTCACGATCTCCCGGAGCGTGGCGTCGTGGAAGATGACGTACGCCGGGACGCCCTGCTCGCGGGCCTGTTCGGCGCGCCAGGCACGCAGCGCCTCGAACGCGGGGAGCAGGTCGTCGGACAGCTCGACCGCGGCGGCCTTGGCCTTGCGCTCGCCCTTGCCGGAGGACGATGAAGCACGCGCTGCCACAGGCTTCTTCGGCTCCTTGCGCAGCGGCACCTCCCGCTCCCGCCGCAGCACCGAGCCGCTCGCCTCGGTGAGCACCAGCGTGCCGTACTCCCCCTCGACCGCCAGCAGCCCCTGGGCCAGCAACTGCCGGACGACGCCCCGCCATTCGCCCTCGGCCAGCTCCTCGCCGATGCCGAAGACGGACAGCTGGTCGTGGTCGAACTGGATCACCTTGCCGGTGCGCTTGCCGAGCAGGATGTCGATGATCTGCACCGCGCCGAACTTCTGCCGCCGCTCGCGCTGCAGCCGTACGACCGTGGACAGCACCTTCTGGGCGGCGATCGTGCCGTCCCAGGTCTCCGGCGGTGTGACGCACGTGTCGCAGTTGCCGCAGCCCGCCGGATCGGGGTCCTGGCCGAAGTAGGCGAGCAGCTGGCCTCGGCGGCACTGGGCCGTCTCGCACAGCGCGAGCATCGAGTCCAGGTGGGCGGCGGCCCGGCGGCGGAACGCCTCGTCGCCCTCGCCGGACTGGATGAGCTTGCGCTGCTGTATGACGTCGTTGAGGCCGTATGCCATCCAGGCCGTCGAGGGCAGTCCGTCACGGCCGGCCCGGCCCGTCTCCTGGTAGTAGCCCTCGATCGACTTGGGCAGGTCGAGGTGGGCGACGAACCGTACGTCCGGCTTGTCGATGCCCATCCCGAAGGCGATCGTGGCGACCACGACCAGGCCGTCCTCGCGCAGGAACCGGGACTGGTGCGCCGCGCGCGTGCCTGCGTCCAGGCCGGCGTGGTAGGGCACCGCCTCGATGCCGTTGCTGCTGAGGAACTCGGCGGTCTTCTCCACCGAGTTGCGCGACAGGCAGTACACGATTCCCGCGTCGCCCGCGTGCTCCTCCCGCAGGAAGGCGAGCAGCTGCTTCCTCGGGTCGGCCTTGGGCACGATCCGGTACTGGATGTTGGGGCGGTCGAAGCTCGCCACGAAGTGACGGGCCGTCGGCATGTTCAGCCGCTGCGTGATCTCCTGGTGCGTTGCGTCCGTGGCCGTCGCGGTGAGGGCGATCCGCGGGACGTCCGGCCAGCGCTCACCCAGCAGTGAGAGGGTCAGGTAGTCGGGGCGGAAGTCGTGGCCCCACTGGGACACGCAGTGCGCCTCGTCGATGGCGAAGACGGAGATCTTGCCCCGGGCGAGCAGGTCCAGGGAGGCGTCCAGGCGCAGCCGCTCCGGAGCCAGGTAGAGCAGGTCCAGCTCGCCCGCCAGGAACTCCGCTTCGACCACGCGCCGCTCGTCGAAGTCCTGCGTGGAGTTGATGAACCCGGCGCGCACGCCGAGCGCCCGCAGCGCGTCGACCTGGTCCTGCATGAGCGCGATGAGCGGCGAGACCACGACGCCCGTACCCGGTCTGACCAGGGCCGGGATCTGGTAGCACAGCGACTTCCCGCCGCCGGTGGGCATGAGAACGACGGCGTCGCCGCCGGCCACCACATGCTCGATGACCGCTTCCTGCTCACCTCGGAAGGCCTCGTACCCGAAGACCCGGTGCAGCGTGGCCAGCGCCTCGTTCTCCGTCACCCCTGGCATCTCCCTGATCCCGCCCGTCGCACCCATCGTCGTGTCCCCCGTACGTCGTCCCTCGACCACTGCGTCCACGATAGGGCTCCGGACTGACAGCGCCGGAGTTATCCACAGGCTTCACCACAGCGGCCCGGCACCCACGAAGGGGTACCGGGCCGCTGCCTGCACTTCAAGCGTCGCGTCAGCGCACGAACACGCCCGCCTGGTTCGCCAGGTCCAGGAAGTACTGCGGGGCCACGCCGAGGACCAGGGTCACCGCCACGCCCATGCCGATGGCCGCCATCGTCAGCGGGGAGGGCACGGCCACCGTCGGGCCGTCGGGCCTGGGGTCGCTGAAGAACATCAGCACGATCACG
Source organism: Streptomyces sp. NPDC002619 (assembly GCF_042889305.1). Lineage (NCBI taxonomy): Bacteria > Bacillati > Actinomycetota > Actinomycetes > Kitasatosporales > Streptomycetaceae > Streptomyces > Streptomyces sp. NPDC002619. Next base: position 149,777 of record NZ_JBIAQV010000001.1, on the reverse strand, counting down.
CGGATGTAGAAGAAGGCCGCGATCGCCGAGGAGATCACACCGATCACGACCAGCGGGGCCGCGCCGCCTTCCGCCGCCGCCTTGAACACGGCGAACTTCCCGGCGAAGCCGGACGTCAGCGGAATGCCCGCGAAGGCCAGCAGGAACACCGCGAACACGGCCGCCACCAGCGGCGAACGGCGGCCGAGCCCGGCCCACTTGGACAGGTGCGTCGCCTCGCCGCCCGCGTCGCGCACCAGCGTGACCACCGCGAACGCGCCGATCGTCACGAAGGAGTATCCGGCCAGGTAGAAGAGGACGGACGAGACGCCATCCTTCGAGGTCGCGATGACACCCGCGAGGATGAAGCCCGCGTGCGCGATCGACGAGTACGCGAGCAGCCGCTTGATGTCGGTCTGGGTGATCGCGACGATCGCACCGCCCAGCATGGTGATGATCGCGACGGCCCACATGACCGGCCGCCAGTCCCAGCGCATGCCGGGCAGGACGACGTACAGCAGCCTGAGCAGCGCGCCGAACGCCGCCACCTTGGTCGCCGCCGCCATGAAGCCGGTCACCGGGGTCGGCGCGCCCTGGTAGACGTCGGGCGTCCACATGTGGAACGGGATGGCGCCCACCTTGAACAGCAGGCCCATCACGACCAGCGCGGTGCCGATGAGCAGCAGCGCGTCGTTGCCCATGGTGCCGACGAGAGCCGGATCGACGTTGGGGATCGTGCCGTCGACGACCTGCGCGATCGTCCCATACGACACCGAGCCCGCGTAGCCGTACAGCAGCGCGATGCCGAACAGCGTGAACGCGGAGGCGAACGCGCCGAGCAGGAAGTACTTGACCGCGGCCTCCTGCGACAGAAGGCGCTTGCGGCGGGCCAGCGCGCACATCAGGTACAGCGGGAGGGAGAAGACCTCCAGGGCCACGAAGAGCGTCAGCAGGTCGTTGGCCGAGGGGAAGATCAGCATGCCCGCGATCGCGAAGAGCAGCAGCGGGAAGACCTCGGTGGTGGTGAACCCCGCCTTCACTGCGGCCTTCTCGCTGTCGCTGCCCGGTACGGACGCGGCCTGCGCGGCGAAGGAGTCGACCCGGTTGCCGTGCGCCGCCGGGTCCAGGCGCCGCTCGGCGAAGGTGAACAGGGCGACCAGGCCGGCCAGCAGGATGGTGCCCTGCAGGAAGAGCGCGGGCCCGTCGACCGCGATCGCGCCCATGGCCGCGATGCGTGCCTTCGTCGTGCCGTACCCGTCGGCCGCCAGTGCGACGACCGCCGCGAAGGCGGCGCAGAGGGCGACGACGGAGACGAACACCTGCGCGTAGTAGCGGGACCTGCGCGGGATGAACGCCTCGATCAGCACCCCGACGACCGCCGCACCGACGACGATCAGGGTGGGGGACAATTGTCCGTATTCGATCTTCGGCGCTTCGATCTTCGCGATCGGTTCGGCCGCGGTTGTCCACAGGCTGTGGACGACTGCTGTGCTCACTTGGCGGCCTCCACCTCAGGCTTGGGGTCTGTCTGGTGTACGTCGGACATGGTCTGCTTGACCGCCGGGTTGACGATGTCCGCGACGGGCTTCGGGTAGACGCCCAGGAAGATCAGCAGCACGATCAGCGGCGCCACGACCACCAGCTCCCGAGCCCTGAGGTCGGGCATCGCGGAGACCTCCGGCTTCACTGGGCCAGTCATCGTCCGCTGGTAGAGGACGAGGGTGTAGAGCGCGGCGAGGACGATGCCGAAGGTGGCGATGATGCCGATCGCCGGATAGCGCGTGAACGTGCCGACCAGGACCAGGAACTCACTGACGAACGGCGCGAGTCCCGGCAGCGAGAGCGTCGCCAGGCCGCCGATCAGGAAGGTGCCGGCGAGCACCGGGGCGACCTTCTGCACTCCGCCGTAGTCGGCGATGAGCCGCGAGCCGCGCCGGGAGATCAGGAAGCCGGCCACCAGCATCAGCGCGGCCGTGGAGATGCCGTGGTTGACCATGTACAGCGTCGCCCCGGACTGGCCCTGGCTGGTCATCGCGAAGATGCCCAGGATGATGAAGCCGAAGTGCGAGATCGACGCGTACGCCACCAGCCGCTTGATGTCGCGCTGGCCGACCGCGAGCAGCGCGCCGTAGACGATGCTGATGAGTGCCAGGACGAGGATGACCGGCGTCGCCCACCTGCTCGCCTCCGGGAACAGCTGGAGGCAGAAGCGGAGCATCGCGAAGGTGCCGACCTTGTCGACGACCGCGGTGATGAGGACGGCGACCGGAGCGGTGGCCTCCCCCATCGCGTTGGGCAGCCAGGTGTGCAGCGGCCACAGAGGCGCCTTCACGGCGAACGCGAAGAAGAAGCCGAGGAACAGCCAGCGTTCGGTGTTGGTCGCCATGTGCAGCGAACCGTTGGCCCGCGCCTGCACGATCTCCTGGAGGCTGAAGTTCCCGGCGACCACATAGAGGCCGATCACCGCGGCCAGCATGATCAGACCGCCGGCCAGGTTGTAGAGCAGGAACTTCACGGCCGCGTACGACCGCTGCGTCGACGCCGCTTCCTCGCCGTGCTCGTGGGCACGGTCCCCGAAGCCGCCGATGAGGAAGTACATCGGGATCAGCATGGCTTCGAAGAAGATGTAGAAGAGGAAGACGTCCGTGGCCTCGAAGGAGATGATCACCATCGCCTCGACAGCCAGGATCAGCGCGAAGAAGCCCTGTGTGGGCCGCCACCGCTTGCTTCCGGTCTCCAGCGGGTCGGCGTCGTGCCAGCCCGCGAGGATGATGAACGGGATCAGCAGGGCGGTCAGTGCGACGAGGGCGACCGCGATGCCGTCGACGCCCAGTTCGTATCTGACCCCGAAGTCCGAGATCCAGGCGTGGGACTCGGTGAGTTGGTAGCGGGCGCCGTCCGGGTCGAAGCGGACCAGGACGACGATCGCCAAGACCAGCGTGGCGAGTGCGACCAGCAGCGCCAGCCACTTGGCGGCGGTGCGCCGGGCGGCCGGTACGGCGGCCGTGGCGACCGCCCCGACGGCCGGGAGTACCGCCGTCGCTGTCAGCAGAGGAAAGGACATCGGTATCAGACCGCCCTCATCAGCAGGGTCGCGGCGACCAATAGGGCCGCACCGCCGAACATCGAGACCGCATAGCTGCGCGCGAAGCCGTTCTGGAGCCGGCGCAGCCGTCCGGACAGGCCGCCGAACGAGGCCGCCGTACCGTTGACGACCCCGTCGACCAAGGTGTGGTCGACGTACACCAGGGAGCGTGTGAGGTGCTCTCCGCCACGGACCAGGACGACGTGGTTGAAGTCGTCCTGGAGCAGGTCGCGCCGGGCTGCCCGGGTGAGCAGCGACCCGCGCGGGGCGACGACGGGGACCGGGCGGCGGCCGTACTGGGCGTACGCGATGCCGACGCCGACGACCAGGCAGACCAGGGTCGCGCCGGTGACCGTCATGGCGCTGACCGGCGAGTCGCCCTCGCTGTGGCCGGTGACCGGCTCCAGCCAGCTCACGAAGCGGTCGCCGAGGTTGAAGAAGAAGCCGGCGAAGACCGAGCCGACCGCGAGCACGATCATGGGGATGGTCATGACGTTCGGCGACTCGTGCGGGTGCGGCTCGTTGCCGTTCGCGTCGGGCTGCCAGCGCTTCTCGCCGAAGAACGTCATCAGCATCACGCGGGTCATGTAGAACGCGGTGATGGCCGCGCCCAGCAGGGCCACTCCGCCGAGGATCCAGCCCTGGGTGCCGCCCTTGGCGAAGGCCGCCTCGATGATGGCGTCCTTGGAGTAGAACCCGGACAGGAACGGGAAGCCGATGATCGCGAGGTAGCCGAGGCCGAACGTGACGAAGGTGACTGGCATGTACTTCCTGAGGCCGCCGAACTTCCTCATGTCGACCTCGTCGTTCATGCCGTGCATGACCGAACCGGCGCCGAGGAACAGCCCGGCCTTGAAGAAGCCGTGTGTGACCAGGTGCATGATCGCGAAGACGTAGCCGATCGGGCCGAGGCCCGCCGCCAGCACCATGTAGCCGATCTGCGACATGGTCGAGCCGGCCAGTGCCTTCTTGATGTCGTCCTTCGCGCAACCGACGATCGCACCGAACAGGAGCGTGACCGCGCCAACGACCGTGACGACGAGCTGTGCGTCGGGCGCCGCGTTGAAGATCACGCCGGAGCGGACGATCAGGTAGACGCCTGCGGTCACCATCGTCGCGGCGTGGATGAGGGCCGAGACCGGGGTCGGGCCCTCCATCGCGTCCCCGAGCCAGGACTGCAGCGGCACCTGGGCGGACTTGCCGCACGCGGCGAGCAGCAGCAGCAGGCCGATGGCGGTGAGTCTTCCCTCGGACGCGTCGCCGACGCTGCCGAGGACCGGCCCGAAGGCGAAGGTGCCGAACGTCGTGAACATCAGCATGATCGCGATCGACAGGCCCATGTCGCCGACGCGGTTGACCAGGAAGGCCTTCTTCGCCGCCGTGGCCGCGCTGGGCTTGTGCTGCCAGAAGCCGATCAGCAGGTACGAGGCGAGACCGACGCCCTCCCAGCCGACGTACAGCAGCAGGTAGTTGTCGGCGAGGACGAGCAGCAGCATCGCCGCGAGGAACAGGTTCAGATAGCCGAAGAAGCGGCGGCGGCGCTCGTCGTGCTCCATGTACCCGATCGAATACATGTGGATCAGCGAGCCGACGCCGGTGATCAGCAGGACGAACGTCATGGACAGTTGGTCGAGGCGGAAGGTGACGTCCGCCTGGAAGCTCTCGACCGGGATCCACGTGTACAGGTGCTGGGTCAGGGTGCGGTGTTCGGCGTCCTTGCCCAGCAGGTCGGCGAAGAGGATCACGCCGAACACGAAGGAGGTCGCCGACAGGAGCGTGCCGATCCAGTGGCCGAGGGCGTCGAGGCGCCGGCCGCCGGTCAGCAGGACGGCCGCTCCGAGCAGGGGCGCCGCGATCAGCAGCGCAATCAGGTTCTCCACGATTCAGCGACCCCTTACAGCTTCATCAGGCTGGCGTCGTCGACCGAGGCCGAGTGGCGGGTACGGAACAGCGACACGATGATCGCGAGCCCGACCACGACCTCCGCGGCGGCGACGACCATCGTGAAGAAGGCGATGATCTGGCCGTCGAGATTGCCGTGCATCCGGGAGAAGACGACGAACGCGAGGTTGCAGGCGTTGAGCATCAGCTCGATGCACATGAACACGACGATCGCGTTGCGCCTGATCAGCACGCCGGTCGCGCCGATCGTGAACAACAGGGCGGCGAGATAGAGGTAGTTGACCGGGTTCACTTCGACGCCTCCTCGGCCCGCTTGAGGTTCGCCGGATCGATCGCCGTACGCTCCAGCCGCTCCTCGGCGCGCTGTTCCAAGGCCTTGAGGTCGTTGAGGGCCTCGGCCGACACGTCGCGGATCTGACCGCGCTGGCGCAGCGTCTTGTTGACGGTGAGCTCGGACGGGGTGCCGTCGGGCAGCAGGCCCGCGATGTCCACGGCGTTGTGCCGGGCGTAGACACCGGGTGCGGGCAGCGGCGGCAGGTGCTTGCCCTCGCGCACCCGCTGTTCGGCCAGCTCGCGCTGGGTCTTGGCGCGCTCGGTGCGCTCGCGGTGGGTGAGCACCATGGCACCGACGGCGGCCGTGATGAGCAGGGCGCCGGTGATTTCGAAGGCGAAGACGTACTTCGTGAAGATGAGGGCGGCGAGGCCCTCCACGTTGCCGTTCGCGTTCGCCTGGCCGGTGCCGTTGAACTCCGTCAGGGACGCGTGCCCGATGCCGCCGAGCAGCAGGACCCCGAAGCCGACCCCGCACAGAAGGGCCAGCCAGCGCTGGCCCTGGATGGTCTCCTTCAGGGAGTCGGCCGCCGTCACGCCGACGAGCATCACCACGAAGAGGAACAGCATCATGATCGCGCCGGTGTAGACGACGATCTGCACGATGCCCAGGAAGTAGGCGCCGTTGGCGAGGTAGAACACCGCCAGGACGATCATGGTTCCGGCGAGGCTGAGCGCGCTGTGCACGGACTTCTTCATGAAGACGGTGCTAAGGGCGCCGATCACCGCGACGGTGCCGAGGACCCAGAACTGGAAGGCCTCACCGGTGGAGGTGGTGTAGGCGGCGAGCTGCGCGCTCATACGTCCACCTCCTCGTCCTGCGGCTTCTCGCCCTGGGAGACGGCTACTTGCTGTACGGTGCCGGGCGCCGCCTCGGTGACCAGCCCCCGGTAGTAGTCCTGTTCGTCCGTCCCCGGGAAGATCGCGTGCGGGGTGTCGACCATGCCCTCTTCCAGACCGGCGAGCAGCTGCTCCTTGGTGTAGATGAGGTTGGCGCGGCTGGAGTCGGCCAGCTCGAACTCGTTGGTCATCGTGAGCGCGCGCGTGGGGCACGCCTCGATGCACAGGCCGCACAGGATGCAGCGGGCGTAGTTGATCTGGTAGACGCGGCCGTACCGCTCGCCCGGGGAGTAGCGCTCCTCGTCCGTGTTGTCGGCGCCCTCCACGTAGATGGCGTCGGCGGGGCAGGCCCAGGCGCACAGTTCACAGCCCACGCACTTCTCCAGGCCGTCCGGATGGCGGTTGAGCTGGTGCCGTCCGTGGAACCGCGGAGCCGTGGTCTTCTTCTGTTCCGGGTACTGCTCGGTCAGCCGCTTCTTGAACATGGCCTTGAAGGTCACGCCGAAGCCGGCGACGGGGTTCATGAAACCGGGCTTGGTGTCTTTGGGTTCCTCAGCCATCGGACGCCTCCTTTCCATCCGTAGATCCGTCACTGACAGTGTCCGACCCACCACTGACAATCAGCTCCCGCTCGCGGTGCGGGCGGCGTCTGGGCACCGGCGGCAGCTCCTGACCGGGCATCGGCGGGACGGGGAATCCGCCCGCCATCGGGTCGAATCCGCCCGCCTCGGCGGTGGGCGGCTCGGCCGGCTTCGCCCTGTCGCGGAACGTGTCGACGACGAAGGACAGGAGCAGCAGGGCGAGGACACCGCCGCCGACGTAGAGGGCGATGTCGGCGAAGTCGTAGTTCTCGTTCCTGAGCGTCCGCACGGTCGCGACGAGCATCAGCCAGACCACGGAGACCGGGATGAGCACCTTCCAGCCGAGCTTCATCAGCTGGTCGTAGCGCACGCGCGGGAGCGTGCCGCGCAGCCAGATGAAGAAGAACAGCAGCAGCTGGACCTTGATCGTGAACCAGAGGATCGGCCACCAGCCGTGGTTCGCGCCCGCCCAGAAGGTGCTGATCGGCCACGGGGCCCGCCAGCCGCCGAGGAAGAGGGTGGTCGACACGGCCGACACCGTCACCATGTTCACGTACTCGGCGAGCATGAACATCGCGAACTTGATCGACGAGTACTCGGTGTTGAAGCCGCCGACCAGGTCGCCCTCGGACTCCGGCATGTCGAAGGGGGCGCGGTTGGTTTCGCCGACCATCGTGACGATGTAGAGGATGAAGGAGACCGGCAGCAGCAGGATGTACCAGCGGCCCTGCTGCTGCTCGACGATCGTCGACGTCGACATCGACCCCGAGTAGAGGAACACGGAGGCGAACGCGGCGCCCATGGCGATCTCGTACGAGATCATCTGCGCGCAAGAACGCAGTCCGCCGAGCAGCGGATAGGTCGATCCGGAACTCCAGCCCGCCAGCACGATGCCGTAGATGCCGACCGAGGCGACCGCGAGGATGAACAGCATCGCGATCGGAAGGTCGGTGAGCTGCATCGCCGTGCGATGGCCGAAGATCGAGATCTCGTTGCCGGCCGGTCCGAAGGGGATCACCGCGATCGCCATGAAGGCCGGGATGGCCGCGACGATCGGCGCGAGGACGTAGACCACCTTGTCCGCGCGCTTGACGATGACGTCTTCCTTGAGCATCAGCTTGATGCCGTCGGCGAGCGACTGGAGCATGCCCCAGGGGCCGTGCCGGTTGGGGCCGATGCGCAGCTGCATCCAGGCGACGACCTTGCGCTCCCACACGATGGAGAACAGCACGGTCACCATCAGGAAGGCGAAGCAGAACACCGCCTTGATGACGACCAGCCACCACGGGTCGGTGCCGAACATCGAGAGGTCTTCAGCGGCGAGGTACGGGCTCATGCCTCCACCTCCTTGGGGGCCTCACCGGCGAGCGGCGCCGGACCGATACGGACGAGGGAGCCGGGTCGCGCCCCCGTGTCGGAGGCCACGCCCCCGCCGGCGGAGTTGAGCGGGAGCCAGACCACCCGGTCGGGCATCTCGGTGACCTGGAGCGGGAGTTCGACCGCGCCGGCCGGCCCGCTCACGGCGAGGAGGTCGCCGTTCTTGACACCCGCCTCGGCGGCGGTCGCGGCCGACACACGCGCGCGTGCCGCGTGCCGGGTTCCGGCGAGCGCCTCGTCGCCCTCCTGGAGGAGGCCCTGGTCGAGCAGCAGCCGGTGTCCGGCGAGCACGGCCTCACCGGCGGCCGGTCGCGGCAGCGCGACCGCCGTCTCCAGCGGCCCGGAGGCCCGCGGTCCGTCCCATGCACCGAGCCGGTCCAGCTCCGCGCGCGTGGTGCGCAGATCCGGCAGACCCAGGTGTACGTCCATGGAGTCGGCCAGCATCTGCAGCACGCGCGCGTCGGTCGGCGACAGGCGCCGGGTCATCTGCTCGGGCTTGAGCGCGGCCTCGAAGAAGCGGACCCGGCCCTCCCAGTTGAGGAAGGTGCCCGCTTTCTCGGCGACCGCGGCGACCGGCAGGACGACGTCGGCGTGCTCGGTGACCTCGCTGGGCCTCTGTTCCAGCGACACCAGGAAGCCGACCGCGGCGAGCGCTTCACGCGCGCGTGCCGGGTCGGGCAGGTCGGCGACCTCGACGCCCGCGACCAGCAGGGCCGACAGCTCTCCGGTGGCGGCGGCCTCGACGATCTGGCCGGTGTCGCGGCCGTGGCGCAGCGGGAGTTCGGCCAGGCCCCAGGCCGCGGCGACCTCCTCACGCGCGCGTGGGTCGGTCGCCGGACGTCCGCCCGGCAGCAGCGACGGCAGCGCGCCGGCCTCGATCGCGCCGCGCTCCCCGACCCGGCGCGGGATCCACACCAGGTGGGCACCGGTCGCGGACGCGGCCCGTACGGCGGCGGTGAGGCCACCGGCGACGGCGGCCAGCCGCTCACCGACGACGATCACCGCGCCCTCGGCGCGCAGCGCCTCGGCGGCCGCGGTGCCGGAGTCCTCCAGGCCGACGCCGCTGGCGAGCGCGTCCAGCCATTCGGTCTCGGTGCCGGGAGCGGCCGGCAGTAGCCTGCCGCCCGCCTTCTCCAGGCCCCGGGTGGCGTGCGTGGCCAGCGAGAACACCCGCTGCTTGCGCTTGCGCCAGGCCTTGCGCAGCCGCAGGAAGACGCCGGGCGCCTCCTCCTCCGACTCGAACCCGACCAGCAGGACGGCGGGCGCCTTCTCCAGCGACGTGTAGGTGACGCCCGTACCGTCGAGGTCGCGTCCGCGCCCGGCGACGCGGGCGGCCAGGAAGTCGGCCTCCTCGCTGCTGTGCACGCGCGCGCGGAAGTCGATGTCGTTGGTGTCGAGCGCCACGCGCGCGAACTTGCTGTAGGCGTAGGCGTCCTCGACGGTGAGGCGGCCGCCGGTGAGGACACCGGCCCTGGACCGCGCCGCGGTCAGGCCCCGGGCCGCGGCGTCGAGCGCCTCGGGCCAGGACGCGGGCTCCAGCACACCGTCCGCGTTGCGGACCAGAGGTGTGTCGAGGCGGTCCTTCGACTGGGCGTAGCGGAACGCGAACCGCCCCTTGTCGCAGATCCACTCCTCGTTGACCTCGGGGTCGTTGGCGGCGAGCCGCCGCATGACCTTGCCGCGCCGGTGGTCTGTGCGTGTCGCGCAGCCGCCGGCGCAGTGCTCGCACACCGACGGCGAGGAGACCAGGTCGAACGGGCGGGAGCGGAATCGGTACGCCGCCGAGGTCAGCGCGCCCACCGGGCAGATCTGGATGGTGTTCCCGGAGAAGTACGACTCGAAGGGGTCGCCCTCACCGGTGCCCACCTGCTGGAGCGCGCCCCGCTCCAGCAGCTCGATCATCGGGTCGCCCGCAATCTGCTGGGAGAACCGGGTGCAGCGGGCGCACAGCACACAGCGCTCCCGGTCGAGCAGTACCTGTGTCGAGATCGGGACCGGCTTCTCGTACGTGCGCTTGCGGCCCTCGAAGCGGGACTCGGCGTTGCCGTGCGACATTGCCTGGTTCTGCAGCGGGCACTCGCCGCCCTTGTCGCAGACCGGGCAGTCCAGCGGGTGGTTGATGAGCAGCAGCTCCATCACACCGTGCTGGGCCTTCTCGGCGACCGGCGAGCTGAGCTGCGTCTTCACCACCATTCCGTCCGTGCACGTGATCGTGCAGGACGCCATGGGCTTGCGCTGGCCCTCAACCTCGACGATGCACTGGCGGCAGGCGCCGACCGGGTCGAGAAGCGGATGGTCACAGAAGCGCGGGACCTCGATGCCGAGCTGCTCGGCGGCCCGGATGACCAGAGTGCCCTTGGGCACGCTGATCTCGGCGCCGTCGATCGTCAGCGAGACGAGGTCTTCCGGCGGGACCGCCGCCTCTCCCCCTCCGGAGGGAGCACTGGTGGTCACGGTCATGCGTTCACCTCCGGGCGGTCCGCCCAGGCCGTCGACTTGGCCGGGTCGAAGGGGCAGCCCCGGCCCGTGATGTGCTGCTCGTACTCCTCGCGGAAGTACTTGAGCGAGGAGAAGATCGGTGCGGCCGCACCGTCGCCGAGGGCGCAGAAGGACTTGCCGTTGATGTTGTCGGCGATGTCGGCCAGCTTGTCGAGGTCGGACATGGCGCCCTTGCCGGCCTCGATGTCGCGCATCAACTGGACGAGCCAGTACGTGCCTTCACGGCAGGGCGTGCACTTGCCGCAGGACTCGTGGGCGTAGAACTCGGTCCAGCGAGTGACGGCGCGCACGACGCAGGTCGTCTCGTCGAAGCATTGGAGTGCTTTCGTGCCGAGCATGGAACCCGCGGCACCCACTCCTTCGTAATCAAGAGGGACGTCGAGGTGCTCGTCGGTGAACATCGGCGTCGAGGAGCCGCCCGGCGTCCAGAACTTCAGGCGGTGCCCGGATCGCATTCCGCCGCTCATGTCGAGGAGTTGGCGGAGCGTGATGCCGAGCGGCGCCTCGTACTGTCCGGGGCTCGCGACGTGGCCGCTGAGCGAGTACAGCGTGAAGCCGGGAGACTTCTCGCTGCCCATCGACCTGAACCATTCCTTGCCGTTTTTCAGGATGGCGGGAACCGACGCGATCGACTCGACGTTATTCACCACAGTCGGACAGGCGTAGAGGCCTTCCACCGCAGGGAAAGGGGGACGCAGCCGCGGTTGACCACGGCGGCCTTCGAGCGAGTCGAGCAGCGCGGTCTCCTCGCCGCAGATGTACGCGCCGGCGCCGGCGTGCACGGTGAGTTCGAGGTCGAGCCCACTGCCCAGGATGTCCTCGCCGAGGTAGCCCGCCGCGTAGGCCTCGCGCACGGCCTCGTGCAACCGCCGCAGAACGGGGACGGCTTCACCACGCAGATAGATGAAGGCATGCGACGACCTGATGGCATAACACGCGATCACAATGCCCTCGATGAGGCTGTGCGGGTTCGCGAAGAGGAGCGGGATGTCCTTGCAGGTTCCCGGCTCCGATTCGTCGGCGTTGACAACTAGATAGTGCGGTTTTCCATCACCCTGGGGAATGAACTGCCATTTCATTCCCGTCGGGAATCCCGCGCCGCCGCGCCCGCGCAGACCGGAGTCCTTGACGTACGCGATCAGGTCGTCCGGCGACATCGCGAGCGCCTTGCGGAGCCCCTCGTACCCCTCGTGCCTCCGGTAGACGTCCAGCGACCAGGACCTGTCCTCGTCCCAGAAGGCCGTCAGCACGGGTGCGAGCAGCTTCTCGGGACTGGTGTCCTTGAGCTCGGGTGTCATGGTCATCACTCCCCCTCCTCGGATGCCTGGCCGGTGGACGGCGCGTCCTGAGGTTCCTGGGCACGCGGATGGACCACGCGCGCGGGCGCGGCCTCTCCCCTTGCCAGGCGAAGGCCCGTCAGCGAAGCGGGTCCCGCGCTGCCGCTCTCCTCGACGGCCCCTGGCCGCTCGTCGGGGAAGCCCGCCAGGATCCGTGCGGTCTCCTTGAAGGTGCACAAGCGCGCCCCGCGCGTGGGCTCGACGGGGCGTCCCTCGCGGAGGTCGTCGACCAGGCGCGTGGCGCTCGCCGGGGTCTGGTTGTCGAAGAACTCCCAGTTGACCATCACGACCGGCGCGTAGTCGCAGGCCGCGTTGCACTCGATGTGCTCCAGGGTGACCTTGCCGTCGTCGGTGGTCTCGCCGTTGCCGACGCCCAGGTGCTCCTGGAGCGTCTCGTAGATCGCGTCGCCGCCCATGACCGCGCACAGGGTGTTGGTGCAGACGCCCACCTGGTAGTCACCGCTCGGCCTGCGCCGGTACATGGTGTAGAAGGTGGCGACCGCGGTGACCTCGGCCGTGGTCAGGTCCAGCACGTCCGCGCAGAACTGCATCCCGGTGCGCGTGACATGGCCCTCCTCCGCCTGCACGAGGTGCAGCAACGGCAGCAGGGCGGACCGGGAGTCGGGGTAGCGCGCGATGACCTCGCGCGCGTCCGCCTCCAGCCGGGCCCGGACGTCGTCCGGATACGCGGGCGCGGGCAGTTCGGGCATACCCAGGCTGACGCCCCGCTCCGAAGAACTGGTGGTCACCGGTCGACGCCTCCCATCACGGGGTCGATGGACGCGACAGCGACGATGACGTCGGCGACCTGGCCGCCCTCGCACATCGCCGCCATGGCCTGCAGGTTGGTGAAGGACGGGTCGCGGAAGTGGACCCGGTAGGGGCGGGTGCCGCCGTCGGACACGGCGTGCACCCCGAGTTCGCCCTTGGGTGACTCGACGGCCGCGTACGCCTGTCCCGGCGGGACGCGGAAGCCTTCGGTCACCAGCTTGAAGTGGTGGATCAGGGCCTCCATGGAGGTGCCCATGATCTTCTTGATGTGGTCGAGGGAGTTGCCCAGTCCGTCCGGTCCCAGGGCGAGCTGGGCGGGCCAGGCGATCTTCTTGTCGGCGACCATGACCGGTCCGGGCTGGAGCCGGTCCAGGCACTGCTCGACGATCCTGAGCGACTGATGCATCTCCTCCAGCCGGATCAGGAAGCGGCCGTAGGCGTCGCAGGTGTCGGCGGTCGGGATGTCGAAGTCGTAGGTCTCGTAGTCGCAGTACGGCTGCGACTTGCGCAGGTCGTGCGGCAGGCCGGTGGAGCGCAGGATCGGGCCGGTGGCGCCGAGGGCCATGCAGCCGGCCAGGTCGAGGTAGCCGATGTCCTGCATACGGGCCTTGAAGATGGGGTTCCCGGTGGCGAGCTTGTCGTACTCCGGGAGGTTCTTCTTCATCTTCTTCACGAACTCGCGGATCTGGTCCACCGCGCCGGGCGGCAGGTCCTGGGCGAGTCCGCCGGGCCGGATGTACGCGTGGTTCATGCGTAGGCCCGTGACCAGCTCGTAGATGTCGAGGATCATTTCACGATCACGGAATCCGTAGATCATGATCGTGGTGGCGCCGAGCTCCATGCCACCGGTGGCGATGCAGACCAGGTGCGAGGACAACCGGTTCAGCTCCATCAGGAGCACCCGGATGATCTTGGCCCGCTCGGTGATCTGGTCCTCGATGCCGAGGAGCTTCTCGACGGCGAGACAGTAGGCGGTCTCGTTGAAGAAGGACGTCAGGTAGTCCATGCGCGTCACGAACGTGGTGCCCTGTGTCCACGTGCGGTACTCGAGGTTCTTCTCGATGCCGGTGTGGAGGTAGCCGATGCCGCAGCGGGCCTCGGTGACCGTCTCGCCCTCGATCTCCAGGATCAGGCGGAGCACTCCGTGGGTGGACGGGTGCTGGGGGCCCATGTTGACGACGATGCGCTCGTCGTCGGCGCGGGCCGCGGTCTGGACGACCTCGTCCCAGTCGCCACCGGTGACCGTGTATACGGTGCCCTCGGTGGTCTCACGCGCCGAAGCGGCGGCTGCTGACTGCGTGCTCACGAGTACGACCTCCGCTGGTCCGGAGCCGGGATCTGGGCGCCCTTGTACTCGACGGGGATGCCGCCGAGGGGGTAGTCCTTGCGCTGCGGATGGCCCTGCCAGTCGTCCGGCATCATGATCCGCGTCAGGGCCGGGTGACCGTCGAAGACGATCCCGAAGAAGTCGTAGGTCTCGCGCTCGTGCCAGTCGTTGGTCGGATAGACGGAGACCAGCGACGGGATGTGCGGGTCGCTGTCCGGGGCGCTGACCTCGAGGCGGATCAGCCGGTTGTGGGTGATCGAGCGCAGGTGGTAGACGGCGTGCAGCTCGCGGCCCTTGTCGTGGAGATAGTGGACGCCGCTGACGCCGGTGCACAGTTCGAAGCGCAGGGCCGGGTCGTCGCGCAGGGTGCGGGCGACGCGCAACAGGTGCTCGCGCTCGATGTGGAAGGTGAGTTCACCGCGGTCGACGACCGTCTTCTCGATGGCGTTCTCGGGGACGAGTCCCTGTTCCTCCAGGGCGCCCTCGAGTTCGTCGGCGACCTCGTCGAACCAGCCGCCGTAGGGGCGGGTCGCCGGTCCCGGGAGCCGGACCGAGCGGACCAGGCCGCCGTAGCCGGAGGTGTCGCCGCCGTTGTCGGCGCCGAACATGCCGCGCTGGACGCGGATCTCCTCGCCGCCCTCGCCGCGCTGGCCGGGCAGGTTGGAGGCGCCGAGGTCCTTTTCGGGGTTGACCCCGTTGGTGCCGTTCACGTCGCTCACCGCAGCAGCCCCTTCATCTCGATCGTGGGCAGTGCCTTGAGCGCCGCCTCCTCCGCCTCGCGGGCGGCTTCCTCGGCGTTGACGCCGAGCTTGGAGGACTGGATCTTCTGGTGGAGCTTGAGGATCGCGTCCATCAGCATCTCGGGCCGGGGCGGGCAGCCGGGGAGATAGATGTCGACCGGGACGATGTGGTCGACGCCCTGGACGATCGCGTAGTTGTTGAACATGCCGCCCGAGGAAGCGCAGACGCCCATGGAGATCACCCACTTCGGGTTGGGCATCTGGTCGTAGACCTGCCGCAGCACCGGCGCCATCTTCTGGCTGACCCGGCCCGCGACGATCATGAGGTCCGCCTGCCGCGGCGAGCCACGGAAGACCTCCATGCCGAAGCGCGCCAGGTCGTAGCGGCCGGCGCCGGTGGTCATCATCTCGATGGCACAGCAGGCGAGCCCGAACGTCGCGGGAAAGACGGACGCCTTGCGCACCCAGCCGGCGGCCTGCTCGACGGTGGTCAGCAGGAAACCGCTCGGCAGTTTTTCTTCGAGTCCCATGTCCTAAGGCCCCTCAGTCCCATTCCAGGCCGCCGCGCCGCCATACGTACGCGTAGGCGACGAAGACGGTGAGCACGAAGAGCAACATCTCCACGAGCCCGAAAACACCCAGGGCGTCGAAGGTGACGGCCCAGGGGTAGAGGAAGACGATCTCGATGTCGAAGACGATGAAGAGCATCGCCGTCAGGTAGTACTTGATCGGGAAGCGCCCGCCGCCGGCCGGCGTGGGGGTCGGCTCGATGCCGCACTCATAGGCCTCGAGCTTCGCGCGGTTGTAGCGCTTGGGCCCGATCAGCGTGGCCATGATCACGGAGAAGATCGCAAAGCCTGCCCCGAGGGCTCCCAGTACGAGGATGGGCGCATACGCGTTCACCGCTCCTCGCTCCTCTCAGTCGGCACTGACTGCTGGCGGTTGGCGTCGGACTCGCATCCGCCCCACGCGTCCCACGAGCCACGCTCGTCCCGGGCGAAGATCGAGAACATGTGAAGCAGGTCACAAGCCCAACTGCCTCGCATCTTATGCCCGCCACTCTGTGATCTGCGACACGGGGTATTACACAAGCTTTGTGATCTCCACCACCTGACGAAGGATCATGAAGTCGGATGAGCGGTGATCTTCATACTCGAAGCGTCCGAGCGATCACCAGAGGTGACATTTTCGCAAGTCATCGCAGGCGGGAGGGGGCGTCTCCATATCAAGATGCTTCCCTTGCATGCAAATTGGTGCTGGACCGAACGCATTGGTAGAGGACCGCGTTCACACATCAGAGGGAGGTGCGGGGCGGGATGTGGACGCGTGCACGCGTTCACGAAGTCGAGCGGCACGATCCGCGCACGAGACGCGACCCCAGCGGTAACCGTTCCGTGACCTCCGCCACATCCATGAGAACCGTCTGAGAACGGGGCTTGGCCACTCACCCCAACCGATGGTAGGGGCTGGGCAATTCGGACGTAATCACGAAAGCCTATGATCACGGGCGTGATCAGGGTCGTCCGCAATGTCCGTTACGGCGTCAATAAGGAGTGACACGCGCAGTATTCACGGTCTCGATTGAGCAACTGTGGCGCAGCACACGTTTCTTGTAGATATGAAGGAGCCCCTGATACCGGTTGTTCTCATGTCCCACACCGCCCACATACGCAGCCACCGGAAGCCCCGTAACCGCAGCGCGTCGACGATCGCGATGCGGGCCGGAGTTGCCGGTGGCGTCCTCAGCCTGACCGCTGCCGGTGCGTCGGCGACGGCGAACGCCGCCGAGCCGGTAACCCAGACGCTCGAACTCCCCGCCCTGACGGCCGACATGACCACCCAGGTCGCCCAGTCCGCGGCCGCCACGCAACTGGCCGCCGCGAACTACGAACTGCAGGCCGAGCGTGACGCGGCCGCCGCAAAGGCCGCGAAGCAGGCCAAGGCGGACCTCGCCGAAGCGAAGCAGAAGGCGGAGGCCAAGAAGAAGGCCGCCGCCGAGGCCGCCCGCCGCGCCGCCGCCGAGGCTGCCGCCTCGCGTTCGTCGGAGCGGACCACGCTCTCCGCGAGCACGAGCACCACCGCGTCCGCCCCCGCCAGCGGCAGCGTCGGCGCGGTCATCTCATTCCTCAAGGCCCAGGTGGGCGACGCCTACGTCATGGGCGGCACCGGCCCCAGCGCGTGGGACTGTTCGGGTCTCGTCCAGGCCGCGTTCAAGCAGGTCGGCGTGGACCTCCCGCGCATCGCCCAGGACCAGTCGACCGTCGGCACCGACGTCTCGCTGTCCAACCTCCAGGTCGGCGACATCCTCTACTGGGGTGCGAAGGGGTCCGCGTACCACGTGGGCGTCTACATCGGGAACGGTCAGTACCTGGACGCGGCCAACCCCTCCAAGGGCGTCGTCATCCAGGACCTCTCCGGCTACCCGGCGACAGGCGCGGTGCGGGTGCTCTGAGCACACCGCCGTACGGAAGGGCCGCAGCCGCTCGGGGGCAGCGGCCCTTCCGGCACAGCCCGGGCTACCCCAGGTCGAAGGTGTTGGGCAGGCCCAGCCGGTAACGCAGCTCGTCGACGCGCTTGAAGGGTTCCATCTCCGGCGGCCGGAACAGTTCCCAGATGCGGCAGCGCTCGGCGTCCGAATTGTCCGCATCCAGCAGGGCGTTGACGGCCCGTCGCGCGGACTCGTTGGCACCCTCCATCGTCGCCAGGTCCACGTCCGTGCGGATGTAGTCGCCGGCGAGGAAGAAGTTCGGCACCGCCGTCCCCGCCGACGGGCGGTTGTAGAGCGTGCCCGTGGGATGAATCAGGAGCTGTTCGCGGTTTCGCGGGTCGGGTCCGCCGAGCCCGGTCACCGCCGGGTCCATGAACCAGCCGAGCCGGTCCTCGTCCCTGAGCGTCGTCTTGCCGGAGTCGTTCAGCCCGTCCTTCAGCTGGGCCCACATTTCGGCGACGATCTCGTCCTTGGTGCACTCGCGGGCCGTCTTGCCGTACAGGATGCCGGGCCTGTCCCATTCGGAGATGATCGCCGACAGGCAGTCGTGGGCCCGACCGTCCCCGTAGTCGCGCGAAAAGTCCCGTACGTCCCAGAACTGGGCCTGTCCGATGCCCGTCACCGCCCAGGGCGAGTCGAGGCAGTTGATGTGCCCGTGGACGACGGGCGTGGGTGAGCGCAGATAGAACATCACGCCGGTCATCCAGTCCGTCCGGAGCGCGTCGCATCGGCCGAGCTGCGGGTCGGCCGCACGTAGGGCGGCGCCCCAGGTCACGCGCGCGTGCTCGACGGGCAGCGCGGAGACGTAGTGGTCGGCGGTGACCGTGCGTTCCTGGCCGCCATCGCGGGCCGCGACGCGGACGCCGGTCACGCGTCCGCTCTCGTACACCACCTCGCGGACCTCCGTGCCGAGGACGAACTCGACGCCGAGGGAGCGCAGACGGGTCTCCCAGGGGTCGATCCAGGCCTCGCTCGTCGGGGCGTTGAGGACGCGGTCGATCTCGGCGTCGCCGTCCATGCCCCGGCCGAGCAGGCCCCACAGCAGCAGGGCCTCGATGATGACGCGGCCGACCGTGCGGGTGGAGGCGATCTCGGCGCGGGTGGCGACGAGGTTGCGAGTCTGGCCGATGCCGAGGAGCACCTGGTACTCGCGGCTCATGTCGCCGGCCCGGATGAAGTCCCACCACGCCTTCTTCTCCCACTGGTCCTCGCGACGGGCGTCGCAGCTGGTGAGGTGGACCAGGAGACGGTCGGCGAAGTAGGCGGCCTCGTGGGCGGGCAGGCTGGTGCCCTCGTCGAGGACGGCCAGGACCTGGTCGCGGATCCAGGTCGGGGTGAGGTCGGTGGGCGCCGGCGGGGTGGTGGCCCGGCGCAGCGGGAAGTGCAGGTCCGGGCGGCCGGCGTCGCGCGCGAACAGAGCCTCGGTCCCGCTGCGGAGGTTGTCGTGGACGCCGTTCGCGTTGCCGGCGAAGGGGATGCGGCGCATCGTGTCCGGCAGGTTCCGGTAGAAGCCGGGGAAGAAGCGGAAGCCGTGCTCGCCCGGGAGCGGCTTGCGACCGCCCGCCGCCGTACCGGGGACGTCCATGGAGCGGGCCTTGCCGCCGAGGGCGTCGTAGTACTCGTAGACGGTCACGGCGTAGCCGCGCTCGGCGAGTTCATGGGCGGCGCTGAGGCCGGAGACGCCGCCGCCGAGGACGGCGACGCGCTTGCCGGAGGAAGCCGCGGCGGCGCTGCCGGCGGGCCATAAGGCGGTGGCTCCGACCGCTCCCCCGGCGGCCGCCAGGAAGCGTCTGCGGGTGGGTCCGGCGGGTCCGGGGTTCTCCTGCCGCTGCTGTGCGGGTTCTGTTGTCATGTGAACCGGAGGGTAGGCAGGGGCTCCGCGGGCCGGAACCCCGGAAGCCTGTCACCCACAGCATCCTCACAAACACATGGAGACAGACATGCCAAGCGTGTTCGTACAGGGCAGGCCCGTCGACTCGTATCCGCGTCTCGCGCCCGAGGCCCTGCGCGGTTCGGTCCGGCGTATCACCGAGGTCGGCGAGGAGGTCCTGCACAAGCCGTGCCGGGACGTCACCGAGTTCGGGCCCGACCTCGCCGCGCTCATCGACGACATGTTCCTGACGATGTACATCGCCGACGGAGCGGGGCTCGCGGCGAACCAAGTCGGCGTCGGCCTGCGGCTGTTCGTGTACGACTGCCCCGACGACGACGGTGTCCGACATGTCGGACACATCGTCAACCCCGTCCTGGACCAGGCGGACCCGGGCGAGCGGCGGCTGCTCGACGAGGGCGAGGGATGTCTGTCGGTGCCGGGGGCGACGATGGACGTGCCGCGCCCCGACCGAGCCGTCGTACGTGGGCGGAACAAGGACGGCAACCCGCTCGTCATCGAGGGCACGGGGTACTTCGCGCGCTGCCTCGCCCACGAGACCGATCACGTCAACGGGCACGTGTACATCGACCGGCTCTCCAAGCGGGACCGCAGGGAGGCGCTGCGGCAGGTGGCCGACCGCCGGGAGGAGGTCTTCGCCCGCCGGGCCGCCAACGAGGCCGCGCTGAACCGTCCCTGAGCATGTGAGCGCCTGGCCGTCACGGCACGCGCAGGTCGTGGTGCTCCTCGGCGCGCTGCCGGTCCTCGGGCGTCAGGTCGGCGTCCCGTACCGGTACGACCCATGCCCAGTGGCGGCCGACCGGGCAGTACTGCCGGCGGTACGGGCCGAGGCGTACGGACTTGAGGGACGCGCCCGGGATCCAGATCGTCGTGAAGAGGTGGCCGTCCCGGCACCGGACGACGGTGTTGGTGCCCAGGCGGTAGCCGCGGCGCCGCGCGACGACGGTGGCACCGACGAGAACCACCGCCACGACGGCGACGGGGAGGAGGGCTGCCGGGTTCTTCATGGGAACGCACCTGCGATCCGGGCCGGAGGATTCTGCAGGATCAGTGTGCGGCGCCCACAGAGTGCGGACCAGGGGCTGTTCGGCCCCTGGCCCGCATCTTGACGCACCTCGATGCGCCCGGCGTCCCGGTCAGGCCTTCGGGGCCACCTTGCTCAGCCCGTTGATGATCCGGTCCATCGCGTCGCCGCCCGTCGGGTCGGTGAGGTTGGCCAGGAGCTTCAGGGTGAACTTCATCAGGAGCGGGTGGGTCAGGCCGCGCTGGGCCGCGATCTGCATGACCTTCGGGTTGCCGATGAGCTTCACGAAGGCGCGGCCCAGCGTGTAGTAGCCGCCGTAGGTGTCCTTGAGGACGCGCGGGTAGCGCTGGAGGGCCAGTTCGCGGCTCGCGGGCGTCGGGCGTGCGTGCGCCTGGACGATGACGTCGGCGGCGAGCTGGCCGGATTCCATGGCGTAGGCGATGCCCTCGCCGTTGAACGGGTTCACCAGACCGCCGGCGTCGCCGACGAGCAGCAGGCCCTTGGTGTAGTGCGGCTGGCGGTTGAAGGCCATCGGCAGGGCGGCGCCGCGGATCGGGCCGGTCATGTTCTCCGGGGTGTAGCCCCAGTCCTCCGGCATGGACGCGCACCAGGCCTTGAGGACCTCGCGCCAGTCCAGTTCCTTGAAGGAGTCGGAGGTGTTGAGGACACCCAGGCCGACGTTCGACGTGCCGTCGCCCATGCCGAAGATCCAGCCGTAGCCGGGCAGCAGCCGGTCCTGGGGGCCGCGGCGGTCCCAGAGTTCCAGCCAGGACTCGAGGTAGTCGTCCTCGTGGCGCGGGGAGGTGAAGTACGTGCGCACGGCGACGCCCATCGGGCGGTCCTCGCGGCGGTGCAGGCCCATCGCGAGGGACAGCCGCGTGGAGTTGCCGTCGGCGGCGACGACGAGCGGCGCGTGGAAGGTGACCTCGCGCTTCTCCTCGCCGAGCTTGGCCGTCACACCGGTGATGCGGCCGGTGCGGTCGTCGACGATCGGCCCGGAGACGTTGCAGCGCTCGTACAGCCGCGCCCCGGCCTTCTGGGCGTTGCGGGCCAGCTGCTCGTCGAAGTCGTCGCGCTTGCGGACCAGTCCGTAGTCCGGGAAGGAGGCGAGATCGGGCCAGTCGAGCTGGAGCCGGGAGCCGCCGCCGATGATCCTGAGGCCCTTGTTGCGCAGCCAGCCGGCCTCCTCGGAGATGTCGATGCCCATCGACACCAACTGCTTGACGGCGCGCGGGGTGAGGCCGTCGCCGCACACCTTCTCCCGCGGGAACTCGGTCTTCTCCAGCAGGAGAACGTCGAGGCCGGCCCGGGCCAGGTGGTACGCGGTCGTGGAGCCGGCTGGCCCCGCGCCCACGACGATCACATCGGCGGTGCTGTCGGAGAGGGGCTCGGTCACGGCGGGATCTCCCCAGGGTTCGAAATCTGCGTGCCGACCGGCACAGGACATGGGCAGTCTATTCAGCGGAACCGATCACCCGGCTGAAGGGTTGCCCCAGTGAACCGAGCTCTCCCCGATGTACGGCTGCGTGTGCCCACCCACGAGGACGCCGTCACCTGGCACCGGATCTTCGCCGACCCGGACGTCATGGAGTTCCACGGCGGTAAAGCGGCGGAGCTGTCCGTCTACGAGGAGCTCACCGCCCGGCAGCGCCGGCACGACGCCGAGCACGGATTCTGCTTCTGGTCCATGGTCGACGGCGACGGTGAGGTCATCGGTTTCACCGGTGCCCAGCCGTGGGGCCGGGACTGGGGACCGGTGGGCGAGATCGAGATCGGCTGGCGCCTCGGTCGGGCGCACTGGGGCAAGGGGTTCGTCACGGCCGCCGCGCACGAGACCCTGGAGCGGCTGCGGGCGGCGGGGTTGACGAGCGTGGTGGCGATGGTCGACGCCCGCAACGAACGCTCCATCGCGGTGACGCGGCGGCTGGGGATGCGGCTCGCCGAGACGTTCACGACACCGGGGGCGAAGCGGCAGGGACACTGTTACCGCCTCGATCTGTGACCGACGACATATAACCGACAGTAATCAACTGTCACAGTAAGCCACTTGGCGCTTCCGGACGGCGTGCGCACCGGGTTACCCTTCCAGTACCGCTGGGGGTGACATCTGTGCGCATAACACCCAAAACACCCGAAGTGCACGTACCGCGACTGGTCGGACTCATGGCCGTGGACGCGCGCGAGACGGCCCGGGCGCAGGGCCTGTTCCTCGCCGCGCCGGACCGCCCGGACTTCCACCTCGCCGTCGTCGACTACGTCGTACGCCAGTACCCGCAGCCCGGCGCCGAGGTGCCGCGGGAATCCATGGTGTACGTGTGGTTCGACTTCGGCGAGGGCGAAGGCGGAGGTGGGGTGCGCGAGCCACGCATCCCACGGCCGCCGAGAGGCGGGCTGCAGCGGGAGCTGGACGAGCCCGGGGACGCGATCGAGATGATCAACCGGTGAGCCCGCCGGTCGGCCGGGGCCTCAGCTCTCCTTGAAGCCCCGGTGCAGGGCCACGACCCCGCCGGTGAGGTTGCGCCATGCCACCTTCGACCAGCCCGCCTTGCGCAGCCGCTCGGCCAGCGCGGGCTGGTCGGGCCAGGCGCGGATGGACTCGGCGAGGTAGACGTAGGCGTCGGGGTTGGAGGAGACCGCGCGGGCGACCGGGGGCAGGGCGCGCATCAGGTACTCGGTGTAGACGGTCCGGAAGGGCGTCCACGTGGGGTGCGAGAACTCGCAGATCACGACCCGTCCGCCGGGCCGGGTCACCCGGTGCATCTCACGCAGGGCCGTGTCCGTGTCCTGCACGTTGCGCAGCCCGAAGGAGATCGTCACCGCGTCGAAGGTGTCGTCCTTGAACGGCAGCCGGGTCGCGTCGCCGGCGGTGAAGGGCAGCCAGGCGTTGCGCCTCTTGCCGACCTGGAGCATGCCGATCGAGAAGTCGCAGGGGACGACGTAGGCGCCGGTCCGCGCGAAGGGCAGCGACGAGGTGGCCGTACCGGCCGCGAGGTCGAGGATCTTCTGCGCGGGGCGTGCGTCGACCGCGTTCGCGACCTCCTTGCGCCATCGCCGGTCCTGCCCGAGGGACAGCACGTCGTTGGTGAGGTCGTACCGTTCCGCCACGTTGTCGAACATCGAGGCGACTTCGTGCGGCTGCTTGTCCAGAGATGCGCGGGTCACCCGCCCATTGTGGCAGCAAGGGGTACAGCGCCACGGAAGCGCCCTCGGCGGCGTCACGGAAGCAGTCGCGGCTTCTGCCACGCGGCCACGTCCTCCACCCAGCCGCACAGCAGGACGAAAACGGCGATCAGCAGCCGGCCGACGCCGAACAGGAACCCGGAGGGGTGAGTCCTACCGGCGGCGGTACAGGAGCCGCCCGCCGATCACGGTCGCCACGCAGGTCCCGGCGCCGCGTCGGACCAGTTCGGCGCGGTCGGCGACATCGAAGACGGCGAACCGGGCGGGTCCGCCCGGCACGAGCGCCGGCAGCAGGATCAGCGGGGTCGGGGACAGCGCCGCCGGGCCCGGGAGGCGGTCGGGCCGCTGACCCACCGCGAGTCCGGCCCCGCGCACGGCGTCGACCACGGCCCGCGACCGCAGTTCACCAGCCACCGCCACCGTGCCGTGGGCGAGCATCCGCTGCACCCCGCGCCGCGCGCTCGCGCCGAGGCGTGCGGGGTCGCTGCGGAAGATCTCCCGCGCCCGCGCCCCGCCGATCGGGTCGGCGCCGAGGACGTCGGCCTCCCGCGGGTCCGGGTGGTAGGTGCCCTCCAGCAGCTCCGGACCGTACGGATTCAATAGTCCCGGGGTGAGGATTCCGGGCCAGCGCCGCACCTTCGCCCGGGGGTGGGCGGCGGCCAGCTCCTCGTACGGGCCGACGGCGGCGACGGTCGCCCCGTCGACCAGGACCGCCGCCTCGGGAGACTGCTCGGCGAGGTGAAGTGTCAGCACAGCAGGGTCAGTTGGACGCGAGGAGCTTCAGCTCGGGGTGTGCCGTGCCGCCCTCGATCGCCGTGGAGGAGATGTGCGAGACCACCCGCTCGTCGACGGGGTCGTTCGCCGGGTCGTCGTGCACGACCAGGTGCTCGTACGTCGTCGCCCGCTGGGCCGGGACGCGGCCCGCCTTGCGGATCAGGTCGATGATCTCCAGCCGGTTGGAGCGGTGCTTGGCGCCGGCGGACGAGACGACGTTCTCCTCCAGCATGATCGAGCCCAGGTCGTCGGCGCCGTAGTGGAGCGACAACTGGCCGACCTCCTTGCCCGTGGTGAGCCAGGAGCCCTGGATGTGCTGGACGTTGTCGAGGAACAGGCGGGCGATCGCGATCATCCGCAGGTACTCGAAGAGCGTGGCCTGGGTGTGGCCCTTCAGGTGGTTGTTCTCGGGCTGGTAGGTGTACGGGATGAAGGCCCGGAAGCCGCCCGTACGGTCCTGGACGTCCCGGATCATCCGCAGATGCTCGATACGCTCGGCGTTGGTCTCGCCCGTGCCCATGAGCATGGTGGACGTCGACTCGACACCGAGGTTGTGCGCGGCCTCCATGATCTCCAGCCAGCGCTCGCCGCTCTCCTTCAGCGGGGCGATGGCCTTGCGGGGCCGCTCCGGCAGCAGCTCGGCGCCGGCGCCGGCGAAGGAGTCCAGCCCGGCGGTGTGGATGCGGGTGATGGCCTCCTCGACGGAGACACCGCTGATCCGGGCCATATGCTCGACCTCGGACGCGCCCAGGCTGTGGATCACCAGCTGGGGGAAGGCGTCCTTGATGGCCTTGAAGTGCTTCTCGTAGTACTCGACGCCGTAGTCCGGGTGGTGGCCGCCCTGGAACATGATCTGCGTGCCGCCGAGTTCGACGGTCTCGGCGCACCGGCGCAGGATGTCGTCGAGGTCGCGCGTCCAGCCCTTGGCGGTGTCCTTGGGGGCGGCGTAGAAGGCGCAGAACTTGCACGCCGTGACGCACACGTTCGTGTAGTTGATGTTCCGCTCGATGATGTACGTCGCGATGTGCTCGATGCCCACGTACTTACGGCGGCGTACGGCGTCGGCGGCGGCGCCGAGCGCGTGCAACGGGGCGTCGCGGTACAGAACGAGCGCCTCTTCGGGGGTGATCCGCCCACCGGCGGCGGCACGGTCGAGGACGGGCTGAAGGTCGGCCTTCTCGGGCACCGGGCTTCCCTTTCGTCAAGGGGTGTGGACGGACGGAGTCAGCCTACGCCAGCGACTTCGCCGAGTTCGCTTCAGGCCGCGTACGCCCCGACCAGTAGCCCGGCGTACGCCCCCGCGATCAGGAACGGCCCGAACGGTATCGCCGTCTTCCGCCCCGCCCGCCGCGCGACGACGAGCGCACCGCCGTACAACGCCCCGAACAGGAACCCGGCGAAGGTGCCGAGCATGAGAGTCGCCCAGCCGTACCAGCCCAGTACGGCGCCCATGCCGAGCGCGAGCTTCACGTCGCCGAAGCCCATGCCGCCGGGGTTGATGAGGAACAGCACGAAGTAGCCGCCGCCGAGGGCGAGGGCGCCGTACAACGCTGTGAGCCAGTCGCCGGCGTGCTCGGGGACGAGAGCGACCAGGGCGAGGAGCGCGAGGGCGGCGGCAGCGAGGGGCAGGGTCAGCGGGTCGGGCAACCGCTGCACTCGGAAGTCCACGACCGCGAGCAGCACCCCGAGGGGCGCGAGCAGCAGCCAGATGCCGAGTTCGGGGCGGGTGCCGGTGGCAGCGGCGAGAGAGGCGCAGACGAGGGCGGTGACGGTGGCGAGGAGAGGGGTGTGGGGGCCGTACGACAGCTGGGCGCAGTCCGCGCAGCGCGCTCGCCCGAGCCATCCGCGCACCGGATGCCCGCCCGGGCACCGCCCCCGCCACGGCTCACCCGCCGGGGCGGAGAAGCGGTAGGCGGCGCGGGGCAACAGGGCACCGGCCGCCGCTCCCCACAGCGCGGCGGCGACCACGAGCGCCAGGTCACTCATCCCGCGTCAGCCATCCCTCGTGCCGCGTCTCGCGTCGCTCAACCGGCCGCGGCGACGCCGTCGCGCCACGTCGGAAGCAGCTCGTCGAGGAGTGCTTCCGTGCGCGGCGGCAGACCGCGGGCTCCGCTGCGGGTGAGCAGATCGGCGGCGAGGGAACGGACGCGGTCCGGGTCGCCGGTGGCGTGCGTGGCGCGCAGCAGCTCGTTCCACAGGCGCTCGTCGGCCGGGGCCGTGCGCAGCGCCGCGTCGAGCGCCTCGATCGCCTTCTCCGCGCGGTCCTTCTCCAGGTGGAACGCGGACAGCGCGAGCCCGATGTCGGCGACCAGCAGCGGGAGTTGGGCGTCGATGATCTCGTGCGTGAGCCAGCGGTAGCGGCTCTCGGGCCGGTCGGCGAGGAGCGGTCCGCGGACCAGGACGAGCGCGTCGGTGAGCAGCCGCCCGCGTACGGCGCGGCTGTCGACGCCCTTGCCCTGCGTGGCCTCGTGGTAGAGGGAGCGCAGTACGTCCAGGTCGGACACGACGGACTTGGCGAGCGTGAGCCGCCCTGTCGCGTCGGCGCCGAGGCGGGGCGTGCCGTCCGGGTCGGCGCCGAGCCAGCCGCGCAGCCGCTCGATCAGCGCGTCCCGTACGTCCTCCGTGACCCCCCGCGGCCACAGCGCGGAGGCCAGCACGCGCGGGTGCACGCCCTCGCGGTGCAGGAGCAGCAGGGCGAGCGCCTCGTGGAGCAGGGCGCTCCGCTCGCCGTCCGGGGTGTCGAGGCCGATGATCTCGTACGGCCCGACGAGCCGGGCGTACACCGCGGGCCGCCCCTGCTCGCTGATGTCGACGAGGAACGGCGGGGTGTTGACCGGTCCGTCCGGGTCGCGCTCGGGGTCGGCCCCGATGAACAGCTCGACGACCGCGCGCTGTTGGACGGCCGGAAGCAGCTGCGCGTCCAACTCCAGTCCGAGCAGCGGCGCGAGCAGCTTGCCCTCGGCCGTGATCTCCATCTCCCAGGCGGCGCCGGGCAGATCGCCGGTCTCGGTGCCGACGAGGTAGCCGATGCCGAGCCGGCCGGCGTCGGCGGCGAGTTCGGCGAGCTTGACGGCGTCCTCGGCAGAGGGCTGGGCGGCGAGCAGGACGAGGTGCGGCGCCCAACGGGTGTGCTGGGCGGGCCCCGTACGGCCGGTGAGCACGGAGTCGTGCCCTGCGGCGCCGAGCGCGCCCCGCCGCTGCCGCGTCTCGGCCTCCATCGTCTCGACGAGCGCCTCGATGCCGTCGAGGTGGCGCAGCCGGTTGGGGGCGAGCGCGGTGAGGTCCTCGCCGAAGCCGACCAGGGTGATGGTCATGCGGTCCGACCAGCCGTTGGTGGCGAGTTCGGCGGCGACCGACGCGAACACGGCGGCCCGGTCGGCCTCGCGGCCGCTCAGCGAGACGATGCCGGGCACGGCCTCCAGATTGAGCAGCAGGCGCGAGTCGTCCATGGTGCCGAGGCTGACGAGGCCGGGGTAGGGGGCGGCGGCGTCGAGGTCCTCGTACCGCTCGGCGTCGGCGCGGCCCAGCATCCAGAACGTCTGGTCCTGCCCGAGCTGCCAGGGCGCGGGCGGCTTTCCCGCGGGCTGGGCGAGCTGGAGGTGCAGGTCGCCGTTGCTCAGCCAGGCCGCGTAGACGACGGGCAGCGCGCGGGACTCGGCGGTGAGGGAGGCGGCGAGGCCGCGCAGCGACCGGTCGAACAGCCGTACACCCTCCGGGTCGGCGCCGACGAGCAGCGCGTCCTGCACGTCCTGGGCGTCCCCGGTCGGCGTGGGCGGCTCCATGCCGCGCCGCCCGCCGACGGCACCGAGCGCCGACTGCCACAGGGCCTGACGGCGCCGGCGCCCGAGGGCACCGAGGAGACCGGCGGCGAGGAGGGGGGCGCCGATGAGGGCTTCGGGGAGGCCGAAGGAGTGGCTGCCGGCGTGGGAGGCGGCGGGGGTGGCGTGCTCCTGACCCTGCTGGTGTGCGGCCCCGCCGTCGGAGGCGGGCCGCTGCCGGGGCAGTGAGACCTGGGAGGCACCTTGGGAGGCACCGCCGCCCTGCTCGGCGTGGTCCCCGCTCTGGGAGTAGTCGTGGATCTGCTGCCGTACGTCGTGCGAGACATGGGCGTCGGGCATCTCGACGAGTTCGCCGCCGTGCGCGTCGGCGGGCATCTCCATGATCCAGCCGGGCCGGATGAGGCTGGCCTCGGACAGCTTGGAACCGTCGGGCTGGGTGCGGTCCTTGTTGAGCTCGTAGATCTCCTTGTACCGGCGCCCGTCGCCGAGGTGCCGCTGCGCTATCTCCCACAGGGAGTCGTGGTGGCGGCCCTCGGGGGGCTGGATCCGGTAGTACTTCGTCCCGCCGTCCTTGGCCGTACTGCCGCCGAGGTCCGCTTGGACGGCGGCGTGCGAGGCCTGCTCGGCGAGGGCGGCCGCGGAGTGAGCGGCCTGCTCCTGCTGCTGCGCGAAGAGCCCCGGCGTCTGCTGCGCGGCGGCGACAGCCGGCCTCTGATTCCCCTCCAGGCTGTGCCCGAGCTGCGAGAGCCCCGGGGTGAGGCTGGCCGCGGTGGCCCCCACGAGCAGGAACGCGGCGACGAGTTGCCGGGCGAGCAGCTGGCTGGGCCCGGCACCGGGCACGCGCCCGGCCAGCCCGGCCCCGGACACCGCGGCCTTGACCTCGACGAGCACGCACGCGGTGAACTGGGCCCAGGCGAGCCACACGATCACCGTCAGTACGTTCAGGAAGGTTGTCACGGTGATCGGCCGCTGCAGCCAGTCGAGGCTCGGCGCCCCGTGCGGCAGGGGCCAGCCGACGAGGACGGCCAGCGCGCCGGGCACGCCGACGACGAGCACGAGCAGGGCGACGAACGCGAAGAACGCCCTGACGAAGTCCCCGAACGTACGCCGCCGGATACGCACCGGCTGCGGTGTCCGATTCCGCGGGCCTGTCGGGCTTCCCGTCGAGCTTGATGTGCTGCGTCGCGCCATGGCGGGTGTCCTGGGTCGTGTGTGGGAGGAGTGGGTCGCGGGGGTTGTTCGCTGCGTGGGCCGAACCTGTTTGAGCCTACAGAGATCCTATTGACTCGGACTGACAGCGTCGAAGGGCAACGACCGGAACGAGTACGGCACCAGTGCCCGATTGAGCATGGAATGCCGGACAGAGGGGAGTTGGACCACTCCCCCACCGCCCCCCAGGCGCATCACGCGCCCCGCCGGCAACCGCCAGACCCCACGGAGGAGATGTTGCCACGCTTGCCCTTGGTGGGACCGCTGACCTGACGGACCTTGATCCGGGAGTAGGTGGCGGAGGCGTAGATGTCCTTGTCGTGGGTGCCCCCGTGCGTTCCCGCGTCTTCTTGTCACCGAGGAGAGTGGGCTTGGGGTCGTACGCCGGCAGCTTGCCGAAGACGGTGAGGTCCTTGCTCGTACAGGTCTTGATCCACTGCCGGTCCTGCGACAGCCCCGAGTCGGCGTCGTAGAAGGCGACACGAAGGAACAACTCCGGGCTGGATACGCGGCGATCATCGCCAACGAGCCCAACGGCGGCGACGCCCTCGCCCTCCACCTCGGCCCCGGCACTGACGACGCCGAGACCTACCCCACCTCCGGCAACTGCACGATGAACGACGACGACTCGATCGGCACGCCGTACACGAAGGGCGACGCGGAAAGGACCCCGCCCTGCGGCATCAGGTACCTCCGCGCCACCAATGGCACCCCGTACCACCTGAAGGCCAGCGTCACCCGGCAGATCACCTGGGTAGGCACCGGCGGTGCCAAGGGCGATCTCCCCGACGGCACCTTCGAGACCACCCAGGACATGAACGTCCAGGAGTTCCAGTCCGTCAACCGCTGAAGCGTTCAGATGCCCCAGGGGTCCGGATGCGGCACGGCCTCCGGGTCCTCGGACCACAGCAGCCGGGCCTCGATCTCGTCGCCGGTCAGCTCGATGAGACGGTCCGCCGCCCAGCCGTTCCACTGGACGGCACTGGGGAACTGCGGCAGGCGGAACGCCGGGAGGTGCACGGGGAATGCTTCGGGCCGGAAGACCGCTTTCTTGACCTCACCGCCCGCCTTCTTCGGCTTGGACGACCTGCGCAGGTCCAGACAGTCGACCACCTGTTCCACCACGTACAGGACGTAGTCGTCGTCTTTCGCACCGTCGATCTCGACGGGCACGAAACTGCCGGCTGTGAGCAACTCGTCGCCGAAGCGTTCGGCGAGACGACGGCTGAGCACGGGAGCGCCGTGGTAGCCGGTGGGAAACTCGCTCTTGGCCCAGCGTGTCTCACCCAGCCATTCGGCACGCAGCCGAGTGGGCCGACCCGCGTCCCCTCCCACGCGCTGCCAGCGCATGAGCTCACGTGCATCGAAATTGTTGAGATGCAGCGTCTGGTATTCACTGAGGCCCGGCAGGAGCCGGTACACCGACAGACCCTTCTCACGTACATCGGCCATGGCATCACCATCCGTGTTCGTTGTCGCGTCTGCGTAGTCCATCACGGTGCGGTCCATATCGCGTTCACCGCTGGCTGCCCGCCCGCCAACTCAGCCTCGACCTGCTGCCCGATGGAACGTAGTTCCCGACGCAGTGCACCGCGGATGGCACGCGCTCCGTAGCCGGCATCCGTCATCCTGTCCACCGTGATGTTCAGATGAGCGTTCAGGCGTGTCAGGAACATCTTGCGATGCGTGAAGTTATGGGGCCGCGGATGCCCGAGCGGGATCCCGTTCGCCGCGTCGTTGATATCGACACCGTACTTCTCCAACAGGGCTCGTGATTGTGCCGCCCCGTTGCGCTTCATCCCCGACGGCACGATGTGGGCCGCGGCCTCGCCCGCGCTCTTCGCCCGCCCCTCCCGCGCCAGGTTCTTCGCCAGCAGGTCGGCGTTCTCGGCGCAGGTGAGGAGGCCGAGGTAGTCGAGCCACGACAGCGGGTTCGGCACATAGGCGCGCGGGTTCGGGCCCGCGTCCAGTCCGAGCGGATCGGCGCTGATGTAGGCCGCGGTGACCGGGTCGTAGTACCGGAAGAAGTTGTAGTGGAGCTGCGTCTCGGGGTCGAAGTACTGGCCCGGGAAGCGCAGCGGGGTGGACGTGCCGACTGACCCCTGTGGCCCGGTGAGACCCCACAGCGTGGCGTCGGCGCGCCACACGACGTCGCCGCCCTCCGAGACGAGTTCGGTCGGCGTGCCGACCAGGTCGGTGACGATGGCGTAGAAACGGTCGTCGACGACCTCCTGGGGAGCGTCGGCCAGGGTGGTGCGCTCCGTCTGGGTCAGGGGCCGTACGCCGTCCCGGTCCCAGGTCAGCGTGGACGTCCGCGAGGAGTCCGCCCGGACCGTGGACTGCTCCACCAGGTGCGGGCCGTCCCACGTGAAACGGGTCTCCTCGGCGATCCCTTGCCCGTCGGTGGTCAGCCGCCGCTTGGCGACCCGGCGCCCCAGAGGGTCGTAGAGGTAGCGCCAGACCGTGCCGTCAGGTGTGACGGCCGAGGTGAGCCGGTCGTCGGCGTCCCACGTGTAGCGCCAGATGTCGGGCTTGCGCGAAAGCCGGGTCCGGCGGCGCAGCACGACCCGCCCGGCGGCGTCGTACTCGTAGTGGATCCCTCCGGCGCGCAGGACGCGGTTGCCCTGGTGAACGCGCTCGCCGCGGCCCTCCTGGGCGGGGTAGCCGTCCGGCCAGGAGGCCCGGGTCTGGTTGCCCTGCTCGTCGTAGGCGTACGACTCCGTCCACTGCTCCGCGCGCACCGCGAGGACGTGTCCGTCCGGGTCGAGGTCGAACGTGCGGCGGCCCGCAGTGCGGTCGTCGAACGCGGTTACGTGGCCGTCCGGACGGTACGTGTAGGTACGGCCCGTCAGTGGGCGCGGGCCGGTCGGCGCCGTCAGCTGCTGAGCCGTCAGCCGGTCCCCGGCGTCCCAGGCGAGCGTGAGCGTGAGGCCGGTGCCGATTCGCCTGGTCGTCTCCCGGCCGAGGCTGTCGTGGGCGAACTCCAGGGTGCGGTCGGCGGCCGTGAGTGATGCGCGGTGTCCCGCCGCGTCGTAGGCGTACGTGCTGACGGCGCCGCTCGGCATGGTCCGGTGGACCGGGCGGCCCAGGACGTCGTAGGCCGTGGTGAGGGTCCGGCCGTCGACGGTCTCGGCGGTGACGCGGCCGCCGGCGTCGTAGGCGTAGGTGAGCGTGGCGTCCGGTCCCACGGCCCGCACGAGGCGGCCGGCGCGGTCGTGCTGGTACGTCGTCGTCCTGCCGTCCAGCGTCGACCGGATCTGGTTGCCGACCTCGTCGTACGAGAACTCGGCCGACTGCCCAACGGCGTTGGTGCGACTGAGCAGTTGGCGCGCGGGGTCGTGGGTGTAGGCGAGCGTGCGGCCGTCGAAGTCCGTCTCCGAGATCAGGTTGCCCACCGCGTCGTATCGGTAGTCCCAGGTCAGCCCGCGTGGACCGGCCACCCGGAGCAGCCGCAGCTCCGTGTCGTGCGTGAAGGTGTGGCGGACGCCGTCCGGTGTGGTGCGCGAGGTGAGCAGGTCGAAGGGGCCGTAGGTGAAAGCGGTGGTGCGGCCCAGGACGTCGGTGTGGGTGAGCTGGTTGCCCTCCCCGTCGTACGTCCACCGCTCCACACCGCCGTCCGGCGAGGTCAGCGAGGTGAGGTGGCCCTCCGCGGAGTAGGTCCGCCGGGTCGCCCCACCCAGCGCGTCGACGACGGTGGTACACCGGCCGAAGGCGTCGTACGTGTACGTGGAGACCGCCCCGAGCGGATCGGTGGCCGAAGTCGATTGTCCGGCCGGGTTGTTGGTGAAGCGGTGGACCGCGCCCGTCGCGTCCGTCAGCGTGGCCAGCGCTCCCGTCGGTTCGCGGCCGAACCGGGTGGTGGCTCCGTCGCCGGTCGTCAGCGACGTGCAGTTGCCGCGCTCGTCCCACTCCTGCCGCAGGACGGTGCCGTCGTACTCGGTGATCACCACCGGCAGGCCCAGGTCGTTGTAGCGGGTCGTCGAGACGGAGCCGTCGGGCAGCCGGACCGCGGTCGGGCGCCCCGCCTCGTCCCAATCCATGCGAAGCGAGCGCCCGAGCTGGTCGGTACGACTGAGGAGCCGGTCACGGTGATCCCACTCCTGGGTGACCGCGTGGCCGAACGCATCGGTCTCCTCGACCAGTTGGAAGGCGTCGTTGAACCGGTAGTGCGTGGGGTGGCCCAGCGAGTTGACGGCGACCGTGCTGTGGGCCTCGTCGTCGTACGTGAACGTGTAGGAGAGGAAGCCGTCCATGCCGTGGCCGGCCACGCAGCGGCCGGCCTCGTCGTAGTCGAATCGGTACCAGACCCCGTTGCGGTCCTCCCAGCGCGTGATGCGGCGGCTGTCGTCGTAGGAGAACCGCAGGGGCGGACCGAAGAAGTTGTGTACGGCCGTGAGGTTGCCTCGGTCGTCGTAGCCGTACCGCACGAGTAGCGGCTGCTCGGGGTGGCTGCGCAGGGCCAGTTCGGTGATCCTACCGTTCTCACAGGTCACGCCTATTCGGTAGCCGCCGTGGTGGACGATCTCCTCGGGCGTGCCGTCCGCCCGGTACGTCACATCGATCGTGTTGCCGTTGCGGTCGACGACGGCCGCCAGCGGAAGTTCGGGCGACGGCCGGCCCGGCAGTGGCCGGAAGATCAGCCGGTTGCCGGTCTCGGGCCGGTGCACGACGAACTCGCCCTCGGCGGACCCGTCCCAGCTCAGCGGCCACGCCGGGCCTTCCACCGGCAGTACGGAAACCTCGGCGTCCGGGACCGGGTAGGTCAGGACCATGCCGTCGTCGACGGCGAGTCGGACGCCGGTGGCGTCGAGCGCCAGGCGCTGGTCGAGCATGCACACCCAACTCGGGCCGAGAAGGCGCCCGCTGCGGACGCGGGTGCGATGGTGCCGCTCCAGGACCAGGGGAAGCACACCGTCCAGCGAGACGTCCACGGCGGACATGACCAGTTCGCCGGTAGCGAGATCGACGGGGTCGCCACGGGTGATGAGCTTCTTCATCTGTCGCCCGAGCACCCGGGTGGACTTGCCGAACCCCTTCGCGCCGAGCGCCATCCCCTTGAGGCCGGTCTTGCCCAGACCCCGCAGCCCCTTGGCGAGTTTGCCGAAGCTGGTGATGCCCTTGCCGCCGGGTATGCAGTCCAGCGCGGCGAAGGCCACATCCCATAGCGAGGCTTGGCCTTGGGAGTATTTGTAGAGCGTGTCGGCGAGCACGACCAGGGCGGCGATCAGGACGATCGCGCCCAGGATCGGCCCGCCGATGATCATCGCGACGATGCCTACCACCGCGACAACCACCTTGCAGACCGCGACGATCGTGTCCCAGTTGTCCTCGAACCAGTCCCCGATGTCCTCCCACCACGACCGGTTCTGAATACCGGCGTCGGACGCCTCGTCGATCTTCCGCTTCGCCTCGCCCGCCGCCTCCTCACGCATCTTCCGCGCGTCCTCGGCCATCTTCTTCGCCGCATCCAGCGCACTCTGCGCAGCCGTCACGTCCGACTGGGCCTTGGAATGCGCCGACTTGGCGCTCTGCACATCCCGCGTCGCGGCACGGACCTTCGCCTCGTCCGGCTTGTCGGCGTCACTCTTACGGCCGGTGGGGTCGTCCTTGTACTTGTCCGCCTCCTTGTTGGCGCGAGTGACCCACGAATCGGCGCTCGACAGACGGGACTTGGCGGAGGTGAGGTCGTCCTGGGCCTCCTTCGCCTTGGCGAGCGCCCTGTCCGCGAGGGCCTGCGCCCGCTCCAGCTTCGGCCAGAAGTCCGCCAGCGCATCGCCACACATCTCGTACGACGTCTTCAGCTTCTTCAGGTTCTTCGGAACATCCCCGAACTGCTCCTTGAACACCTCCGCCGACTTGCCCGCCCACTCCAGCAGCGTGTCCTCACCCGCCATGCCCTTGACCAGGCGGACAGCCTCGGACACGTCGTGCGCGAAATCGTGCAGCTGCTTGGCCAAGGAACGGACCCGGTCCGGGTCCCCCGGTGTCGGGTCCTTGTCCAACTCCAGCGGATGCCAGTCCGTAGGCCGATGCCCCACCATGCCGTCACGCCCCCGTCGCGCGTACACCCTCAACAAGCCTGTGCACACGTGAACTTACAAGGAACGGTCGTTCGATGCGAGAGCGTCAATGGCCCGTGCCAACACAGGTCACATGCAGGGCACTTGCCGTGAACCAGCCCTGCCCGTCCCCCGGCTGCGGCGGAACCTCCGGCTCGGCCCTCCTCCGGCCGAACACCGCGTCAACCGACCTCGTTCTCCGCCACCGCCTGGCCGTGCACGACCACGTCCCCGCCGTAGAACATCCCGGTGAAGACCGGCTGGTACGTCAACTGCACCTCGACCTCGACCTGTTGCGCGTCGGCCGTCACACAATGGGTCGCGGCGATGTCGGCGCCGCTCATGTCCATCTCGCGCGCGAAGGTCTTCACCCGCGCGTCGCAGTCCTGGTAGTTGATGGGCGCCGGACCGCCCTGGTTGTCGTACAGGGCTTCCTTGTCGATGTCCTGCGCGGCGTAACGCGCGGCCTGTTCCGCTATGTCGGCGGCTCGTTCGCGCTTGGAGATGGACAGGCCGCCGTCGATCACGAAGGCGGAGAGGGAGAGAAAGACCAGGGCGAAGATGATCACCGCGCCCGCTCCCGAGCCGCGGTCGTCCAGGCGGTGCCGACGCTCGGCCCACCAGTCCCGTACGACACTCCTCACGCCGACCTCCGGAACGGATCCAGCGGCGAACTGAAGCTCGCCGTCAGCCGCGTCGGGACGTCCAGACCCAGCATCGCCAGGCCCCGCACCTGGCAGCTGACCTCGACCGTGAAAATGGTGTCGGGTTCGAAGCCCTGGCTGGTCTGGACGACGGACACCGGGCCGGAGCAGACGTCCGCCAGGTCGGCCTCGGCGGCCTTGCGGGCCTCAGCCATGGCCGTTCCGTGGTCCTTCTGGATCGAGCCGGCGCGGGCCGCGTCACGCGCGGCGCCGTCCAGGGCGCCCCGGCCGTCGACCAACTGCCCGAAGGCCACAAGCACCAGGATGAACATGATCATCACCGGGGCGAGGATCACCACCTCCACGGTGGACAGGCCCCGGTCGGCCGCCTCACCACCGAAGCGTTCGCGCAGGAAGGTAACCATCTAGTTCTCCCCCTCCTTCACGAACCGCTCCACCGGCCCCGACGACTGCGCGTGCACCGTCAGGTCCAGGCCCGGGAACACCGTCGGCACCCGTGCCGAGATCTCCACGCCCACCATGTGCTGCTCCGGCTGGAGCATCGTGACGTTCGGCGACAGCACGAGCTGCGGGCCCAGTTGCTGGATGTAGGAGTCGACGACGTCCCGCGCCTCGCCCCGCCAGGCGCCGGGCTGGGCGTCGGCCGTGGCGCGAGCCTTGCGGGCGCCCGCCTGGGCCGCCGCCTGGGCCACGTGGTCGGCGAAGAAGTACAGGGCGAACTGCACCGTCGCGAAGATCATGAAGAAGAGGACGGGTGTGAGCAGCACGAACTCGATCGCGGTCATGCCGGAGTCGGACTCGGAGGGACCGCGCGCCGCTTCCGCGCGTCGGCGAACCCATCTGCCCACCTGTGCCCGCATCCCCGTTGCCGTCCCCGCTCTCGTCCCCGTCGTCCGCGCGATCAGCAGGTCTTGCTCGCGCTGGCGCCCTTGATGCAGTCGCCGACCTTGTTGGCGCCGTCGCTCAGCGCGGTGTTGATGATGGCGGCCACCACGCCGACGATCGCCACGACGACCGCGGAGATGATGACCCACTCCACGGCGGAGGCGCCACGATCGAGTTCGCCGGAGCGGGCGCGCGTCACGCGGCC
Source organism: Streptomyces sp. NPDC002619 (assembly GCF_042889305.1). Classification (NCBI taxonomy): domain Bacteria; kingdom Bacillati; phylum Actinomycetota; class Actinomycetes; order Kitasatosporales; family Streptomycetaceae; genus Streptomyces; species Streptomyces sp. NPDC002619. The sequence continues at coordinate 112,850 of NZ_JBIAQV010000001.1, read as the reverse complement.
CTGCAGGAAGGTGACCAGGAAGTCCACCGCCGGGATCCCGGTGCTGAAGTTCCGTCCGTTCATGATGAGTTGTCCTCTCGAAGCGATTCGCGTCGCGATAATTCGAAGCTAGTCGGGGCAGTTCTGGATACGGTCTCGGATCCGCGTCACACCTGGAACACCCTCATCGCAGCCGGGAAGATCAGGAACACCAGGAAGCCGGCGCACAGCAGCAGTTGGGCCACGAGCATCGACTGGGACTTCTCGCCCGCGCTGCCCTCGATCTCGGCGAGTTCGCGGTGCCGCATGGTCTCGGCGCGGGAGGCGAGCGATTCGCGGACCTTGGCTCCGTCGTCCGCGACCAGGGCGAGCGAGGCGGAGAGGTCCTTGAGTTCCTCCACGCCCAGTTCCTCGCCGAGCGCGCCCAGCGCCTGCCACTGGCTGATGCCGGTGATGCGGGCGTCGGCGAGGGCGTTGCGGATGCGGTGCGTGGCCCAGCCGTCCGATACCTCGGCCGCGGCCATCAGCGCCTCGGGCAGACCGCGCCCGCCGGCCAGACTCATCGACACCAGGTCCAGATACGCCCCGATGACGCGCCGCAGATCGCGTCGCTTGTCGGCCGCGTCGCGCCGTACCTCCAGGTCGGGCAGGAAGAAGAACAGCGCGGCGCAGAGCAGGGCGAGCCAGACCGGGATGACCGGGCTGGAGCCGAAGCCCATCGTCCACACCACCGCGAACAGGAACGGGCCGAAGAACAGGCCTGCCGTGGCGAGCAGCACCTTGGTCGCGAGGAACTTCTCCCAGCTGCGGTCGAGGACGGCGAGGTCCGCGCGCAGCGAGCGCTGCTCCCAGCCCTGCTGGAGGTAGAACTCGGCTACGCGTGCGCCGACTTGGGCCCGCAGCGAGCCGACGCGGCCCGTGTCCCTGGTCTGGCGGGCGGTTTCGTACGCCGTTCCGCGCGCCCGCATCGCGTCGATCCGCGCGACCTGTGCGACCGCGCTGCGCCTGGTCGGGATGAGGGCGCGGATGAGAGCGTAGACACCCAGTCCGAGCACCACGCCGACCACGATCGGCATCGTCAGGTTCACCGGTGTACACCTTCTTCCGGCTGGAACGGCGAGGCCTGCCCGGCCTGCCCGGCCGGTCCGGCGGGCGTGCGGGGCCGTACGAACTGCACCGACGACTCGTCGCGCACCAGGAAGCGCTCGGGCGTCTCGATCGTGGACAGCTTGCGCAGCCACCAGAAGCCGAGCGCGAACAGGGCGCAGACGATGGCCAGGACGAGCTGGCCGACCGCGGTGCCGTACGGCGAGACGAAGTCGCGGTTGAAGACGGCGAGTCCGAGGACGAAGGCGACCGAGACGGCGACCACGATCTGCACCGAGCGGCGTGTGGAGGCGCGTTGGGCCATCACACGCTGCCGCATGTCGACCTCTTCGCGCGCCGACTTGGCGAGGGCGCCGAGCACCTGGCGCAGACCGGGGCCGCGCAGACGGGCGTTGAGGATGAGGGCCGCGACGATGATGTCGGCGGACGCGTCGTCGATCTCGTCGGCGAGCACCTGGAGCGCTTCGGGCAGCGGGGTGCGGGAGCGCAACCGGTCGACGAGGGCGTCGAGGTGGGGGCGCAGGACCGGGGCCGAGGCGCGCGCCGAGGCCGGGATGGCCTGTTCCAGACCGACCGCGCCCGCGATCGTGTCGCGCAGGGACTCCGTCCAGGAGGCGAGGGCCTCCACGCGGCGCATGGCGGCCCGTTCCTCCGCGGCGCCGCCGAAGAGGCGGTCCCAGAAGAAGACGAGGACACCGGCCGCGATACCGGCCACGGCCCAGCGGGTCAGCAGCAGCACGGCGAGCCCGATGATCGCGGCGAGCGAACCGCGCTGACCGGCGAACCGGATGAGTTCGGCGGCCCGTTCGTTGGCCTTCTGCTTCTCGTGGTCGGGCTTGACGGGCAGTCCGCGTACGGCGACGAGGAACAGCGCGAGTCCGCCGCCTGCGGCGACACCGCTGCCGATCGAGTACAGGACGGTGGTGGAGAAGAGCCCGCCCATGGAGCCGAGTGCTTCGAGGTTCATGCTCACCCCCACGCCCCGTGGGGCTGGTAGCCGTACGCCATCAGGTCCTCCAGGCAGGCTATGGGCGCGTGCGGTACGACCCGTCCGTCGGGGGTCTCGGCGAACACCTCGCTGGACAGCACGCGGCCATCGACGCCGTTGACCTCACGGACGGAGGTGACCATGCGCTGGAGGCGGCCGCCGGTATGGTAGTCGTTGCGCCGCTGGATGAAGACGACGAAGTTCACCGCGCCCGCGATCAGCATCTGGCTGGCCTCGATGGGCAGCCGCTCGGAGGCCTGCAACGCGTACGTGGAGATACGGTTGAAGACCTCGCTGGAGCTGTTGGCGTGGATCGTGGACAGCGAACCGTCGTTGCCCTGAGACATCGCGTTGAGCATGGTCACGATCTCGTCGCCGAGAACCTCACCGACGATGACGCGGGAGGGGTTCATACGCAGCGAACGGCGGACCAGTTCGGCCATGCTGATGGCACCCTGGCCCTCGGAGTTGGGCAGCCGTTCCTCGAACGCGACGACGTTGGGATGCAGTTCGGGGAACGTGTCGAGGCCTAGCTCGAGAGCGCGCTCGACGGTGACGAGGCGCTCGTGCGGCGGGATCTCGTTGGCGAGCGCGCGCAGCAGCGTCGTCTTACCGGCGTTGGTGGCCCCGGCGATCATGATGTTCTTGCGGGCGCGGACCGCGCAGGCCATGAAGTGCGCGACCTCGGGGGTGAGTGTCCCGTTGCCGACCAGGTCGGAGATGAACACCTTGCCCATGCGGGCACGGCGGATGGACAGCGCGGGGCGCCGGGCGACATCCATCACGGCCGACAGACGCGAGCCGTCCGGCAGCCGCAGGTCGAGCTGCGGGTTGGCCGAGTCGAAGGGCCTCGAGGACAGGCCGGAGTAAGCACCGAGCACCTGGATCAGCTCGATGAGCTCCTCGTCGGTCTCGGCGACGGGGTCGCCCTTGACCTCACGGCCGTCGCTGTAGCCGACGAAGACCTGGTCGCAGCCGTTGATGTCGATGTTCTCGACGTCGGCGTCGTCCAGCAGCGGCTGGAGCCGGCCCACGCCGAAGAGCGCGGCGTGCACGGCGGCCGCATACTGCTCCTCGGTCTCGGCGTCGAGCGGCGTACGGCCCGCGTTGATCTCGGTGCGGGCGTAGCTCTCCAGGATCTGGGCGATGACCGCGCGGGCGTACTGCCGTTCGTCCTCCGTGGACATCGGCGTGACGTTGTTGACCTGGTCCTGCCGGCGCTGCTCGGCGATACGGTCACCGGCGTCCTGCCGGAACCGCTTGACCAACTGGTGGTCGACAGCGGTCATCGTCCGGCTCCCGCGTGGCCCTGGTGGGGCTGCTGGGGGTGCTGGAAGTGCTGGGACTGCGGCTGCTGCTGAGCCTGGGGTGCGTGATGCGTCTGCTGGTGGGCCTGCTGCGCCTGTGCGGATACGGCCCAGGAGGCGCCGTACTGTTGGTAGAGGTCCGCGGTGACCTTGCGGGCCGAGCGGATGAGGAGCGACTTCTCCAGGCGCCCGCGCTTGCGCCCTGCCAACTGGTCGGCGCCGCTGGGGTCTTCGGCGATCGTGCCGACGACGCGGGCGCCGGTCTGGGCATGCACCAGCATGTCGTTGACCTGGCCCGCGAGCTTGCCCGCGCTGCTCGGGTCGGCGATCAGGACGACGCCGATGAGCGGGGTGGCGAGCGCGGCGGCGCCGCGCGGGCCGCCGTGCAGCTTGGCGGAGAGGGCGGCGGCGCGGTCCCGGACGCGGGCGATGGCCTCGGGTTCGGTGCGCGAGACGAGCAGCACGAGCGCGGCGTGCGGGAACAGTTCGACGGCCGGGGTGTCCCCGCTGATGCGTCCGCAGTCGGCGATGACGTCGGCGGGCGCGTTCGGGGAGTCGGCGAGGGAGGCGAAGGCGTGTCCGAGGGTGGGCCAGAGGCCGGCGAGCCCGGTAGCCTGCTCGGCGATCCCGAGCCCCACGAGAACTTCCAGCCCACCGCTCAACGGCTGGACGTGGTCCCAGAGTTGATCGGGAACCAGCCCGCGCCGGGCGGTGGAGGCGATGGACAGCATGCCGGTGTTGGGGTTGAGCGGCCCGCCGTGCGCGGCGGCACTGCGGTAGACCAGGTCACCGCCGGCGGGATCGGCCTCGGCGAGCAGCACACGCCGCGGCCAGACCGCCGCGAGGGCGACGGCCGCGGTGGTCACGCCGGGGGATCCCTTGTCGGCGGCGAGAGCGATGAGGGCCATGGGGTGGGGGCCGCCTTCTAGTTGCCGTTGCCGGGAACGTGCACGATGGCGACCGCACCGGCGGACGCGGCACGCGTCACGGCGGCGGCGTCGGCCTCGTCGACGAGCAGCGTGAGCGAGAGATTGCCGGTGCTGATGGTGGCGTCGCTGCTGTCGGACTTGGTGTTCACGCGCGCGTTGGCGACGATGAGCCCGTCGGAGGAGCTGGAGCCGGTCGAGCCGGTCTTTTCCGAACTCGAGCTGCTCGTATCGACGTTGTAGACGGCGACGGTGTCGCCGACCTTGATGTCGGCGGGGTACTGCCCCTCCTTGAGGGCGACGCCCACGGACGCCTTGCCGGCCGGGAGCGAGCTGCCCTCGGCGAACATCTGCCCCACGACCACCGTGCCCTCATAGATGGTGGATTTGGCCTTGAGGGACTTGAGGGTGGCGAGCTGGTCCCACTTGACGTAGTCGATGCTGTCGTCGGCGGCGACCATCACGGACGTCACGTTGCTGTCCTTGACGGACTCCCCGGCGTCGATCTGCGCCGTCACCTTGACGACCTCGATCCGGTCCCCGGCGCGCAGCACGAGCGTCGTGGCGCCGAGCGCGCCCACGAGGATCAACAGCACGGCCAGCGCGGCCAGTGCCGGTTTGCGCTCGCGAGGCGCGGTGGGAAGCCGGTCACCGACCCCCGGCTGAGCCGGAGCGGCGGAACGACCCGCGCCCGCCCCCGTACGCTCTTGGATCTTCACGCAACCGCTCCCCGTACGCCCCAGAAAATGTCTGCCAAGTTCTCTGCAAAAGCGGACACTTCACCCCCGGACGCCCGCGCGCGAGACGCGGAACGCGCTGGACGCACCGCCCGACCTGGTCAGTTACCCAGCGCCGAAGTGAGTGTCAAGCGATCGCACCGTATCAGCCGGGCATAGGGCCCTCAAGGCGCGTCCGCCCCTGCGATCCTCGCACGCACGGCCATTAAGCTCTGCAACTACCTTCGTGCGCAGTCCAGTTGAACACCGAGGGCCCACCACACCCGGAACCTGTGCGCCAGCGAACCCCTCACCATCGCACACCTCGGGTCACCACGAACGCACCCTCACGGACCACCCATGAAGCCTGCACGATTCACTCACCACATCGTTTCCCACTCACGAACGAGCAGGGATCAGGCGGAATTTCCATCGAACCAAGTCCAGGCAAAGACACTTCCAGGCGCCGCCCAAGCAACACCCATCCCTTCGTCACGCCCCTTCGATGCGCACTGGGGGCCACCGTACGATCTGCGAGCCGCCCCCTCGCCGAACTCTTCACTCGCGTGAAGTGAGCCACCACACCCGCTGACCAGCTGGAACGGAACGCACAGTGAGTGATCTACGGATCGAGGACACGATCTTCGAGGACCTGAAAAGGACGTTCTCGACGATCTCCGACCGCATGGACACCGCCCGCCGCACGCTGCGTCACACGGACGGTTCGGTCGTCGGCGCGCCCAAACTCGTCGACGAGGTCCACGACTTCGCCGACGACTGGGGCTACGGCATCAAGCAACTGGGCAAACACACCCAGAACGCGGTCAAGATGATCAACAAGATCGGGTCGACCTTCGACAAACTCGATCTGGAACTGGCGGAGTCCCTCAAGTCGGCCCGGGCCTCGAAGTCCGGCAAGTCGGCCAAGCGGAAGGGGCAGTGACCACACCATGGGACGCCCTTCCTTCCCCCACATAGGCTGGGACCCGACCCCTGGAGACGTCGAGCAGACGCGCGAGCTGGCGAAGCGGATCGGCGGCCTGGCGAGCGAACTGGGCACGGCCGTGCGGGAGCTGGAGCGGATCGAGTGCGGCGCCTGGAAGGGCAAGACCGCGATCGCGTTCAGCGAGCACATCTCCACGGACGTCACCCCGCTCATCAAGAAGAGCTACGAGTCCTTCGACAAGGCCTCCCGCGCCCTGCACCGCTGGGCCGGTGAACTCGCCGACTTCCAGGACGAGGCCGACCGCCTGGAGAAAGAGGCCGGGGAGAAGCTCGACGCCAAGGCGAAGGCGAAGACCAAGGCCGACGATAAGGGCGACGGCAAGGGCAGCGACGAACTGGGCAAGGCCTCCGGCGAGGTCGACGCGGTCATCAGCAAGGTCCACGACCTCGAGGACCGCTACAAGAAGGCCGCCGCCCACATAGGGAAAGACCTCGACAAGGCCGGCGACATCGCTCCCGACGAGCCAGGTTTCTGGGACAAGTTGGGGCACGGGATCGCGGACGCGTGGGACGCGACCGGCGACTGGTTCAAGGAGCACGCCGACCTCATCAAGACGATCGGCGACGTCCTGAGCCTGGCGAGCGGCGTCCTCGGCATGCTCGCCATCATCACCGCCCCCTTCGAACCGCTGGGCGCGATCTTCGCCGCCGGGGCGATGATCACGAGCGGTGCCGCGCTGCTGACGCACCTCGTCGCCAAGGCCTCTGGCGCGGATGTGAGTTGGACCGACGTCACCTTCGACGCGCTCGGCATCCTGCCGGGCGTCAAGGGCCTCACCGGCGGCGCCGAACTCGCCAAGGGCGCCAACGCGGTGGCGCGGGCCGCCGAACTCGGCGAGGGCTACCGCGGTGTCACCAGCATCAGCAAGTCCTTCGTGCTCTTCGGCCCGTTGAAGGCCGTACCCATGGTGAAACTCGGCGAGGGCGGCAGCCGGCTCACGCTCGCCGTGGAGAGCGGGCTGCAGAACTTCCGCAAGGGCCAGCTCCTCGGCACCCAGGGACTCAACTTCGCCTCCAAGCTCCCCTTCGTGAAGAGCGCCGAGATCATCGCCCCCATGAGCCGCGCGGGCCGCGCCCTCGACGCCACGATCAAGGGCGGTCTGGACGTGTTCAAGGTGCACACCATCGCTACGAACGACTTCGGAGGCTGAGGCGGGTCATGTCCGACACCGAGACGCCCGAGGGTCCGGCCGGCAAGTCGCGGGTCACGACCGGCAGTTCCACGGTCCTGACCGTGCAGAGCGCCACCCTGCCGCCCATGGCCTTCCGCCTCCCGCAGGGCATCCACGCGATCGAGGTCTCGCTCGACCCTGAGGAACGCGCCGAGGCCGCCCGCCGCCTGGTCCGGGACATCTACCCGCACGGCGAGGAGCCGCTGTGGAACACCATGGGATCCCTGTACGGCGCGATGGCCGACGAGATGCTGTCGGACGGGATCGCGTTCTTCGGGATCGGGCTGTACGCGATTGAGGACGGCGACGGAGCGACGCAAGGCGGAGTGGCACAGGGCGGAGTGGCGCACTGCTCAGTCACCATCGCGGCGTACGAGTCGGGAGACACGGACCCGGACATCGTCGCCCAGGGGATCCGGGCCGTGCTGCTGAGCGACCCCCTGTGCGAGGTGTCCTGGCTGGACCTGCCGTGCGGCCCTGCGGTCTCCGCGATCACGTTCCGGAAGCTGCTCGTGGACGGCGCATACACGGCGTCGGGCGAGGACACGGAGCTGATCATGGGCCAGATCCAGGTGCACATCCCGTTCCCGACGGGCCCCTACACCGCGGTGGTCACCCTCGACACGGCCTCCGTGGAACAGTGGGACGAGTTCTCGCAGGCAGTCGCGGGAATCGTGGGCTCGCTGGAGTTTCCGCCGCCCGGTGACGAACCGACCGACCCGACCGAGTCCCCCATGGACAAGTGACGTACTGGAAGTGAAGTACTGATGGACTGGTACCCGGACGCCGACGAAGATCTGCTGCTACGCACGGCGGCCAGGTTCGCCACCGGCATGTCGCCCGCCGTCGCCAAGTCGAGGTGGTTCCGCGACCCCGATCGCCGTGACATCCAGGACGACCTGCCAGGCTGGCCCGCGGGCCCCGTCTACACCCTCAACACCACGGGTGACCGCGCCGCACGACGCACCGGGCGCGCGTTCGTGGTCGGCATCCCCCTGATCGCGAACCTCATCGCGAACCTCGGAGGAGCCGCCGGAACCCCCTTCGGCGACGTCCCGGTCCGGGGCAACCCGGAGGACCGCGAGAACGAGGTCGACGACTTCCCGGTCCTTTGGGCGGCCCCCGGCACCCTGGCCCGCACGGTTCCCTGGCAGCTGGACCCGGCCCGTCGCCCCGAGGACTACACCACCGACCTGGCCCTGACCACCCGCCGCCTCCTCTTCCTGGGCACGCGCGCGGGCACCCTGGACAAGGCCGACGTACTCGCCGAGTTCCCGCGCGAGTCGATCGCCGGGGCGCGGCAGATGACGTACAGCGAGCTCGAGGCGGACGTACGGCTGACATTCACCGACGACTCCTGGGTCCGCCTGTTCACCGGCAATCCGGACAGCGCGAAACGCCTGTCGCAGATCCTCTCCGGCACGGTCCACCAGATCCCCGAGACCGAACTCTCCCCCGGCCAGCGCCACCGAGTGACCCGCTTCCTGGCCGACCTCCCGGCGAACGCCCAGCCGCCGACGTTCACGAAACTCCGGAGCGGGGTCGTCATGGTGGAGTCCCGAGTCCCGCTGAAGGCGGGCAAGGACCTCCACGAGACCCACGCGATCCTGATGGGGGCGAACGGAGAGGCGGCTAAGGCGCAGCCGGGAGACCTTTAGGACGTGTCTCAACCGGTGCCGACCCCGGAAGACCGAGAGCAGCAGGCCGCCGTCACCCGCTTGCTGCTGTACTACCTGAATGCGCCCATCGCCGAAGGCTGCCAACTGCGCGAAGTCCTGCCCGCCCCTGGCAGCATACGGATCCGCCACCTCGGCGTGGGAAACCCGACGCCGACTCTGCGTTTTGCTCTCCTGCGCGGCGGCGAGGTCCCGCTCGTCTTCGAGGTGCTGGAAGTAGTCGAGCAGCTCTATCTGGATGACAGCCGCTACCGGAGTCCCGTGGTCGGTGATCTCCTGTAGGTCACCTGCGTCAGGCGATCTTCGCGACCTCGGCCTACTCCCGGTCGTCACCGTCCGCGGGTGCGTCAGCCTGTGGGTACGCGACTCCGTACTCCGCACCCAGATCCCGCTCACCTGGCAGCCGCACCCCGGGCTCAGCTCGCCCGAAGTGATACGGGCAGCGATGTGGTCGGCCACCTGCATATAGACGTACGCGATCTCGAAGCGGAAGTCGCCCCCGCATGTGGGTTTCACACTTCCACACAGGCCACCAGTGCTGAAGGCAGCGTGCTGGCAGGTGGGGAAAGTAGGCTGAATCCAGCGGGATCGGGCCCGCCGCGCAGTGTCCGGGAGGTGCTTCATGACGGCCGAGATGGTGGCCCCGGCGTGGATGCATGAGCAGATCACGGCGGAGGAGTACGAGTCCTGGTCCGACGAGCAGTGCGCCGGGATCGAGATCGTGGACGGGATGGTCGTCGTGAGTCCGAGCGCGTCCAAGCGGCACAACCGGCTGGCCCGGATTCCGGCGAATGCCCTGGACGCCGCCGCAGGCCCGGACTGGAACGCGGATACGGACTTCGACGTCCGGCTTCAGGACGTCCCGCTCACCAATCGGCACCCGGACGTCGTCGTGTACCGCGCGGACACGATCGACATCACCCCCACCCGCCCTGAGCACGTGCTGCTGGTCGCGGAGGTGGTCTCACCAGGCTCCGAGACCACCGACCGGATCGTGAAGGTCGACCAGTACGCCAAGGCGGGTATCGGCTTCTACTGGCGGATCGAGCAGGCCGCGACGGGCGTTCCTCTCGTGTACACCTACGTCCTCGACCCCGCGACGAAGACCTACCGGCAGGGCGACGTGTTCACCGCTGTCCTCAAGGTCGCGGCCCCCTTCCCATTGGAGACCGACCTCGGCCAGATCTGACCCACGCGCTGCTCAGTGGCCCTCAGCGCGTGAGTGGACGGTCCGGTAGCGACGTCACATAGCGACTGTGCGCCCCGGACGCAGCAGGACGAGGCGTCCGGGGCCGCCGCGTATGAAGGCGTCACCTGGCCCCGACATGAGAACACCTGGCCCGGTCAGCGGTTCACGGCCTGGATCTCCCGCACGGCTACCGCCTGCTCGAACGTCGACAATCCGTCCGGCAGCCCGGGCTGCCGCGCCGGCCCGTCCGGGTCGGCCGAGTCGGTCCAGGTGACCTTCCAGGTGATCGACGCCTTGAACGGGTACGTGCCGTCGCCGGAGGAGCGACGGTAGGTGACGTTGCACCCCGAGTCCGTGCTGTCGACCGAGTAGCCGTCGGGTCCCTTGATCAAGTCGTACGAACAGGTCTGCGGGTCGGCATCGGCGGTTCCGGCCTCCACCTTGAGGGCGACGGGTGTCGCGACCGTGGTCGCTGCCATCTGGACGCCCTTGTAGTCGATGCTGGCGGTCGTCCCGGGGCATGGCCAACGCTTCAAAGGAGCGCCGACATGTGGACCTTACTCTCCGACTCCTGGCACGGATGCTGAGTATCTGGACGCCAAGCCCCCGCGGTCGACACCGCCTCGGCGCACCGCCGCCCCTCCGCTTCACCCGATCCCCCAGCCCCGATTCACGGAACTCCTCGACGGCAACGCCTCCTGTCTCGTACGCCCCTACGTTCTGGGCCCCGACACACGCCACAGCCAAAGCGTCGTGGACCCGAGGCGCATCCACGGTGTACGCGTACCGGCAGCGACGCGATGACGCGCCCGGCCCTGCGGATGTGTGCCCGCTGTCAGCGCACGACGAGCGAACCGGTCCTGGTCCACGAGGTCCACGCCCCGACCGGACCCGGCTTCAACGTCTACGCGTGCCCGGGGTGCGCGCCGCATTACCCGCCCCTCGGCGACGCACTCGAACTCCTAGAGCAAACGAGCCACCGCTCCCGCCTCACGCTCCGCGTCTACAAGGTCGACGCGGAAGGCACCATGACCGAGGACCAGTACCGGACCGAGATCCTGGCCGACGAGCACGCCGGCCCGGTGCCGTGCACGTCGGCATACCCGCCTGCGCATGCGCGCGATGCGGAACACCCGAATAGCGAAACGGAATCCTGAGGCGACAGCGGCCCTGGACGCATCATGACAAGGCGTCCGGGGCCGTCGCACATTTGGGTACGATCCTCGGGCAGCGCCCAGCCGGAGAAGGCCAATACGCCCGGAATCGCCTGCCTCTTGGCGGAGTTCGCTCTGGCGAAGCGGGAACCTCACCGGTACCGTCGGCGCTCTTGGATGAACTTCTGTACCTCACGGGGAGCCCACTGTGAAGCGCCGCGCTGTGCCCGTTGCTGCCGTTTTCGCCGCAACGGCGACCCTCTTGTTGACGGCTTGTGGTGGCGGAGGTGACACCTCCAAACCCAACGGCAAGATCGCGGGGGCCGATACGGGCAAGGCAACCGGATCAGCAACACCGAGCACGTCACCCGACGCCGTCCAGCGCCCCAAGGTGTCCTTGTCTGCGGACGTGAAACACGTCTACGAGGGCTGGAGTTCGAGCGACTCGGCGGAGACTGCCGCGCTGGAGGACGCCAAGCGCCGCATCGAAGCCACGGACGCGGCCATCACGAGCAACGACGTCAACTCGAAGGCGATCCCGTTCTACTACACGGGCTCCGCCCTCCTCGGTGCCGCCGACTGGATCAAGGGCTACACCGACGACCACTACACCATCACGGGTACGACGCGCTTCTACCACGCGCAGCTCACGAAGTTCGACAAGGGCTCCGTGGGCCTCACGTACTGCGCTGACGAGAGCAAGGCGTACGACAAGGACCGAAAGACGGGCAAGGTCGACAAGACACCCGTGACCAGCAAGTCCTACGTCTTCTACAACACCCGCATGGACTTGGACTCGCATGGTGTCTGGCAGACCAGCCAGCTGGCGTCCGAGCGAGGGAGCGCGAAGTGCACACCGTGAAGGCACAGGCCAAGTGGCTCCTCGTGTGCGGAACGGCCACTGCACTCGCTCTGTCTCCCGCCACAGCATTCGCGGACAGAAGGCACGGCGGTACCTCGCAGGGCAATTACGAATCAACCGGCAAGCAGTCGGGCGGGGCTCTGGAGTCGCGCATCACATACTCCGGCTCCACACGCGGCAGCGGCACAACGGCCAAAGCCGTCACGCCCGTCGGCAACTGGACCCCGCCTGCCTGCTGGTACGAACCGATCTCCGCCGAAGAGTTCGCAAAACGGACCGAAACCGGCTACGACGACGTGGTGAACGACCCGGCGCAGCCGAATTACGCCAAGACCGCCACGGCCCAGTACCGCGACATCTACAAGGACGGCGAGTACAAGAACTACAACATCGACAAGAAGGACGAGGGCAACTGGTGGGTGGCGGTCCAGGACGACAGCCGCCTCGACGAACCAGGGGCCTGGGACTGCAGCGACCTCCCCTTCTGGGTCGAAAACGGTGACACCCCGCAGGGCAAGAACGCCGTCACTCCGCAGATCCTCGCCGAACTCGCCTACAACCGCATCCAGTTGCCGACCACCGACGTGACCCTGGCCCCGGCAGGCACGACCAAGGTCAACCTCCCCACGTGGGCCTGGCTCGACAAGGCCGACTTCAAAGAGGTCTCCGTGACCGCCGCGCTCAACGTGAACGGCGTCAACATCCAGGCCACCACGACCGCCAAACCGGTCTCACTCAGACTTGAGCCCGGCACACCCGACGCTGCGACCTACCCAGCCTCGGGTACCTGCGCCATGAACAACGACGACTCCATCGGCGAGCCGTACGCCAAGGGCAAGGCGGACAGGACCCCGCCCTGCGGCCTCAGATACCTCCGCTCGTCCGGCAACAGCCCCTTCAAGCTGCAGGCCACCGTGACGTGGGAGATCCGCTGGACGGGCACAGGCAATCCCAAACCGACCCAGCTCCCCGAGGGCACTTTCGGCAATGCGCAGGACGTCACCGTGCAAGAGATCCAGTCCGTCAACAGGTAACGCCGACGGCCCGAAAGCGAGGCCTCGCTACGGGCCGCCGGCAATCGCCCGCTGGATCGCACCGCCTCGCGGGATGCCCAGGCATTGGGCCCAGGAAGTGCACACTCTGAGGTCCCCAGCCCCCTCGACGGCGACCTCTGGCGCTGTGGTACGCCAACTTCCCACCTCTACCGACAACTTCCGACTGACACGTTTGCGACACCAACGCTAACGTCAATACCCTTGGTTGAACTTTTGTCACACGGGGAGTCGATCATGAAGCATTCTTTGCCCGCCGTTGCCGCATCACGCCCAGTTCATATGCAGGAGGGCTGAGCGGCCCGATGGCAGATGACTCAGACCTCATCGTCAATGTCGATCTCCTTGTCGAATCGGAGGCACACCTAAAGAGCATCCAGAAGGAGCTCAAGGGCCTCAATCACCGGAAGGACGACATGCGCCCCTACTGGGGCAGCGGGGGAATTGCGGACAAGATGGGTGACTTCGTGGACAACTGGGACGACTACCGAACCAAGATGCTGGAGAGCATCAAAACGGTTGGAGAACTGGTCAAGTCGACCATCGACGGTTTCACTGGCCTGGATGCCCAGCTCGCGAACGAGCTGCGGAAGGCAAGGAAGAACAAGAAGTGAGCGCAACGTCGAAGCCGCGCCCCCGCGACTGGCATCCGCTCGCCGACTCCGATCCCGTTCCCGGTGATCCCGAGGAGATCCGCGATGAAGTGAAACACATGGTCTCGGTAGCAGAGAAGCTCCGAGCGCAGGCCAAGTTGCTTTGCGGCATCAAGAGCGACAACGAGCTCAAGGGGAAGTACGCCGGCAAGCTCCGCGAAGAGTCGGAAGTCCTGGAGAAGCACCTGCGCGAGGTAGCGGAACGCTACGAACACGTGCACGGCCACCTCACCAACTGGGCCAACGAACTAGAAGACTTCCAGGCCGACGCCGACAAGGTTCTCGCCAACGCCAAGAAGGAGCAGGAGGAACTGGAGGCCGACAAGGCCAAGAAGGAGTCCGGTGACAAGGGCACGGCGCAACCTTCGGAGGGCGCCGCGGAAGCCGACCCGCTGCAGAAATTCCGCACCCAATTGGATCGCATCACGGGAGATCGTGATGAGCGTGCAGCGCATTATGCTCGCAAGATCGGCGGACAACTGAACGACGTGATCAAGGACAGTTGGTGGGACAACACCAAGGGCTGGTTCCATGACCACGCGAAGGGTATCAAACAAATCCTCGACGGGCTGGGCTGGGTGGCGACCATCGCCGGCATTGTCGCCATCTGGATTCCGGGTCTGAACTTCCTCGTTCTGGGGATCGCGATCCTGACCATCCTCACGAGGTCCATGCTGGTCACCACAGGTGACGCGTCATGGACCGATCTGGCGTTTGACGTCGGCGGACTGCTCCTCATGGGAATCGGCCGAGGTGGACTTGCCGCTCTGAAAGGGGCCAACAAGGTCACGAGCGCCGCCGCGCAGACATCCCGAACCGCCGGCCTGAAAGCAGGACTGAGGGCGCACAAGGGAATGCTGGACGATCTGGGCAAGGCGATGGCGAATTCCCAGGACGATGTGTCCCGGAAGTTCTTCTCCGACCTGCGCAACTACACCCTGAAGAAGATCTCCAGAGACACTGGTCTGGTCGCCAAGGGGCCGACCGAGGTGTCCACCGTGTCCAAGTGGCTGCACTTGGGCGACGACGAGGCAGCGAGCCTGTTCGGCCAACTCCGCGCGAACAAGGGCGCCTTCCCGAACGCCGTGGCTGGCGGAGCCTCGTCACTCGGACACGCGGGGTATGCGGCATCGATGGCCGCCGCGTACGGCGGCATGGGCGTCGACGTCATGGACAAGGCGTTGAGTCAGAGCGATTCCATCGGCTGGCTGGCCGAGAAAGGTCTGCTGCCTGGAGACAAACCGTACAACGAGGATTACAACACGTGGAAGGGCAGTGGTTGGATGCCCGCTCCGGACACTCATTGGTGAACAAAGTGGGCACGCGTCGGGAATCACGAAAAACGCAAGGAAAGAACAGGAGATATGGCTGAGTCCCTCAAGATGCAGTTGGGCACCGGCGCGAATTTCAGGGTGCGCGTGACCATCATCGGAGCACTGGTGTCAGTCGTACCGTTGATCGTGATCTCGCTCCTGCTCCCGGAGTCCGGCCGTCAGATCCTCTTCTGGATCTATTGGATCCTGCTCTCCGGGTGTCTGCTCCACGTCCTGTGGATCCTGGTCAAGAACCCCACGCCCAGCAAGCGGCCACCCTTGCTCACACGCGACCTCGCCATGGGCTGGGCCATTCTGCTGCCGAGCCTCATCAGCTCCTTCTGGCCAGGCATTATCGGGGCTCCGTTGCTCACAGCACTGGTCGGCACAACTTGGGTCGCAGAAAAGATTCGGAACCGCAGTGTCACTTCCTGAGAACTCCATAGAATACACCCGTGTGCCTACGGGATTCAATGTCGTTCCGCCGCCCGGATGGGACATCATTCCCCTCAAGGACGGGACGAATGAGGCGATCCATCGAATCGTAGGGAAATCCGTTTCCCAACTCCCGGTCGGCTTCCCGAAGGACGACCTACCGAAGGCCCGCATGCGGCTCATCAAGGAGTTGAAGGAAACCATTCGGCAGGCACGCACATCCCATGGCCTGACGCTCTATCTACCGGTCGAGCGCATCCACGGAATGATCATCCCGGCCTCCTTCATCGCCTCCGAGCCGATCGGCACTTCCTCGGGGGAGGTGGATCCCAAGGCCATGCTCGCTGATCTCGCTCGCGACTCCGATGACGCCTCGACTCGAGAACTCGACGGTGTGGCGGCCGTGCGCACCGTGCAGAAACTTCCCGCCGCCCCCGACAGGGGCGTCGATGTGCCGTCCTGGCGGGTGCAGTACACCGTGCCGATTCCGAAGAGCGACCCCACACAGTACTTGACATTCACTTTCAGCACATTGATCGCTGCTGACATGGACATCGAATTCACTGAGACCCTGGTCGAACTGTTCGATGCCGTGATGACCACCTTCCGTTGGAGCTACGCATGATGATCGTTGAGACCGACTCCGATCCGGGCCTGTGGTTCCACATGCCGCTGGGCGGAAGCAAGTCGGAGTTCACCGAGTGGCTGGATCTGCAACTCGACGCGAGTGCAATGCTGCACAACCGCAAGCTCACCTGGCGTGAGAAGCGGCAGATGAAGAAGTTTCTAGAGGGCTCGGCTTCAATGCTGCGAAACCGCATCGAAGCCGATCAGGCGTTCCTCTTCGGTCCCATTCCACCTGAGGCCGCGCCATTGGTCCTGTTCACCAAGCAGTTCGCCTGCGATGAGGAGCACAGCGCCCTGCACTTGAGCATGTTGGCTGAGCCTGATCCCACGACTGCCGCTGCGAGCCAGCGCGTGGAAACTGTCCCGTTCGTCTCGCCCCACTTCGGCGAGGGCTTGCGGTGCCTGCGCAGCTGGACGGGACCCGACGGCGGCCTGATGCTCTCGGTGGCCTATGCCTGGAACGACCCGGACCGAAACATCGATCTGCTGCTCAAAGGCCACTACGACGATCCTGCCCTCCTCGAGGCTTCCTTTGACGCCATCGACGCCTTCGCGCGCAGCCTGCGTCTGAGTGACGGCAGATGAGAAGGAGTTGTCGTACGCCCATGCCTTGACGACTGATCGACACGCGTGACGCATGAAGGCGGCGCAGCGGGCCAGGAGCCCGCTGCGCCGCCCTCAAACCCCCGTCGGCCAACCCCTACTTGCTCTTGGCCGCCTTAGCCAGCTCCTCGTCGATCTGCTCGAACTTGTCGGCAGCATTGGTCAGGTAGTCGCCCATCCCGTCCAACCCGTCCAGCGTGTCCTTCGTGCCGCGGACGAACTCGTCGAAGTTCTCGTCGAAGGCCTTGGACGAGCTCTTGGTGACGTAGCCGGACTCGACCAGGTTCGCAATGTACTTGCGCAAGCCGTCGAGCTTCTCCTGGAGCTTTTCCTTCTCCTTCACGACATGCTTGGCAGCATCCCGCATGTCCTGGTATGTGACATCAAGGTCCTTGGCCATGAAGCTGCTCCCTCTTCAACACGCCGCAGGGCCAACCCCCGTGGCTCCCTGTCTGCGGACGAGACGGATGGGCCGCTTGGTTCCACCGGTGTGATCGTCCGCTCCTGACCGAGCAGCTTAAGGCCGTTGTGCGTGTCGTTGCCATCGGGAACCCTGCTGCGGTCTTCCTATTGCGCCACCGTGACATCGAGCGGATATCGTCGCTTCCGACTGTGACCTGCTGGAGGGAAGCGGCCACAGCGGCTTGGGGAGGACAAGCGTGCGCCTGACTCTGACCGTCGTCGACCCGTTCGGCGGGGGCTCTGCCGACGTCGTCCTTGATGCCGATCCCGAGTCCACCGTCGGGGATATCGCCCAGGAGCTGGCCAAACAGGTCGGGATCGGCGGGGCTCAGGTCATTCCCATCGGGCAGCACCACCAGGCTCCCGCCGGCGGTGCGCCCCTCGTGTACGTCGACGGGTACGCCGTCGATCCCTCGGCGACCGTCGTCGGGTCGCCCCTGCGCGAAGGCGCCGTCGTCAGCCTTCAGGATCCCGCCGGGTGTCTGCCCGGCGAACCCACCGGGCTCGTCGAACTGCGTGTCGTCGGCGGGCCCGTCGCCGGGTTCGTGCACCGGCTAGGGGTCGGGCGGTACGACATCGGCAGCGGGCCGGCCTCGTACATCCGTATCGACGATCCCGAACTCGACGCCCGTGCCCTCACATTGTCAGTTGCAACCGATGGCACCTGCCAAGTAGCGGTGCACCAGGACGAGGAGGGCGTCACCCTCGACGGTGAGAAGATCGACGGCAGCGACTGGCCGCTCGGCGGCCAGATCGCCGTCGGCAACACCCTTCTCGAACTCGGCCGGTACACCCCTCCCAACGCCGCCCTGAAGTGGTCGGAGGACGGTGTCGGCCTCGACTACAACCGGCCGCCCCGGCTGCGTCCCCCGGACCGGCAGACCAAGTTCCGGCTGCCGAGCCCACCGCGCGAGTTCGAGGCCCGGCCGCTGCCCTGGCTGATGGCGCTCACGCCGCTCGTCGGGTCGGTGGTGGCCGTGCTGGTCTTCCACCGCTGGTACTACCTGATCATGGCGGGGCTCAGCCCCATCATGCTGTTCGCCAACTACTTCATGGACAAGAAGCACGGGCGCAAGTCCCATGCGAAGCAGGTCAAGGAGTACAAGGAGCAGAAGGAGCGGATCGAGAAGGATGCTCAGGACGCCTTGACGGCCGAGCGGCTCGATCGGCGCAACGCCATTCCCGATCCCGCGGCCGTCCTCTCCCTCGGGACCGGGCCCCGTACTCGCCTCTGGGAGCGGCGGCGTACCGACCGCGACCACCTCCTTGTCCGCGTCGGGACCGGGCAGTTGCCGTCCGAGGTCGTCCTCGACGACCCCGAGCAGGACGATCACCGGCGTCAGGTGACGTGGAGGATCGAGGATGCGCCCGTCGCGCTCTCGCTGCGTTCCCTCGGTGTCATCGGCATGGCCGGCCCGGGTGACTCCGCCCGTGCGCTGGGGCGTTGGGCCGTCGCGCAGACCGCCGCGCTGCACAGCCCGATGGACGTGCAGTTCTACGTGCTCAGCGAGAACAGCGCCCAGGACGGCTGGGACTGGGTGCGCTGGCTGCCGCACGCCAGGCCCTTGGGCGGCCAGGACGTCAACGTTCTCATCGGCACCGACGCGGAGACCGTGGGCGCCCGTATCGGCGAGCTGACGCAGCTCCTGGACGCCCGCAAGAAGGCCGCCGAGCAGAACCGCGGCCAGGGCGTCAACTTCAGCGAGCCCGACATCGTGGTCGTCTGGGACGGTTCGCGGCGGCTGCGGTCGCTGCCGGGTGTCGTACGGCTGCTGCGCGAGGGCCCTGCCGTCGCGATGTACGCCATCTGCCTGGACGCCGAGGAGCGGTTCCTGCCGGGCGAGTGCCAGGCGTACGTCGTCGCCGAGCCCAAGGCCCAGGAGTACGACAGCCAGACGCAGCAGGCGGTCCAGCCGCAGCATGTCGCCGGGGGGTTCCCTTCCTTCCAGGCCTGGCACGCGGCAGGAGCCACCGAGCCCGAACGCGCCGCCCAGACACCGGAGTTGCGGCTGCGCGTCGAGGAGGCGGGCGCCGAGCGCATCAAGGACGTACGGCCCGACTTCGTCTCCGCCCCCTGGTGCCTGCGGCTCGCTCGCTCCCTGTCCGCCCTGCGCGACATCAGCGGTGAGACCGAGGACTCGGCGCTGCCCGGCGCGAGCCGGCTCCTTGACGTGCTTCAGCTTGAGCCGCCGACCCGTGACGCGATCGTCGCGCGCTGGCGGATGGGCGGGCAGTCGACGCTCGCGGTGATCGGTGAGTCGTACGACGGCCCGTTCGGCATCGACATGCGCAAGGACGGCCCGCACGGTCTGATCGCCGGTACGACCGGTTCGGGTAAGTCGGAGCTGCTGCAGACCATCGTCGCCTCGCTGGCCGTGGCCAACACGCCCGAGAACATGACCTTTGTGCTCGTCGACTACAAGGGCGGCTCGGCGTTCAAGGACTGTGTGAAGCTGCCGCACACCGTCGGCATGGTCACCGACCTCGATGCCCACCTCGTCGAACGCGCCCTGGAGTCGCTGGGCGCCGAGCTGAAGCGGCGCGAGCACATCCTGGCCGCCGCCGACGCCAAGGACATCGAGGACTATCAGGACCTGGTGCGCCGCGATGCCTCGCACGGGCCCGTGCCCCGACTCCTCATCGTCATCGACGAGTTCGCGTCCATGGTGCGCGACCTGCCCGACTTCGTGACGGGGCTCGTGAACATCGCCCAGCGTGGGCGGTCGCTCGGCATCCATCTGCTGCTGGCCACGCAGCGGCCGTCCGGTGTCGTGTCTCCCGAGATCCGGGCCAACACCAACCTTCGTATAGCCCTGCGCGTGACGGACAGCGGCGAGTCGTCCGACGTCATCGACGCGCCCGAGGCCGGGCACATCTCCAAGAACACGCCGGGCCGGGCCTACGTTCGCCTCGGGCACGCCTCCCTCGTCCCCTTCCAGTCGGGCCGCGTCGGCGGCCGTCGCCCCGGTGCCGCCGACCCCACCGCCCTCGCGCCCTGGGTCGGCGAGCTGACCTGGGAGGACCTGGGCCGGGCCGCACTGGTGAAGCCCAAGAGCGAGGCGCGCGAGGACGAGGAGATCACCGACCTCAAGGTGCTCGTCGACGCCGTACGGGAGGCCGACCGGGCGCTCGGCATCCCGGCCCAGCACAAGCCGTGGCTGGACGCACTCTCCGAGACGCTGCTCCTCGATGAGATCGAGACGCCGGTCCCGGCGCTCGCGCCCGGCAAGCTGCCCCCCGCGCCGTACGGCGTCGAGGACCTGCCCGCCGACCAGGCGCGCCGCCCGGTCGTGGTGGACTTCTCGACCTTCGGCCATCTGATGATCGGCGGCGCCCCGCGCAGCGGCCGCTCCCAGGTGCTGCGCACGATCGCGGGCTCCCTCGCCCGCACGCACTCGGTCGCCGACATGCACATGTACGGCATCGACTGCGGCAACGGCGCGCTGAACGCCCTGACCCGGCTGCCGCACTGCGGCGCTGTCGTGGGCCGTAACCAGACCGAGCGCGTGATCCGGCTGGTCAACCGGCTCAAGGGTGAACTCGGGCGCCGCCAGGACCTGTTGGCGGAGAAAGGGTTCGCGGACATCGGCGAGCAGCGGGCCGCGGCCGGCGAGGACGAGCGGCTGCCGCACATCGTCGTCCTGCTCGACCGCTGGGAGGGCTGGGTGCCGACCCTCGGCGAGATCGACCACGGGTCGCTGACGGACGAGTTGACGACGATGATGCGCGAGGGCGCGAGCGTCGGCATCCACCTCGTCCTGACCGGTGACCGCACGCTCCTCGTCGGCCGCATCGCCACGCTCACCGAGGACAAGTACGGTCTCAGGCTCGCCGACCGCAGCGACTTCTCCACGCTGGGCATCCCCACGCGCAAGGTGCCGGAGGAGATCCCGCCGGGCCGCGCGTTCCGCAACGAGTCCGGTACGGAGACGCAGTTCGCGCTTCTCGCCGAGGACACCACGGGTCAGGGCCAGGCCGCGGCGATCGCGGCGATCGGCGAGGCGGCGACAGCGCGGGACGCCGGAGTCCCGCGCTCCCGGCGCCCGTTCCGCGTGGACAGCCTGCCGAGCCGTATCTCCTTCCCCGAGGCGTGGGAGATGCGCGACCCGGAGGCTTCCCGCTCCCGGCTGTGGGGGCTGGTGGGCATCGGCGGCGACGAGATCGTCGGCTTCGGGCCCGATCTCGCCGAGGGCGTACCGGCGTTCGTCATCGCGGGCCCGGCGAAGTCCGGCCGCTCGACGGTCCTGATGAACTTCGCCCAGTCCTTCCTCTCCCAGGGCATACGGCTCGTGATCGCCGCCCCCCGCCAGTCGCCGCTGCGCCGACTCGACGGCACCGAGGGCGTGTTGAAGGTCTTCACCGGCGACGACATCGACGAGGACGAGTTCGAGGAGGTCATCGACTCGGCGTCCCTGGAGGAGCCGATCGCGGTCCTCGTCGACGACGGGGAGATCCTCGAAGACCTCGACGCCGCATCCCACATGAAGCGCATCGTCTCCCGCGGCGCCGAACGCGGCCTCGCGCTCGTCATCGCCGGTGACGAGGAGGACGTCTGCAGCGGCTTCTCCGGCTGGCAGGTCGACGCCAAGAAGGCCCGCCGCGGCATCCTGCTCTCCCCCCAGGAGTCGTCCAGCGGCGACCTCATCGGCGTACGGCTGTCCCGCAGCATGGTCGGCGGACAGATCGCCCCCGGAAAGGGCATGCTGCATCTGGGCGACGGGGAGCTGCGGACGGTGGTCGTACCGGGATGAGCGGAGGGTCGGCCAAGCCGAAGCGGGGGAAGGCGGCACCGGCCTCGCTGCAGTACGAGCACGGGCGGCGGGCCGAAGCTCAGCGGAAGAAGCGGGAGTTCGCCTGCCTGGGCGCCATGGTGATTATGCTCAGCGCCCTCGCTTTCATCGTGCCGATGGCCCTGGCCGACGAGACGTGGGGCGACACGGTGTGGGGCGACCTGGCCCCCGCCTGGCCGGGCGGCGCCTACGCCTTCGCCGGCACCGTGGGAGCCCTCGTACCGGTCTCCCTGGCCGCGCTGATCGCGCCGTTGTCCCGGATGAACTGGAAGAAGAACAAGGTGCGTTCGGCGGCGTGGGCGGCCGCGGGCGTACCGGGGTTCGCCCTGGGTTGGGTCGCGACCGTCACGATCTTCGCCACCTTCCGGCCCAAGCACACGCGGGACTGGGACGCCGACTGCTACAGCGAGGGCAAAGCCTGCTGGGTCCACGTGCACTACCCGTGGCTGTGGGCGGTGGGCCTGCTGGGGACGCTGGTGACGGCCGCGCGGATGATCGCCGTCGCGGCCAGGCTCGCGAACCGGACAGAAGCGCCCGCTACTTGACCTTCGACATCCGCGCCGTCGGATGGCCCTCCGCCGAGCTGTCCGACGTGTATCGGAGGTCGTCGCCGATCGGTGTGAGCCGGACCGTGTGGGGGGTCGGGTTGCAACCCTCATGGTTGGTCTTCGCGCCCACGGATGTCGCCACGAGCTGGCTCTTCGTCACCTTCTCCACTGTCAGTACGTCGGTGCACGTGCCGCCCAGCTGATCGGTCTGCACGAGGCGCCCCAACTCCTCGCCGGCGCCCACTCCGTGGACCGTGAGCCGGAAGGTGCCGATGGGCAGGGTGCCGTCGAGGGCGGTGCCCTGGCCCTCCCAGGTGCCGAGGTAGCGGGCGGGGAGCGCGGCGGGCGTGGCGCCGTCCGCGGATCTGGATGCAGCGGTGGCCGCGGGGGGCGTGACGGCGCTGCCGTCCGCCAAGTCGTGGCCGCTTCCGTCGAGCCACGGGCGGAGCAGGAAACCCATGCCCACCGTCACCGCGGCCAGCGCACCCGCAACGGCGAGCGCCACCGTGCAGCTCACCCGGCGCCGCCCTCCCTCATCGGGAGTGGACGTGGCCGCGACGCTGACCGACACCTTGCCGGGCGCGTGCTCGGCCGGTGGCGCGTCCCTGGGCTCGGGAACGACAGTCGGCGCATTCGAAGGCTTCGACCCGACCCCCGTCATGTCCGGCGCCGGCCCGAACTCCCCCATCGCCGGACTACTGAAGCCCACCGGTCCGGACGGCGCCGTATCCGTCGACTCCAGGTTGAGCAGCTGTACGGCACTCCGGCTCACCTGCTCCACCAGCGCCCCCGGCAGCCACCCACCCGTCACCAGCCGCGCCGCCCCCTCGGGAGCGAGCCGTCGGCCCACCTCGCCGGGCGCGGGCCGCGCATCCGGCGACTTCGCCAGGCAGGCCTCCGCCACCTCCCGCAACTCCCCGGTCAGGGCGCCGAGTTCCGGCTCCTCGTGCACGACCTTGTAGAGCAGGGCGGCCGACGAGTCGCCTGGGAACGGAGGTTCGCCCGTAGCCGCGTACACCAGCACCGCACCCAGTGAGAAGACGTCCGCCGCCCCCGTGGCCCCCTTGCCCAGGATCTGCTCGGGGGACATGTAGCCGGGTGAGCCGATGGACACGCCGGACGACGTCAGGGATGCCGTGCCGTCCGTGGCGCGGGCGATGCCGAAGTCGATCAGGAGGGGGCCGTCGAGGGTGAGCAGCACGTTGGAGGGCTTCACGTCCCGGTGGACGAGGCCCAGTTCGTGTACGGCCGTGAGCGCTTCGGCGAGGCCCGCGCCCAGCACCCGTACGGTGTGCGGGGGCAGCGGGCCGCCGGAGGTGACCGCGGCGGTCAGTGACGGGCCCGCCGCATACGCCGTGGCGACCCAGGGCACGGGAGCCCCGGGGTCCGCGTCCAGGACCGGTGCCGTCCAGGCGCCGCCGACCCGGCGGGCGGCCTCGACCTCGCGCCGGAAGCGGGCGCGGAACTCCTCGTCGAGCGCGTAGTGCGGGTGCACGATCTTCACCGCGACCGTGCGCCCGCCTGCGCTCCGGCCCAGGTAGACCCGTCCCATACCGCCGGAACCGAGCCGGCCGAGAAGCCGGTAGGGACCGACGGCGGTCGGTTCGTCGGCCGCGAGCGGCTGCATGGCCGCCCCCCTCTCCCCCATCACGCCATCACGCCATCACGCCATCACGCCATCACGCCATCACGCCATCACGAGCAGGGTAGTGCCGAGCGGCGGCCGTGGGATTACGGCTCCAGAAGATCCACCTTCACGTCCGCCGGGAAGCCGGTCGACGGGCCGATGCGTCGGGCGAACTCGGCGACCGCCGCGAGCTGCGGTGCTCCGAAGCGGAAGTCGAGGGTCGTGAAGTACTGCTCCAGGACCCGCTCGTCGAACGCCTCCCAGCGGGCCGCCTGCTCGGCGACCTTGCCGACCTCCTCCAGGGAGAGATTGCGGGAGGACAGGAACGCCTCATGGACCTGGCGGGTGATCATCGGCTCGCGCTCCAGGTAGTCCCGGCGGGCCGCCCAGATCGCGAAGACGAACGGCAGGCCCGTCCACTCCTTCCACAGCGTGCCCAGGTCGTGCACGGCGAGCCCGAAGCGCGGGCCGTCATGCAGGTTGGCGCGCAGGGCCGCGTCGCCGATGAGTACGGCCGCGTCCGCCTCCTGCATCATCAGGCTGAGGTCGGGCGGGCAGGTGTAGTAGTCGGGCCGCACGCCGTAGCGCTCGGCCAGCAGGAGCTGGGCGAGGCGGACCGAGGTGCGCGAGGTCGAGCCCAGGGCGACCCGGGCGCCGTCCAGCTGATCGAGGGGGACCTGCGAGACGATCACGCAGGACATCACCGGACCGTCGCAGCCGACCGCGATGTCGGGGAAGGCGACCAGGTCGTCGGCGTTCTTGAGGAACTCGACGAGGGTGATGGGCCCGATGTCGAGGTCGCCACGCACCAGCTGCTCGCTGAGCTTCTCCGGGGTGTCCTTGGTCAGCTCGAAGTCGAGGAGGGTGCCGGTTCTCGCGAGCCCCCAGTAGAGGGGCAGGCAGTTCAGGAACTGGATGTGGCCGACGCGCGGCCGGGTGCGAGAATTGTCCACATCGCGAGACTAGACCCCGTGGGGTTCGTGCTGAGACCGACCCCACCGTCAACCCGTCCGACGGAAGTTTCAAACGTCCGAGTGACGTGATCTTGACCCCTATTGCTTTCGGGTGCCTGCGTGCTAGGCTCGCCGCAAGTTGCAGTTTGGTTTCCCTTGCAGTACAGAGCCTGCGGAGCATGTGACCGCGGGCTCTCGTCGTTTTCAGACATATGCACTTGTGCGGCTGTTTCACACTTGCAGGTTCTGGAGCAGGGCAACCCTTTTGGGCCCAAGGAGGGCTTATGGCTACCGGAACCGTTAAGTGGTTCAACGCCGAAAAGGGCTTTGGCTTCATCGCCCAGGAAGGCGGCGGCCCCGACGTCTTCGTTCACTACTCCGCGATCAACGCCTCTGGCTTCCGCTCCCTCGAGGAGAACCAGCAGGTGAGCTTCGACGTCACGCAGGGCCCGAAGGGTCCGCAGGCGGAGAACGTCACCCCCGTCTGAGCCGCGGTCTGATCGCAGCCCGAGTGCATTACCCAAGGAGCCCCGCGCCTTCCGGCGACGGGGCTCCTGCCCTTTTCCCGCCCTCTTCGTTTCCCCTTAGGTAATCCCCCGGGATTGAGTTCGAAAGTCTCGCCGCGTGGGCCGACCTTCACCCTGACCGCTTTTTCGATCAGGTGTTCGACAGTTTCGGCGCCAGGCCTTTCTGATCGCCCGCAAGCGCCGCGTCAGCGAGGTGCCCGCAGCACGCTGAGGCAGTCCCGCCAGGCCGGTTCGCTCAGGAGGGGGCGGAAGCGGGTGAAGAGGACGAGCAGGTCGGGTCCGTACCGCTCCCGGAAGGCAGGGCTCTCGCAGACGAGGTCGAGTTCGTTGGCGGCGGTGAGTTCGGCGAAGTCGCGGAGCAGGTGGGGTGCGGGGGACCGGGCGGGCTCGCCCGTGAAGCGGTCGTGGAAGGGGGAGCCGGCGTCCGCGAGGGTCGGGTACGTGGCCTTGCGGTCGCAGCTCGCGTAGAAGTGCACGATCGCTTCCGCCTCCGTCCCGATCACGGCGGTGAGTTCAGGGCGGCGGTCCAGCGTGAGCAGGCCGGTCGGGAAGCCGTCGGTGCCGTGTGCGGCGTGGCAGAGGCCGGCGAGCTGGAGGGCGGGCCGAGCGCCCCAGTCGGCGAGCCGTGTGCGCACACGCAGCAGGTGCGCGAGGAGAGTGCCGCCCGGATGGGGAACCGCATCGGCACCGAACTGCCGTAGAAGCGCCTCGGCCTGGGCGATCGGGGCTGCTGACACTGCGATGCGTCCTCCTGACAGCGGGGTGCAATGTGCGGCGGGGTTGCCTGCCGACACGAAAACGCCTACTCGGTCGGCAACGCCTCCCGCAAGGCCTTCGCCGTGACCGCGGGGTCATACCCCTCGGGGACGCCCCCCACGAGGATGATGTCGCCCTCGATGTGGCGGGAGCGGAGGGGAGCGATCGCCTGGTACGCGGGTGAGTCCCACCAGGCGCGTGCCTCGGCGATCGAAGGAAACCCGATCACCACGACGTGGCCGGGCCAGCTGCCCTCCTTCACCTCGTGCTGCGTGCCGTGGACCAGGAACCGGCCGCCGTAGGGCTCGAAAGTGGCGGTGATGCGCTCGATGTACTCGGCGATCTCCGGGTGGGGGGCGGCCTCCCGGAGGTGGGCGATGGCGTAGGCGGTCATGGCGGCTTCTCCTCGTTCGACGACCGGCGCTCGGGCTCGCTACGGGACGACCCTCACGCGCGCGGGCGCCGGAAGCGATTACCCCGGAGGTAGCGCTCGCTATCCGCCGTACAGCTCCTCCACCACGTCCGCGAAGTCCCTCATGACCTCTGCCCTGCGCAGCTTCATCGACGGGGTCAGATGGCCCGCCTCCTCGGTGAAGTCCACCGGGAGGACCGCGAACTTTCTGATCGACTCCGGGCGGGAGACATGGCGGTTGGCCTCGTCCACGGCTCGTTGCAGGATGGCGGTCAGCTCCGGGTCGTCCGCGACGAGTTCCGGCGGGACCGGGTGCTTGCCGTTCATCTGGCGCCAGTGGGTGATGCCGTCGGGGTCGAGGGTGAACAGGGCCGTGACGAAGGGGCGTCCTTCGCCGACGAGCATGCACTGGGAGATCAGGGGGTGCGAGCGCAGCCAGTTCTCCATCGGGGCCGGGGCCACCGACTTGCCGCCGGAG
This sequence comes from Streptomyces sp. NPDC002619, assembly GCF_042889305.1. Lineage (NCBI taxonomy): Bacteria > Bacillati > Actinomycetota > Actinomycetes > Kitasatosporales > Streptomycetaceae > Streptomyces > Streptomyces sp. NPDC002619. The sequence goes on along the minus strand of NZ_JBIAQV010000001.1, from coordinate 85,533 downwards.
GTGATGAACAGTTCCTTCTTACGGCCGGTGATCGTGAGGTAACCCTCGTCGTCGAGTTCGCCGATGTCACCCGTCGACAGCCAGCCGTCCCTGGTCGCGGGGACCACGCCGCCCGCCTGCGGATCCCAGTAGCCGCGCAGGACGTGTTCGCCGCCGACGAGGATCTCGCCGTCCGACGCGATGCGGACCTTCGTACCCGGCAGGGGCCAACCGACGGTTCCCAGACGGGGCTTGAGGGGTGGGGTGACCGTGGAGGCGCCGGTCGTCTCGGTGAGTCCGTAGCCCTCGAAGATCTCGATGCCGGCTCCGGCGTAGAACGCGGCCAGCCGGCGGCCGAGCGGTGAGCCGCCGCAGATCGCGTACTTGACCCGGCCGCCCATGGCATTGCGGATACGGCGGTAGACCAGGGGGTCGTAGAAGGCGCGGGCCGTCTTCAGGGCGCGGCTCGGGCCGTGGCCGGTGCCGGTCTGGCGGGCCTCCAGCGCCTCGCCGTAGCGGATGGCCGTCGACGCCGCGCGGTCGAAGGACGAGACGCGGCCGCCCCTCTCCGCCTTGGCGCGCGCGGAGTTGAAGACCTTCTCCAGCATGTAGGGGATGGTCAGCAGGCACGTCGGCTTGAAGGCGGCCAGGTCCGGGAGCAGGTCCTCGGCCTTGAGACTGGGGGCGTGGCCGAGCCGTACCCGGGCCCGGATGCAGGCGATCGCCACCATGCGGCCGAAGACATGGGACATCGGCAGGAAGAGGAGGACCGAGGGTTCCTCGTTCGACTTTGCCTTGAAGATCGGGTAGAGGAGCTCGATCGCGTTGTCGACCTCGGCGAAGAAGTTGCCGTGAGAGAGCACACAGCCCTTGGGGCGGCCGGTCGTGCCCGAGGTGTAGATGACGGTGGCGAGGGTGCCGGGGCCCAGCATGCCCCGGCGTACGGTCACTTCGGCCTCCGGCACATGGGCCGTGCCGAGTTCGGCCAGCCGCTCCACGTGCCCCTTCTCCATGACCCACATGTGCCGCAGGTCGGCGAGGTGTTCGAGTTCGGGGCCGACCGCGGCCGCCTGGCCGGCCGTCTCGGTCACCAGGGCCACCGCGCCCGAGTCCTGGAGGATCCAGCGGGTCTGGAAGACGGAGGAGGTGGGGTAGATGGGCACGGTGACCAAACCGGCCGCCCATGCCGCGAAGTCCAGCAGCGTCCACTCGTAGGTGGTGCGGGCCATGATGGCGATCCGGTCGCCCGGGACGAGCCCCTCGGCGATCAGGCCCTCGGCGACCGCCAGCACCTCGTCGGCGAACCGGCCGGCCGTCACGTCCTCCCAACGGCCGTCCACCGTACGGCGGCTGAGGACGACCGCCCCGGGATCCTTCTCCGCGTTGTCGAACGGCAGGTCGGCCAGCGACCCGTGCTTCACGGGCGGCGCGAACGGCGGTACGGACACCTCCCGCACGACGCCGCCCAGCCGCTGTATCCCGGGTTCCACGAGGATCGGAAGTCCGTCGTAGTCGACGGCCGAGACCGTGGGGGCCGAGGAGACGTGGGCGGTCGGATACGGGCTGGACACGGGCGGCTCCTCGAGCGTGCAGCGGCGAACTGCTGGCTGCATGACGTACGTGCCTCGCACACCGAGGCGTTCACCGGAAGCGGCCCGAGATACGGGTTACCGGCGGTCAGACAGGAGATCGTACGGTGCCGCCGTGGTGGGTCTGTGCGGTTTCGGGGAGGGTCCGGCGCCGGGCCTGTGCAACTACGGCGGTTACGTGAGGACCCTGCACGTTCGCTCCAGGATCGCCGTCACGCCCTGGCCGCCCGCCGGCCTGGAGGCCGGTGCCGCAGGCCTGCTGGATGTCGTACGCCGGGGTGCGCTTCCAGCTTCGAGCCGAGGGCGGTCTCGCGGGCGAGGTTGAGGTCCCGGCTGTGCTTGAGGACGGCGCCGGCCACGAACTCGCCCACGGCGCCCGGGGTTTCGAGCCCGTACCGCTCCACCAGGCCGTCCAGGACGGTGGTCGGCATCTCGGGGACTCATCTCGACCTGCTCCTCACGCCCACATAGGCTTACCTCCGGTAACATTACTCCAGAGTAAGCAAGATTCGGCAACCGTACGCAAGAACAGCCAAGCCGCCCGAGCCCCCTGGGAGTTCCCGACATGGCCGACCGCTATCTGAGCCTTACCGGCACCGCACCCGGCCGAGGTCGTACGGGTCTGCGGCCAGAGCCTGCTGGGGGCCTGATGACCGCCGTCACCCTCGCCACCTCCCCCGCGCTCGCGCCGCTTCTCGCCCGGGGTGCCCTGCGCTCCCCCTTCAAACGGCCCGGCTCGGACGCCGACTTCCCGCGCACCCGGCTGGTACTGCCCGGCGTCCGCGCCGACCTGCCCCGGCTCGCCGCCTACGAGCGCGTGTGCGGCTTCGCCTGCGGGGACGACGCGCTTCCCGTCACCTATCCGCACATCCTGGGCTTCCCGCTGGCCATGCGGCTGATGAGCGGCCGGGACTTCCCGCTGCCGCTGCTCGGCCTGGTCCACACGTCGATCGGGATCACCCGGCACACGGCCCTGCCTGCCGCCGCGGATTACGAACTCGGCGTCCACGTCGCCGGGTTGGCGCCGCACCGGCGTGGGACCGAGGCCACGGTCGTCACCGAGCTGAGGTCGGGCGAGGATGTCGTATGGCAGTCGACGAGCACGTACCTCGCGCGGCACCGCACGAACACCCCGGCCGCCGAGACGCCCCGTACGGCCCCGGAGCCGCTGCCTGTCGTCGAGGAGTGGCGGCTCGCCGGGGACGTGGGCCGGCGCTACAGTGCCGCGTCCGGAGACCGCAACCCCATCCATCTGCACCCGCTCACGGCCCGACTCTTCGGCTTCCCCCGCGCCATCGCCCACGGCATGTGGACGGTGGCCCGCTGCCTCGCCGCGCACGGGGTGCCCGAACGCGCCCGCGTGGAGGCGGAGTTCAGGGCGCCGGTGCTGCTGCCCGGCGCGGTGGCGTACGCGGCGGACGGGAACGGGCGGTTCGAGCTGCGGAGCGCGATGGGGGTCCCCCCGCTCGAGCGAAGCCGAGAGTGGGGGAGGGTGCACGTCGAGGGACAGGTGCACCCTCTCGCCGTCTGAGGCGTCAGGCCACCCAGCCGAGGAGGAGTCCGCTCAGCAGGGCGGCGGCCCCGGCGAACCACAGCGGCCGGTCGTGCTCGGATCTCCAGCGGTCTATCGCGACGGTGGCGAACACGGCGACGCACAACCTGAAGAAGGTGTCAGCCAGTCCGACGTCCCGCGCGGTGAGGATCTGGCTCACGCCGAACCCCACGGCGGTCCACACCGCCAGAGGCCTCGCGGCGGGTCTGCCGTCGGAGAGGAGCAGAGCCACGACGAACACGGCCTGCAGGATCTGAATGACCAACATGAGTGCCTCTGGTGGGTCGGGCTGGTGTCCACCGGATACTCCCAGGGGCTCACGAAAACCGCATAGATCCTTTACGAAGCAATGATCGGCGGCGCCCAGGGCCGCCCCTCCATCAGGTTGCCCAGCCCCGCCCAGGCGAAGTTCATCAGGGTCGCCGCCGCCTGTCGGGCCGTGACGCCCGGGGTGGCGTTGGCCCAGGCGGCGAGGGACTCGGCCGCTCCCACCAGGGCCTCGGCGAGCCCGGCGACCTCGCGCGCGGGAAGGTCGGGGTCGTGGTGCGCCTCGCGCGCGGCGACCAGGATCAACTCGGTCACGAACGCCACGATCTCCTCGCGCATCGCGGCCACTTCGGCGGCGAAGGGCTCGCCGTGGGTGCGAGCCTGGAGGTGCAGCACGGACCAGCCGTCGGGGTGCTCGGCGGTGTGCTCGAAGAACGCCTGGAGCCCGTCCCAGAGTTGGCGGTCGGCCGGCAGACCGGGCCCCACTCCGGCGCGGACCGCGTCCGTCAGCGCCTTGGCCTCACGGCGGATGCACGCGGTGAAGAGGTCTTCCTTCGAGTTCAGATACAGGTACACCAACGGCTTGGACACACCCGCCAGTTCGGCGATCTCGTCCATCGACGCGGCCATGTACCCGCGCCGGCCGAAGGTCCGTACGGCGGCGTCCAGCATCTGCTGTTCCCGGACCGCCCGCGGCATCCGCTTGGTCTTCACGGCACCCATGGGGCAAGACTAGTTGGGCCCCGGGGCACCCGGCCCCGCGGCAGCGGTCAGGAAGCCTGGCCCTGCGCCCGCGCCGCGTCGTCGGCCACGTCCTCCTGGCCGCGGTTGGCGTCCAGGTTGGCCTTCGCGCGGTCGACCCGCTGCACGATCTGCACGGACGCCCGGTCCCGCTCCTTGCGCAGCACGATGAAGCTGATCGGCGCGGAGATCACCATGGCGAGCAGCAGGACCCACAGGAAGTTGGAGTCGCCGAAGCCGCGCGGGAACGCGCCGGCGTAGACGAGGCCCCAGACGACGAGGAGGCAGCCCGCGAAGATCCCGAGGCGCATCAGCGTGTAGCGGAGCATCTCAATCCACTCTTCCGTATCGATCCATGCCGAAAGGTCCGAACCCCCAGTGAAGCACGGCCGGCCCGCGATCTTGGAGGGGGGTGGGGACGCTCACGCCAGCGGCAGCAGCATCGTGATGTCGTCGCGGTCGTCCCCCGGGGCGACCCGTATGGCGCCGGGCACCCGGCCGACCTCCTTGTAGCCGCAGGAGCCGTAGAAGTGCTCCAGGCCCGTCCCGCCCCGGCAGGTGAGCCGTATCGCGTCGATTCCGTCCCAGCCGGAGACGGCGTCCGCCGCCGCGGCCAGCAGGTCGCGCCCGTAGCCGCGGCCCTGGTGGCGGGGGTGCACCATCACCGTGTAGAGCCACACCCAGTGCCGCATCAGCCGGTGCGTGTTGTGCGTGATGAACGCCGTCGCCGCGACCGCCCCGGCCGCGTCCCGGCCCACCAGCAGCCGGGTGCGGCCCTCGGCCATCGCGGCGAGATGCCTCACCAGTTCGGGCCGTATGTCGTCCTCGGTCACCGGCGGCACGAACCCGACGGAGCCGCCCGCGTTCGACACGTCGGCCCACAGCGTGAGCACGCCGTCCCGCAGGGCGGGCGTGACCGCCGGGTCCAGCTCGAAGGTCAGGGACACCGCGTCACACCCGCATGGGCTGCGGCGACTCCCGACGCAGCGGGTCCGGGCCGTCGTACTCGCGGATGATCTCGTAGCGCGTGTTGCGCTCCACAGGCCGGAAGCCCGCGTCACGGATGAGGTCCAGCAGGTCCTCGCGGGTGAGCTTGTTCGGCGTGCCGTAGTTGTCGGCGTCGTGGGTGATCTTGTATTCGACGACCGAGCCGTCCATGTCGTCCGCACCGTGCTGGAGGGCGAGCTGGGCGGTCTGCACGCCGTGCATCACCCAGAAGACCTTGACGTGCGGAACGTTGTCGAACAGCAGCCGCGATACCGCGAAGGTCTTCAGGGCCTCGGCGCCGGTCGCCATCTGGGTGCGGGCCTGGAGGCGGTTCCTGACCTTGCCGTCCTTCATGTCGACGAAGTCGTGCTGGTAGCGCAGCGGGATGAAGACCTGGAAGCCGCCGGTCTCGTCCTGGAGTTCGCGCAGCCGAAGGACGTGGTCGACCCGGTGCCGCGGCTCCTCGATGTGGCCGTACAGCATGGTGGACGGGGTCTTGAGACCCTTCTCGTGCGCCAGGCGGTGGATGCGCGACCAGTCCTCCCAGTGGGTGCGGTGGTCGACGATGTGCTGGCGGACCTCCCAGTCGAAGATCTCCGCGCCGCCACCGGTGAGCGATTCGAGCCCCGCGTCGATCAACTCGTCGAGGATCTCGCTCGCACTCAGCCCCGAGATGGTCTCGAAGTGGTGGATCTCCGTCGCCGTGAAGGCCTTCAGGGAGACGTTCGGGAGAGCGGCCTTCAGCTCCCGCAGCGAGCGCGGGTAGTAGCGCCACGGCAGGTTGGGGTGCAGGCCGTTGACGATGTGCAGCTCGGTGAGGTTCTCCGACTCCATCGCCGTGGCGAGCTTCACCGCCTCCTCGATGCGCATCGTGTACGCGTCCTTCTCGCCCGGCTTGCGCTGGAACGAGCAGTACGCGCAGGACGCGGTGCACACGTTCGTCATGTTGAGGTGCCGGTTGACGTTGAAGTGGACGACGTCGCCGTTCTTCCGCGTCCGCACCTCGTGCGCGAGTCCGCCCAGCCAGGCCAGGTCGTCCGACTCGTACAGCGCGATGCCGTCCTCACGGGTCAGCCGCTCACCGGCCCTGACCTTGTCCTCCAGCTCGCGCTTGAGCCCGACATCCATGCCTACACCTTTCTCCGACGACTCCCCAACCGTACGGCTAGACCTCTTCCGGCAGTTCGCCGACCCGGTTCTCCCACTTCGTGGACAGCACGATCGTGGTACGGGTGCGGGAGACGCCCTTGGTCCCGCTGAGCCGCCGGATGATCCGCTCCAGGCCGTCGACGTCGGTGGCCCGGACCTTGAGCATGAAGGAGTCGTCGCCCGCGATGAACCAGCAGTCCTCGATCTCCCGCAGGTCCTTCAGCCTGCGCGCCACGTCCTCGTGGTCGGCGGCGTCGGAGAGCGAGATGCCGATCAGGGCGGTGACGCCGAGGCCGAGGGAGGGGGCGTTCACGGTGGCACGGTAGCCGGTGATGACGCCGGCCGCCTCGAGCCGGTTGATGCGGTCGGTGACGCTGGGTCCCGACAGGCCGACGAGGCGTCCCAGCTCCGCGTATGAGGCCCGGCCGTTCTCCCTCAGGGCCTGGATGAGCTGCCTGTCCACCGCGTCCATGCGATCGAAGCCTTCCGATGAGAGGTCTGCAGAGTTCCTGAAGTGATGAGTACTAACTGCGCCGTGTGATGCTCACTCGGTCCGCGCACCGCCGCCGAGCTCGCCCTCCCAGCGGCGGTAGAGCCCGTGCGTCACCCCCGCCGCGTCGAGGACCCGTCCCGCGACGAAGTCCACCAGGTCCTGGATGTGGGTCGCGCCCGCGTAGAAGGCCGGCGAGGCGGGCACCACGCTCGCGCCCGCGTCGTCCAGGGTCACCAGGTGCCGCAGCGTCTGACCGTTGAGCGGGGTCTCCCGTACGGCCACCACCAACGTGCGGCGCTCCTTGAGGGTCACGCTCGCCGCCCGCTGGAGCAGGTCCTTCGACAGCCCGAGGGCGACACCGGCCACGGCGGCGGTGGAGGCGGGCACGATGAGCATGCCCTTCGCCGGGTACGACCCCGAGGACGGGCCGGCGGCGAGATCCCCCGCGTTCCAGTACCGCACCCCCGTGACGTCCACCGTGAAGGTGCCGGGCTTCCCGTCGGCGCCGCGCGACAGCCATTCCCGCAGGTCGTCCTGCCAGTGGGCGTCCCGGAAGGCGATGCCGGTCTCGTCGAGCAGCGTGAGCCGCGAGGCCCGGCTGACCACCAGGTCGACGCGCTCACCGGCGGCCAGGAGCGCGCGCAGCACGGCGGCGGCGTAGGGCGTGCCGGAGGCGCCGGACACCCCTACGATCCAAGGCGTGCGCTGCATTTCTCCTGCGTTCACACCTTGAGCGTACCGGTGGGGTGGGGTGTGCTCAGGACTGGCTGGGGGCCTTGGGGCCGATGGGAAGGCGGCTGGTGTCGACAGTGAGGCGTCCGAGCTTGGTCTCCACGGTGACCTTGCCCCCGTACGGAAGCGTGTCCCGTCCGAGATAGCCGTCGGGGCCGGGATTCCACAGCGTGACGACGTGCCCCCTCTGCGGATCGAAGATCAGGTAGTTCGGAATGCCCCGGGCCGCGTACTGCTTGTTCTTGACTTCGTAGTCGTTGCGGACGCTGCTCGGGGAAACGACCTCGATGGCGAGTTCGATGAGCTCGGGCGCGTAGGCACTCAGATTCCGGTCTCTCTCGGCCGCCGGGATGAGGGCGAGATCGGGACAGAACTCGAAGTCGTCGCTGAACGGGATCGCCACATCGCTGATGAATCCCCACTCCGGGCCCAGTTGAGCCTCGAACCGTGTCCAGAGACGCATGATGGTCTCGTTGTGGAACGGCCTGAGCGGACTCATCACGATATTGCCCTCGACAACCTCCATCCGGTACCCGCGGAACATGTCCTCGTACCGGGCGAGTTGCGAGTGCAGGCGGTCGCTGTCCGAGATGGTCACGTCGGCCTTCCTCTCTCTGCACTCGATGGTAGGCCGGACCGTACTCACACGGTCAGACCACGCACGAGGAGATCGAGCAGCGCACACACGAACAGGGCAATCCCGATGAACCCGTTGACGCTGAAGAACGCCCTGTTCAGCCGGGACAGGTCGTGCGGGCGCACGATCGTGTGCTCGTAGGCGAACGCGGCCGCGACGATGACGAGGCCCAGCCAGAAGAACGCGCCCGCGTCGGTGGCCAGGCCGTACCAGACGAACAGGGCCGTCGTGATCGCGTGGCAGACCCGCGCGCCCCAGATCGCCGCCGGGATGCCGAAGCGCGCCGGGACCGACATCACGCCGATCGCTCGGTCGGTCTCGATGTCCTGGCACGCGTAGATCAGGTCGAAGCCGCCGATCCAGACGCCGACGGCCAGGCCCAGGATCCCCGCGGTCCAGGACCACTCACCGCTGATCGCCAGCCAGCCGCCGACCGGGCCCATCGCCTGGGCGAGGGCGAGGAGGGCCTGGGGGAAGTTCGTGAAGCGTTTCCCGTACGGGTACACCACCATCGGAATCACCGCGATGGGGGCGAGGGCCAGGCACAGGGGGTTCAGCGCGGCCGCCGCGCCGAGGAAGATCACCAGGGCGATCAGCGCGCCCGTCCAGGCGTGCCGCACGGACATCGCGCCGGTCACCAGCTCGCGGTGCGCGGTGCGCGGATTGCGGGCGTCGATCTCGCGGTCGATGATCCGGTTCACGGCCATCGCGAAGGTGCGCAGCCCGACCATGCAGATGGTGACCAGGAGCAGCCTGCCCCAGTGGATGTTCCTGTCCCACTCGAACATCGCGGTCAGCGAGGCGATGTACGCGAAGGGGAGCGCGAAGACCGAGTGCTCGATCATCACCAGCCGCAGGAACGCCTTGGTGCGTCCTGGCTGCGGAATCGCGGCGGAGGCGCTGCTCACAGGCCGTACTCCTTCCACCGGCGGTCGACCTTCGCCGCCGTCTGCGGGTCGGACAGCACCATCTCGGGCCAGCCCCCGTCCCGCGTGTAGCCCTCCTCGGGCCACTTCCTCGTCGCGTCGATCCCGGCCTTGCCGCCCCAGAACTGCTGGTAGGAGGCGTGGTCGAGATGGTCGACGGGACCTTCCACGACCGTGAGGTCACGGGCGTAGTCCGTGTTGCCGAGGGCCCGCCAGGCGACCTCGTGCAGATCGTGCACGTCGCAGTCGGCGTCGACGACCACGATCAGCTTGGTCAGGGACATCATGTGCGCGCCCCAGACCGCGTGCATCACCTTCTGGGCGTGCTTGGGGTACCTCTTGTCGATCGAGACGATCGCGCAGTTGTGGAAGCCGCCGGCCTCGGGCAGGTGGTAGTCCACGATGTCCGGCACGATGATCTTCAGCAGCGGGAGGAAGAACCGCTCCGTCGCACGGCCGAGGGGTCCGTCCTCCGTCGGGGGGCGGCCTACGACGATCGACTGCAGCAGCGGCCGGCGCCGCATCGTCACACAGTCGATCCGCAGCGCCGGGAAGGGCTCCTGCGGGGTGTAGAAGCCGGTGTGGTCGCCGAAGGGTCCCTCCGGCAGCATCTCGCCGGGCTCCAGCCAGCCTTCCAGCACGACCTCGGCGTTCGCCGGCACCTGCAGCGGCACGGTCTTGCAGTCGACCATCTCGATCCGCTTGCCCGCGATGAACCCGGCGAAGAGGTACTCGTCGATGTCGCCGGGCAGCGGCGCGGTCGAGGCGTACGTCACGGCGGGCGGGCATCCGAAGGCGATGGCGACCGGCAGCCGCTCACCCCTCTTCGCCGCCACCTGGTAGTGGTTGCGGCTGTCCTTGTGGATCTGCCAGTGCATGCCGATGGTGCGGTTGTCGTGGCGCTGGAGGCGGTACAGCCCGAGGTTGCGGATGCCCGTCTCCGGGTCCTTGGTGTGGGTGAGCCCGAGGTTGAAGAAGGAGCCGCCGTCCTGGGGCCAGGTGAACAGCGCCGGGAGCCGCTCCAGGTCGACCTCGTCCCCGTGCAGCACGACCTCGTGCACGGGCGCGCTGTCGGACTTCACCTTCTTCGGCGGTACGTGCGCCATCGCGCCGAGCTTCCCGAAGGCCTCGCGGACGCCGACGAATCCGTGCGGCAGCTCGGGCCGCAGCAGGCCGCCGATCTTGTCGCTGATCTCGCCGTACGACTTCAGGCCGAGGGCCTTGAGCAGGCGCCGGTCGGTGCCGAAGACATTCATCGCGAGGGGCATGGCGGAGCCCTTCACGTTCTCGAAGAGCAGCGCCGGGCCGCCGGACTTCTGCACCCGGTCGACGATCTCCCCGACCTCCAGATACGGGTCGACCTCGGCCTTGATGCGCTTGAGGTCACCCTCGCGCTCCAGCGCCCGGAGCAGGGAGCGAAGATCGTCGTAAGCCATGGGGTCCAGTATCCCCGAGCGGCTACCCTGGCCCCGTCACGGGGCCGGGTGAGGGCCCCTCAACCACATTCCAGGGGGCTTTCCGCCATGCTCAGGCTGCTCATGTACCTCGTGCCGCTGGCGCTGACGATCTTCGCACTCATCGACTGCCTGAACACACCCGAGGACGAGGCGAGGCATCTGCCCAAGATCGCCTGGGTTTTCATCATCCTGCTGTTCTGGATCGTCGGCCCGATCGTCTGGCTCGCCGCGGGCAAGGTCCGCCAGCCCCCGGTGGGCGGCCGCACGCCCTCGGAGTGGCACCGCAACCACCGCTTCGACCAGGTCGCCCCGGACGACGACCCGGCGTTCCTGAGGTCCCTCGCCGACGAGAACAAGCGGGACGAGGCGCTCCTGAAGAACTGGGAGGCCGACCTGCGCCGCCGCGAGGAGGAACTGCGCCGCAAGGAGACCGGCGAGGAGTCGAAGGACATCTGAGGGGGCTGCACGGTCCCGGAGTCGGCGGAGGCCGATGCGTGCAGGTTGTACGCCGGTCAGCCTCCCGAAGCGGACAGTGCGCCCCTGGGCCCGGACCGGCGGGAACCGGAACCAGGAGAAGTACGTCGGCTTCGTGGTGGCGGCGGGGGTGTACGGGGTGCTGCGGCGGAAGGGTCAGCCGACGTCGGCATGAGCCTGCTCCACGTGCTCGACCCGGATGTACCGGGCGTTCTGCTCTCCGTACGCCTTCTCGATGATCGGCTCTGCCGTGTCGGGGTCGTCGACCCCGACACGGACGAACCCCCGCTCGTCCACGGCGACTTCACGCATCTCGAAGGTGCCGTCCCAGCGCTTGATGTCGGTCACGATGCGGTCGGAGAGGGCGTCGAGCGTCTTCCGGTTCACATCGGTGTCGTGCAGCCGGACGGTCACACCCCGGACGGCGAGGCCGCAGATCTCGGCGTCGAAGGCGTCGGAGGGGATGCGCCACACGTCGGCGGCCCGGTCGTCCTCGTCGACGCCGAGTCCGGTGAAGACGCCCGGGTAACGCCGGGGCGCCACTTGGTCGATGCGCAGGACGACGCGCAAGGTGGCGGACTCGCCGTGGAGGTCGGGGAGGCTGCCGGCGGGACGGGTGCCGACGCATTCCGTCCCGGCGTCACCCTTGCTCCGGACACCGGCACGTTCGTCGGCGCCCAGGTTCCGCAGTCCGTGCAGGGTCAGGGCGACCGCCACGGCGACGGCGACGACCGCGAGGGCCACGCCGACCCACATGTAGGACCGTACGCGCTTGTTCATGTCCCCTCCTTCGCTCCGGGTCCGTAACTGGGACGCCGGAGCGGGCGAGGACGTTCAGACGGCCGGATCGTCCCGCAGAACCAGCTCGAGCAGCCCCGGGAAACGGGCGTCGAACTCCGCCCTGCGCAGCCGGTTGACCCGCCGGGGCCCCTCGTCGCGCTGCTCCACGAGGCCCGCGCTCCGCAGTACGGCGAAGTGGTGGCTGAGCGCCGCCTTGCCAACCGGCACGTCGAAGCTGCCGCAGCTGCGCGACCACTCCGTGGAAGACGCCAACTCCCTGACGAGGCTGAGGCGTACGGGATCGGCCAGTGCCGCGAGGGCGGTCTGGACGGAGACGTCCTCGGGATGGGTGTGCTCGGGGGCGGCCCGATGACTGGTGGTGGCCATGCCGTCCTCCTCACCCTGTCACGGTTGCCGAGTGTTCGATGAAAACCATACACTCGCGAGTGTTCGCCTCTCATCGAACACTCAGTGAAGGGTGCTGGTGTGCCATGCGCGCGGTCGAGTTCCAGGAGTACGGCGGTCCCGAGGTCCTGAAGGTCGTGGAGACCGAGGTTCCCGAACCCGGGCCCGGTCAGGTGAGCGTCGACGTGGCGTACACCGGCGTGAACTTCGCGGATCTGAAGGCGCGTTCGGAGGGCTACCGGGTGCCGGGGCTGCCGTTCGTCCCGGGTCTGGAGGTCTCCGGCCGTGTGCGAGCCGTTGGCGACGGGGTCGAGGGCCTGACCGTCGGCCAGGAGGTGGTCGCCCTGACCGAAGGCGGCGCGTACGCCGACGTGGTCGTGGCCGACGCGACGACCGCCTTCCCGGTGCCCTCCGGCGTCGACCTGCGCACAGCCGCCACCCTGCCGACGGTGCTGCCGACGGCGTACGCCCTGGTCCACTCGGTGGGCCGCCTCCAGCCCGGCGAGACGCTCCTCGTCCAGGGCGCGGCGGGCGGAGTGGGCACCGTGGTCGGGCAGTTGGCGCGGGCCGCGGGCGCGGGCGCCGTGTACGGCGTGGTGTCCTCGGCACCCAAGGCGGCGTACGCGCGTGAGCACGGCTACGACGAGGTGTTCGTCGGCGCCTTCCAGGAACCGGTGCGGGAGGCGACCGGCGGCCGGGGCGTCGACCTCGCCCTCGACCCCGTGGGCGGCGAGACCCTGCGCGCGAGCCTGGCTTCACTGGCCGTCTTCGGCCGCCTGGTCTCCTTCGGCAACGCGAGTTCGGCGGCGCCGTGGAGCGTGGGCCAGCCGGAGCTGTATCCCCTCGGCATCTCGGTCGCCGGCTTCTCCATCCTGACCCTGGCGAAGACGGCGCCGGACCGGCTCCGCGCCCTGTCCGAACGCGCCTTCGCGACGGCGGTCGACGGCACGGTGTCCCTGCCGGTGACGGCGGAGTTCACCCTGGAGGAGGCGGCGGAGGCGCACCGGCTGATGGGGGCGCGGACGAGCACCGGGAAGTTGTTGATCCGGCTCTAGGAAACGGACGCCACGAACTCCGACCAGGCCTGGCGGGAGATCAACAGGGTGGGGCCGGTGGGGGTTTTGCTGTCACGGACGGGGACTACGGCGGGGAAATCGGGGGCGACTTCTATGCAGTCGCCGCCGTTTGAACCGCTGTAGCTGCTCTTGATACCAACTCGCCGCGCTCAGCTCGTGCCTGTCCATGATGCGCGTACCCTTCCATGAAGTCGCTGATCAGAGCGGCAGATTCAGGGCCCGACAGCACATCGGTCCTGAGCACATCATAGGTCCGGTCGTGGCGCGCGAAGACGGCCGGATCGTTGCTGAAATGGCCACGGTCCAGCGACTCCGAGTACACCCACGTGATGCTGCGTCCGGTGGGCGGCGGCCGGGAATGGGAGGCAGACCCGGGCCTGATCCGCCCGGCGACACAGGAGGAACGCGTGACCGCGGGCGTGCGGGCCGCCAACGCCCGCTCTTGGACGGGCCGTCGCCTCTTCCGCTACGTCCCGTACGTCATCGCCCAGGACCCCACGGCCCACCCGGAGTACGAGGCCCGCTGCGTCTCGGGCGACGAGTCCGACTGCGGCGCCATGTCAGGCCCCCACCCCGCCCCGGACCAGGTCGAGGAATGGCAGCGCCGCCACACCCAGGAGACCCGGCACCTGCGCTACCGCCGTACGTTCGCGGACTACGCGGTGCTCGAGAGGCTCAGCGCAGGCGCGACGACGACAGGATCGACAGCAGGTGGGCCGGGACCATCACCCAGGTGATCACGGCGAGGGCGCCGAGTGCCCACCGCGTCGGCTCGATCCCGCCGGAGACCGCGTCGGCGACAGCCGCGACCAGCAGCACCAGCGACGCCTCGATGCCGTTCGTCACGCGGTGGATCTTGAAGGCCGCCGCCAGTCGCCGTACGTTCGCCACGCCCTGGAAGCGCGGGCGCGTCGACTCGTCGTCGGCGACGCCGAGGCCGCGCCGCGCGCGGGCCACGTCCACCAGGTCCGTCGAGGCCTTCAGCAGGACCACGCCGAGGGCGGTGGCGATGCCGATCGACAGCCAGCCGCCGAAGCCGTTGTCCGCCGCCCGGAAGCCGGCGCCCGCCAGCAGCGCCGCGTCGGCCAAGTAGGCGCCCAGGCGGTCCACGTAGATGCCGGTTGCGCTGTTCTGGCCCTTCCAGCGGGCGACCTCGCCGTCCACGCAGTCGAAGAGGAGGAAGAGCTGCATCAGGATCACTGCGAGTACGGCACCTGGCAGGCCCGGGAGCAGGAGCGCTGCGCCCGCCGCCACCCCGCACACCACCATCGTCCAGGTCAGCTGATCCGGCGTGACCGGCGTGCGGACCAGTTGGCGGGTGAGGCGGAGGGAGAGCCTGCGCATGTAGAGGCGGCCCGCCCAGTGTTCGCCGTTGCGGCTCGCCAGCTTGGCCTGCGGCTGGCAGACCTCCCGCAACTCCTCCAGAACCGGAGCAGCAACCATGACCGTTCCTCCCACCCAACCGTGGCCCACCCGTGGCCCAACTGCCGCCCACCTGACGACGATCGGGCCAGGGTACAGATCAGGTTTCCCCTCGCTTTACCTGGCCCAGGACCGGGTCGCCGGGGCGGTGGTCCGGCAGCGCGAGCAGGGCCAGGACGTCCCCGGGGAACGCGGCCCGCAGCAGCCCCGCCCCGCCGAGCAGCCGTACGGCGCGGTCCAGGGCGCCGGTCTCGCGCGTGCCGTGCACCGACACTCCGACTCCCCGCCGACATCAAGGCCGCTTACGAGGCCAGGGTCGGCGGGCGGGGCTGGCTCGGGCCGCACACCGACTTCGGGACGGTCACCATCCTCGACCGGCAGGCGGGCAAGGGCGGGCTCCAGGTCTTCACCGACGAGGGCGGCTGGGAGGACGCGCCCTACGATCCCGCCGCCTTCACCATCAACATCGGTGATCTCATGGCCCGTTGGACCGGTGACCGGTGGCGGTCCGGGCGGCACCGGGTGCTGCCGCCGCCCACGGACGCGCCCGCCGAGGAGCTGATGTCGCTGGTCTACTTCGGCGAGTGCACCCCGGGCACCTGCGTCGAGTCCGTGCCCGCGCCGGTGAGCCGGGGGGCGTATCCGCCCGTCGACTCCCACACGTACCTGAGGGAGAAACTCGACTCGATCACCGTCGCCTGACGGGGAAGCCACCGGGGAAGGAGTGCCTGCCGTCGGCGTAGGCGCCCGGAGCTAGTCGGCGAGCTGTTCGATCAGCCGTTCGAACCGGCTCCGCCACCGCGTCTCCGCCTCCCCCTCGCCCCGGAACTCGTGCGTGAAGCGCAGAGTGCTCGCCGTGTCGCCGTCCCGCTCCAGGTGGAAGCGGATCCGGCCGCCCTCCACCGTGTACTCGGCGACCCGGTCCACGTCCCACGCGGTGACCCGCCCCGCACCCAGGCCCCGCAGGCTGACCGCGCCACCGAGCCGGGGTTCGAGGACATCGGCGGCCGTGAACCACCCCGCGAGCCCCTCCGGGCTGGCCAGCGCCGGCCAGACCTTCTCCATGGGCCGCGGGATCCGCACGAGGAAGTGCAACAGGTGCGTGTTCCCGTCGGTCCTGCTGGTGCCCTGTTGGATGGGTCCGATGGAACCGGTCATGACACCAGCGTGACCCGCCACGGAGGGTTCCGCACGCCTTACGGCCGCCGCCCCGGCCTCTGACGGGGACGGCTCACACGCCCGCGTAGGAGTGCTTGCCGCTCACGAAGATGTTGACGCCGTAGTAGTTGAACAGCCAGCAGCCGAACGCGATCATCGCGAGGTAGGCGGCCTTGCGGCCCTTCCAGCCGGCCGTGGCGCGGGCGTGCAGATAGCAGGCGTACGCGACCCACGTGATGAAGGACCAGGTTTCCTTCGGGTCCCAGTTCCAGTAGCGGCCCCAGGCATCGCCCGCCCAGATCGCGCCCGCGATGATCGTGAACGTCCACAGCGGGAAGACGGCCGCGTTGACGCGGTAGGCGAACTTGTCGAGCGAGGCGGAGGCGGGCAGCCGCTCCAGGACCGAGGTCGCGAAGGCGCCGGGCTTGCCGCCGGTCTGCAGCTTGTTCTCGTACGAGTCCTTGAACAGGTACAGGATCGTCGCGACCGCGCCCACATAGAAGACCGCGCCGCAGAAGATCGCCGTGGAGACGTGGATGTACAGCCAGTACGAGTGCAGCGCCGGGACCAGCTGGTCGCTCGCCGTGTACAGGACCGTGACCGCGAGGCCCAGGTCGAGCAGGACCGTGGTGATGAGGAACAGGCCCATCCAGCGGACGTTCTTCTTCAGGGCCAGCAGCGCGAGGTAGACGGCGACGGCGACCGTGGAGAACGTGATGTTGAACTCGTACATGTTGCCCCACGGCGCACGCTCCACCGAGGCCGCCCGGGCGACGACGCCCGCCAGCTCCACGAGGAACGCGAGCACGGTGAGAGACACGGCGATCCGGCCGTACATGTCGCCCTGCTCGTCACCGCCGTGCGCGCCTGGTCCGTCCGGTACGTCCCGGGCGCCGGCCGCGGTCCGGACGACGATCTTGGGCCGCTCCAGTACAGCGGTGCCGCCCGCCTTCTTGACGGTGACGGCGGGCCCGGCGGCCTTTTTCGTCGCGTCCGGGGTCAGCGCGGCGGCCGTACGGCCGACCTTGCTGCGGCTGCCGAGCAGCCACTCGGCGATGTAGGCGAAGAAGGCGAGCGTGTAGACGGCCATCGCGGAGTAGATCAGCGTGTTGCTGATGCTCGCGAGGTGTTCGTTGGTCGCGACGGCGAGTTCGGTTGCGGCGGCGGAAGTCACTGCTTCTCAGCCCCTTCGGCAGGTACGACGTGAGGGTCGGGGGATGGTGAAGGGTCGTCCTCGGGGTCGGGTGCCCCGGGCGCCTGGTCGTAGAGGGTTCCGGCGAGGTCGCCCAGTTCCTCGGGCACCTTGGATGACTCGCTGCGGCCGAGTCCGGCCATCTCGACGACGGTGACGCCGTCGGCGCCGCGCACGGCCCGCACCCAGACTCGGCGGCGCTGGATGAACAGGGAGGCGGCGAGGCCGAAGATCGCGGCGACGGCACCGCCCAGCGCCCAGCCGCTGCCGGGCTCCTGGACGATCTCGAAGCCGGCCCACTCCTTGATCTCCTTGTCGAAGGTGACCGAGCCGGCGCCGTTCGGGAGCTGCATGGTCTGCCCGGGCTTGAGCTGCTGCTTGAGCAGATTGCCCTGGGCGTCCTTGAACTCCTTCATGTGCTTCTTGTTGAGCTGGTACACGCTCTGCGGGATGCCCGAGTTGACGCCCAGGTCGCCGTGGTAGGCGTTCAGCGCGAGCATCGGGTTGAACAGCGCCGGGAACTGGGAAAGCATCGTAGATCCCTTGCCGCCGTAGGTCGGCAGGAAGAACGCCTGGAAGCCGAGCTGTTCGCTGACGCCCTGCGCGTTCTTGTAGCCGTCCATGACCTTGACGACGCCGGACGAGGTGACGTTGCCGTCGAGCGGCAGCAGCGGTACGGCGTCGCGGAAGACGATGTTCCCCTTGCCGTCGCGGACGGTGACGACGGGCGCGTAGCCGTGGCTGACCAGGTAGACCTTCGCGCCGTCGATCTCCAACGGCTCGTTGACCTTGATGGTGGTCGCGGTCTCCTTGCCGTACGCGCCCTTGCTGTAGGTGAGCTTCGCCTGGTAGGTGCGCGGAGTGCCGCGGTTGGGGCCGGTGAGTTCGTACGTCCCCGTGAAGTCCTTCAGGTCGAAACTGAACGGCACGAGGTCGTCGTTGGTGAAGAGGCTGCCGGACTTGAAGTCGTCGTACTGCAGCATCGAGTTGGAGAACCCGTCGCCCTCGACGACCAGCTTGGTGCCGTCCGACTTGTACATCTGCCCCCAGCCGAAGGCGATCAGCAGCACGATCAGGGCGACATGGAAGGCCAGGTTGCCCAGTTCGCGCACGTACCCCTTCTCGGCGGCGACGGCGTCCCCGACGAGGTGGGCGCGGAAGCGGCGCTTCTTCAGCAGGGCGAGCGCGGCCTCGCGGACCTGCTCGGGGTCGGCCTCGGTGCGCCAGGTGGTGTAGGCGGGCAGCCGGGTCAGCCGCTTCGGCGCACCCGGCGGACGGCCGCGCAGCTGGCCCACGAACTGCCAGGTGCGGGGCACGATGCAGCCGATGAGGGAGACGAACAGCAGGATGTAGATCGCGGAGAACCACACCGAGCTGTAGACGTGGAAGAGGCCGAGCTTGTCGTAGATCGGCGCGAGCGTCGTGTGGGTCCTGCGGAAGTCGTCGACCTTGGTGATGTCGATGCCGGTCTGCGGGATCAGCGAGCCGGGGATCGCGCCGAGGGACAGCAGCAGGAGCAGCAGCAGCGCGACCCGCATGGAGGTGAGCTGCCGCCAGAACCAGCGGACCCAGCCGATGACGCCCAGGCCGGGCAGGCTCACCGCCTCCTCCTGAGGCGCGGTGGACAACTGCGACCCGGCGGCGCCGAGGTCCTGGTCCTGGTCCTCGGCCCCGCTCGGGGAGGTGTCGGTGGTGGTGTTGCTCATCGCGTCAGATCCCCACAGTGAAGCCGTTGGACCAGGTCTGCATCTCCTGCACCAGGCGGTCCCAGGCCCCGGTCAGCAGCAGCACACCGGTCACGATCATCATCGTGCCGCCGATGCGCATCACCCAGGCATAGTGGCGCTTGACCCAGCCGAAGGCACCGAGAGCCTTGCGGAAGGCCACGGCGGCGAGCACGAACGGCACGCCGAGGCCCACACAGTAGGCGACGGTGAGCAGGGCGCCGCGCCCGGCACTGGCCTGGTTCATGGCGAGTCCCTGCACGGACGCCAGGGTCGGACCGATGCAGGGCGTCCAGCCGATCCCGAACAGCGCGCCGAGCAGCGGCGCCCCCACCAGTCCGGTCGCCGGACGGTTGTGGAAGCGGAACTCGCGCTGGGTGAGCCAGGGCATCAGGCCCATGAAGAACACGCCCATGGCGACCATGAGCGCGCCCAGCACCTGGGACAGCACTTCCTGGTGGTCCTGCAGTGTCGCCCCGAAGAAGCCGAACAGGGCGCCGCCCGAGACGAACACGACGGTGAAGCCGAGCACGAAGAGGGCGGCACCGCCGACCATACGTCCGCGCCGGGCCTCGGCCAGATCGGTGCCGGCGACTCCCGTGACGTAGGAGAGGTATCCGGGCACGAGCGGCAGGACGCACGGGGAGAAGAAGGAGACGAGCCCGCCGAGTACGGCGATCGGCAGGGCCACCAGCAGGGCGCCGTTGAGCACGGTCGCGTTCTGGCCCGTCTCCGCGGCGAGCGTCAGCACTGCACTCACGTCACTTCTCCGCGAGGACCGGCTTGATCATCTTGACCAGGGATTCCTCGCTGAGCGCCTGCAGCGCCCGCGCCGCGATCTTCCCGTCCCGGTCGATGACGAGCGTGGAGGGGATCAGCTGCGGGTTGAGCGTGCCCTTCTTGAAGCGGAGCATCAGCTTGCCCGTCGGGTCGTACAGACTCGGGTAGGTGATGCCCTGTTCCTTCTCGAAGGCGACCGCCGGGGTGGTGCTCGTGTCGCGGGTGTTGATGCCCACGAACTGGACGCCCTGGTCTGCGTACTCCTTGGAGACCTTGGCGAAGTACTGCCCCTCCGCGCGGCACGGGCCACACCACGAGCCCCAGACGTTGACGACGACGACCTTGCCCTTGTAGTCGGCGACGTCCAGGGTCTTGCCGTCGATCGTCTTGCCCGACAGGTCGGGCGCCGCGGCCCGGGAACCCTTCGCGGCCGTGTCGATGCCGTTGTTCCCGGTCACGAAGTTGGTGTTGCCACCGCCGCCCGAGGTGCCGCCGGAGCCGCACGCGGACACGGTCAGGGCCGATGCGGCGACCACGGCGCTGAGCAGGACGGCGCGGCTACGGGTACTCATGTGAAAAGTTTCGCATGTCCGATCCGGGGATCTTGCGCACCCCCCTTGCGGGTGGAAACCCGCATTTCAGGCGGCACTTCCGGAGGGTGCGGGGCTGTCGGACAAAAACTCCTTCCAGCCGCTCGCGGGCTGCTGCCCGACGTCCAGGGTGCGCAGCTTGTCGAGCACCTCGGGCCGCTGGGCGTCCAGCCAGTCGGTGAACTGCCGGAAGGAGACGAGCCGTACGTCCGCGCCCTTCTCCTTCTCGCGCGCGATGTACTTGAAGGCCTCCTCGACGGCGTCCATGTAGATGCCGCCGTTCCACTGCTCGAAGTGGTTGCCTATGAAGACGGGTGCACGATTTGTCTCGTATGCCCGCTTGAAACCAGAAATATAGGCCTGGGCGGATTGGGTGCGCCAGCCCGGGTAGTTGTAGGCGGGCGCCTTCGTCGAGTTGACCGACTGGTTGGCGAGGATGTTGTAGTCCATGGACAGCACCTCGAAGGACCGTCCGGGGAACGGGATCTGCTGCAACGGCAGGTCCCAGACCCCCTGCCTCTTCACCGGCCACACCTGACGCCCGCCCGGCGAGGAGGCGTCGTAGCGCCAGCCGAGCTCGCGGGCGGTGGGCAGCAGGTTGTCCTGGCCGAGGAGACAGGGCGTACGGCCGCCGACGAGCTCCTTGTCGTAGTCGAACGGCAACGACGGCAGGTCGCTCCAGCCGGTGTTGGTCCGCCACTCCTTCACGAACGACTTGGCCTGCTGGATCTCGCTGCGCCATTGCTGCGGGGTCCAGTGGCCGACCGTGCCGTAGCCGGCGCAGAAGTGCCCGTTGAAGTGGGTGCCGATCTCGTGGCCCTCGAGCCAGGCGCGGCGGACGTTCGTCAGCGTGGCCCTGATGTGCTCGTCGGTGAGGTAGCCGATGTCGGAGGCGCCGCGCGGGTTGTTCGGCGGGTCATAGAGCCGTTTCTTCGACTCGGGCAGCAGATAGAGCCCGGAGAGGAAGAAGGTCATGCTCGCGCCGTGCTCCCTGGCGAGGTCGAGGAAGCGCGGGAAGAGCCCGTTGCCGACCTCGCCGGCGCCGTCCCAGGAGAAGATCACGAACTGCGGCGGGGTCCGGCCGGGCTCCAACGGCTCGGGTCGCGCGGGCTGGTGGGGCTGCTTGCCGGTGAAGGACGTGGAGCCGTCGCCGATGGGCCGGACGGGATGAGCGGAGCCTCGCCCCTTGCCGGACCCCTCGCCGCTTCCGGAACCGGCGGCGGCGGTCGAACCGTCTGAGCCCTGGGTGGCGCGATGCGTGCCGCACCCCACGAGCCCGACTGCGGCCGTGGCACCGGCCCCGAGCCCGAGGGCTCCCCTGCGAGTGAGCGTGCGCATCGCATCCCCGTTCATCACGTCCTGCTGCTGGTCACCCAGTCAGAGGGCGGGACGAACGGGGAGGTTGCTCGTGATTATCGTGATTTCGCAACAAACACGACGAACGTGTCGTACGGCGTCCTACGCCCCGAAGGCCTTGCTCTTCCCCTTCACCGGCTTGGCGCCGGCGAGGAGATGGGCCGGGACGAGATCGCGCGCGGGCTCGGTGTAGCCGACGGACACGATCTTGTCGCCCCGGTAGGTGAAGGTCGTCAGCGAGGCGAGCGTGCACTGCCGCTTGCGCGGGTCGTGCCACAGGCGCCGCTTCTCGACGTAGGACCGCACGATCCAGATCGGCAGCTGATGGCTCACCAACACGGCCTCGTGGCCCCGGGCCCGGTCCTTGGCCGCGTCCAGCGCCTGCATCATCCGCACGACCTGGTCGACGTACGGCTCGCCCCAGGACGGCTTGAACGGGTTGACGAGGTACTTCCAGTTCTCGGGCTTGCGCAGCGCGCCGTCGCCCACGCCGAAGGTCTTGCCCTGGAAGACGTTGTCGGCCTCGATGAGCCGCTCGTCGGTGTCCAGGCCGAGCCCGTGCGCCTTGGCGATCGGGGTCGCGGTCTCCTGCGCCCGCTCCAGCGGCGAGGCGACGACGTACGTCACGTCGCGCGGGGCGAGGTGCTCAGCGACCCGGTCGGCCATCTGCCGCCCCAGCTCGGACAGGTGGTAGCCGGGCAGCCGCCCGTACAGGATCCCGTCCGGGTTGGCGACCTCGCCGTGGCGCATGAGATGGACGACGGTGATATCGCTCTCGGTGCTGCTGATGTCGCTCACGCGGTGGCCTCCGCGGCTGCTCGGGCCGCCGCCGGGAGGGCGTCGGCGATCTTCTGGATGGCCCGCTCGTCGTGGGCCGTGGACACGAACCAGGACTCGAAGGACGACGGCGGCAGATAGACGCCGTTCGCCAGCAGCGACTGGAAGAAGGCGGTGAAGCGGAAGGACTCCTGACGCCTGGCGTCCTCGTAGTCGCGCACGCGCCGGTCGGTGAAGAAGACGGAAAACATGTTGGAGGCGGTCTGCAGCTGGTGTGCGACGCCTTCCTTGGTCAGCGCCTCGGTGACGAGCGACTGGATCTGCGCGGATACGGAGTTCACCTTCTCGTACGCCGCGTCGTCGAGCAGCCGCAGCTGGGCGAGCCCGGCGGCGGTGGCGACGGGATTCCCGGACAGGGTGCCGGCCTGATAAACGGGCCCGGCCGGGGCCAGATGGGCCATGACGTCGGCGCGCCCCCCGAAGGCGGCGGCCGGGAACCCACCCCCCATGACCTTCCCGAAGGTCATGAGATCGGGCTTGACCCCATCGATCCCGTACCACCCGCTCCGACTGGTCCGGAAGCCGGTCATGACTTCGTCGGAGATGAAGAGGGCGCCGTTCTTCGAGCAGGCGTCCTTGAGCCCCTGGTTGAACCCGGGGCCCGGCGGCACGACGCCCATGTTGCCGGGCGAGGCCTCCGTGATGACGCAGGCGATCTCACCGGGGTGCCGGTGGAAGGCCTCCTGCACGGCCTCCAGATCGTTGTACGGCAACACGATCGTGTCGCCCGCCTGGGCACCGGTGACGCCGGGGGTGTCGGGCAGCGCGAACGTGGCGACGCCGGAGCCGGCGGCGGCGAGCAGCGAGTCGACGTGCCCGTGGTAGCACCCGGCGAACTTGATCACCTTGGCCCGCTGGGTGAACCCGCGCGCGAGCCGGATGGCGCTCATGGTCGCCTCGGTCCCGCTGGAGACGAGCCGGACCTCCTCGACGGGCTCGACCCGGGCGACGATCTCCTCGGCGAGGGCGACCTCGCCCTCGCCGGGCGTGCCGAAGGACGTACCGCGTGCGACGGCCTCCTGTACGGCGGCGATCACGTCGGGGTGCGCGTGCCCGAGGATCATGGGTCCCCAGGAGCAGACGAGATCGACATACTCGCGCCCGTCGGCGTCGGTCAGATACGGACCGCTGCCGGAGACCATGAACCGGGGCGTGCCGCCGACGGCACGGAAGGCGCGCACCGGGGAGTTCACGCCCCCGGGCGTGACGAGGGACGCACGGTCGAACAGGGCCTGCGACACGGGCGCTTCGTAGGGGTAGGGCGGGTGGGGCGCTCCTGTGGAGGGCGATTCACTCATGACCTGCGACTTCTCCGACCTTCTCGGGACCGTTTCCGGCCATCTCGACGTACCCGTACCCGGTACCCGGACTGCGGTTGCATAGTGACCTCCTCAGGGTAGGCCGACGCCGTCACCTGTCCGGCAAACACGTGGTCGATCCGCGGCCATCTGTAAGACTGCGAAGTGAAGTGAGAGGTGATACACACAGCTCATATGGCACAGCGTGTTCAGGGGCTGCGAAGATCCTGCGGACCGGTGTTTCGGCGCACGTTTCGGCGGGCGGCCGTGGGGGAGGTCACTGACACGATGATCGGGTTGCGCGGCCGGGGCCACGCGTCCTAGAAAAGCAGTCGGGTGGAGATATGCATCGCGGTGGCGGACTGGGCGAGGGGACTGATGACCTGGGTCCTCGACGTGCCCGGCAGGGAAGGCACCGACGCGAGGCGGAGGAAGCGGCCGAAGCACGTCAGACACATGGTGGACCGGGTGAGTCGGAGCGGGACGACCGACGTATGGACCGGCGGACAGAGCGGCTGAGGGCGGGGAGCAGGAATGGTGGTCGGGTGGGGGTGACGTACAAGTACTTCGGCGCGCCCGACGGCGCGACCGCGGCCCGCGTCCCGATCTCGATGCGCCCCGAGGAACTCGGCGGCGACGAGCTCGGCATGAACGGCATGTTCACCAAGATCAAGCCGGAGACGATGGCCGCGATGGTGCTGACCGGCATCGAGGGCGTACCCCTGCACAAGGTGCCACCCCTGGAACTGGTCGTCCTGCACCCCGACTACGCGGTGGTCAAACTTCCGATGACGGTGGTCGACCCCCTCCGCGGCATAGGCGAGGAGGCGGTGGGCGCGGCGGCGTTCATCTGGTCGACGGTCCCGGACCGGGGCGGGCCGCGGGATGCGTTCAATGTGTACCAGTTGCTGCACGAGTGGCAGGACTTCAGCCATCGGTTGCATGAGGCGGGGCATCAGCCTTATTGCCTTGTTTGGCCGTGAGCGGAGTTTCTTGCGGAGTGGGCGAGGCTTTCCCGCTTCGCCTCACCTGGCCCCCGGGCCCAGGCAGCAGGGCCAATATAGACATTCATCGAATTCAGGCGCCCATCCCTCCACCGGTTCGACATGTGTCAACATAGACGTATGTCGAATACCAAGGTGCTGCCCCTGCTGGAGCCCGAGGTCGTGGCGCCGTGTTGCCCGCCGCTCACCGAGCGGCCGCTGACCGCCGAGGAGGCGGAGAAGACCGCCCGGATGTTCAAGGCGCTCGGCGATCCGGTGCGGTTGAGGCTGTTCTCGCTGGTCGCTTCGCACGAGGGCGGCGAGGCGTGCGTGTGCGACATCTCCGACGTCGGCGTCTCCCAGCCGACCGTCTCCCATCACCTGAAGAAGCTCAAGGAAGCCGGGCTGCTCACCTCCGAGCGGCGAGGCACCTGGGTGTACTACCGGGTCGAGCCGCCAGTCGTCGCCGCGATGAGGCAGATGCTCGGCATGGCGTGAGCCGGCCGGTCCGGGACCGTATGCGTCACTCGGCGGATTTCCGGCCCGGTGTGAAGATGACCGCCACCAGCGCCAAACCGGCCACCGCGCCCACGAGTTGCATCCCGATGATCCCGGTGACCGACCCGGGGGCTATACCCGCGAACATGTCGGTGAAGGCTCGGCCTATCGCCACCGCCGGGTTGGTGAAGGACGTGGAGGACGTGAACCAGTACGCGGCGCCGATGTAGGACGCGACCGCGACGGGGGCGAAGCGGAGGCGGTCGGTGCGGGCCAGGCCGAAGATCAGGAGGATCAGGCCGGCCGTCGCTAAGACCTCGCCGAGCAGCAGGTCTCCGGCGGAGCGGTCATGGGTGGACCACTTGACCAGCGGTTCGCCGAACATCGCGTCGGCCAGGATCGCGCCCGCGATCGCGCCGACGATCTGCGCCGGGACGTACACCGCCGTCTCACGCAGGGTGACGCCGGCGCCACCCGGCGGGCCGTCCACCACTCGGCCAGCGTGACCGCCGGGTGACATCGGCCATACCGGCGTCCGGCAGGGTCCCTGTACCCTGGAGGCACAGCGAAGGGGAGTAGCCCCGCGAACCGGTCGTCGACATGCTGGAGCCCTCGGGCTCCCGGTGGCCGGGCCCGTACACATCGTGGTGCGGGTGGGCGAGACCTTCGGCCAGGCAGTGCTGTGCCCGTATGCCGCGGGCGCACCGTCATGCCGGGCCGACGGTCGTCCGTAGCCCCGCCGAGGGTGACTCGCGATGGTCCGGGGGCCCGGCCCGTACAGAAAGCCCCAGGAATGCACCTCGACCCCCTGGCGATCATCACCGCCTTCGGGCTGATCTTCCTCGCCGAGCTCCCCGACAAGACGATGTTCGCGTCGCTCGCCATGGGCACCCGTATGCGCCCGCTGTACGTGTGGTTCGGCACCTCTACGGCGTTCATCGTGCACGTCGCCATCGCCATCGGAGCCGGCAGCCTCATCGGTCTGCTGCCCGACTGGATCGTCAAGCTCATCTCCGCGTCCCTGTTCGCCTTCGGCGCGTTCATGCTCCTGCGCGGCGGGGGTGACGACGACGAAGAGGACGCGAGCGGCAAGGCCGTCACCGGGTTCTGGCCGGTCTACAGCACCGCCTTTATGGCCGTGTTCATCAGCGAATGGGGTGACCTCACCCAGATCACGACCGCCAACCTGGCTGCCACGAACGGCACTTGGTCGACGGCGATCGGTTCCGCGGCCGCTCTGATGTCCGTGTCCGCGCTCGCGCTGGTCGCCGGCCGCTTCATCGCGAAGCGCGTCCCGCTCAAGACGGTTCAGCGCGTCGGCGGCGTGTGCATGCTCGGCCTCGCCGTCTGGTCGGTCGTCGAGATCTTCGTCGGCTGACAAGCCGCAGCACACCAGCCCCCGCCCACGACCCCGGCACCCCGCACTCCATCCCCCTCCGGGAAGGACTGCAGGATGCCGGGGTCGTACCAGTTGCACCGCATGGTCCCCTTCTCGCCACCCTGAACACAGACGCTCATCAATGGCGTAATTCCAGCTTGTTGCCTTACTCGGCACATACGCCCTTTGTCTCGTACGCGCTCCCGCCGCCGACCTCGAACGCTCGGTAAAAAATCGTTTCGGCTGGCCAGGTGTCCCCTAACTGTCATGGAGTGATTACGTTCCCCAGGGGCGTTTGGCGTAGGGTGGCTGTCCGATTAACTGTCTGATTCCATACTGGAGTTGACGGTTGCATCGCGCTGCGCGCCGAGTGTCCCCAGTTGCTTGATCGAGAGGACCCCGATGCCCGAAACCCCGACTTATGCAGTGCGTTCGGAGCCCGGTCGGGTGACGGCGACACTGCCTGCACGGAACAGGCATGCCAGGCCCCCTACTCAGGACTCGCCGACGGATTCGGCCATACGTTCCCGTGCCGTGCGCCTCGCCGTGCTTCCCGCGGTGCTCATGGCGCTGCTGGCCACCGCCGTGGTCGTGTTCGTCCTGCTCTCCCAGGAGGGCGCCGCCCACGCGGGCACGTGGGCCGTCCTCACCGCCGCCGCCGTCCTCGGCTGCGGAGTGCTCGTCGGCGCGGTCCGCTCCGGCCGCGGCGAGGAACGTGCGGTGTCGCAGCGGTACGAGTTGCTGCGCCACAGCGTCGCCGCGGGGCAGGCCGACCTCCAGGACGTACTGCGCCGGGTGGAGCAGGGCGAGCAGGTCGAGCAGGTTCCGTTCACCCATCACGCGCCGCCGCCCGAGGACACGCTCGGCCGACTCGGGTACGAGATCAGCGTCGGCATGTGGCAGGCCCGGACGGTCGTGGCGCAGACCGCGCAGCTCGCCCGCGCCGGCGCGCCGGACAGCGAGGAGAAGGTCGAGGTCTTCGTCAACCTCGCCCGGCGTCTGCAGTCCCTCGTGCACCGGGCGATCAACATGCTCGACCAGCTCGAGAACGAGGTCGAGGACCCAGAGCTGCTCAAAGGCCTGTTCCACGTCGACCACCTGGCCACCCGCATCCGTCGCCACGCCGAGAACGTCGCCGTCCTCGGCGGCTCGGTCTCCCGCCGGCAGTGGACGCGCCCGGTGACCCTGACCGAAGTGCTGCGTTCGTCGATCGCCGAGGTCGAGCACTACTCGCGGGTCAAGCTGGTGCCGCCGATCGAGGGCACTCTGCGCGGCCACGCCGTCGCCGACGTCATCCACCTGCTCGCCGAGCTGGTGGAGAACGCGACGATCTTCTCCGACCCGCACACCCAGGTGCTGCTGCGCGCCCAGCGCGTGACGGCGGGGCTGGCCATCGAGGTCGAGGACCGCGGTCTGGGCATGCCGGTGCACGAGCAGGCCCGGATGAACGCGCTGCTGGCCGAGCCGGACCGCATCGACCTGAGCAAGCTGCTCGCCGACGGCCGCATCGGCCTGTACGTGGTGTCCGCGCTGGCCCGCCGGCACGGCATCGCGGTACGGCTGCAGAACAACATCTACGGCGGAACCCAGGCGATCCTGGTCGTCCCCAATGGGCTCATGGGCAGCGAACCGGCCGAGGCCGACGCCCGGGCGGTGGCCGAGGCCTCCCGGCCGGCGCAGGTTCCCCCGGCCCAGGTCGCTCCCGCCCAGGTCCCCCCGGCGCAGATCCCCGCGCCGCGTCAGGCGCAGGCCCCGGCCGCCGCCGTACCGGCCCCGCACATCCAGCCCGCCGGCCACACCGCCGTACAACCGGCCGTGCAGGCATCCGTCGGACACACCGTGCAGGCCGCCCTCGCCCAGTCGTCGGCGCCGCAGCTGCGGCAGCCGCTGCCGCCCGCCCGCTCGATGGGCGCGGCTTCGGCCCCGGCCCCGCCGTACACCCGGGAGCCGGAACCGATGGCCCCGGCAGACGGCGGGTCCGCGTACGGAAGCCCTCACAGCGACCGGCCGCAGCTGCCCCAGCGGCGCGCGCAGGAGAACCTCGTGCCGGAGCTGCGCGACGGGCCCCTCCCCCGCCGGGACGACGAGCAGCAGGTCGAGCACGATCCGGGACTGATGGCCAGCTTCCAGCGTGGAGTCAGCCTCGCCGACCACGAACCCGACGAGCCGCCCGCCGACAGCTCCCGCTGACCGCAGGCTGCGTACTTCTTACAAGGAGAAGGAACCCCTCGTGAGCGACATGCACGCCGGCCAGGCGAAGAACCTGGACTGGCTCCTGGCCGGTCTCGTCCAACGGGTCCCCTACACCCGCAGCGCCCTGTTGCTGTCCTCCGACGGACTGGCCAAGGCCTACGACGGGCTCGCGACGACCGCCGAAGCGGAACACCTGGCCGCCCTGGCCTCCGGACTCCACTCGCTGGCCCGCAGCGCGGGCATCCAGTTCGCGCAGGGCGCCGACGTACGCCAGGTCGTCGTCGAACTCGACACCGCCCTGCTGTTCGTGTGCGCGGCAGGCTCCGGCGCCTGCCTGGCCGTCCTCGCCGAGCGCGACGCCGACGCGGCCGTGCTCGGCTACGAGATGGCCATGCTGGTCAAGAGCGTCCGCCCGTACCTCGCCACACCCGCTCGGCAACAGCCGGTCGGGTCGTCGATGGATCCGGGGCGCTGAGGATGTCGGAGACAGAGGACGGGTCGTGGCTCGACGACGACGCAGGGCGCTTGGTACGGCCCTACACCGTCAGTAACGGTCGCACCCGTCCCTCGTCCCACTTCGACCTCCTCACCCTCGTGATGGCCACCGGCGTCCAGCCGTCGACGTATCTCGGCCCCGACTACGACACGGTCCTCGCGCTGTGCGACGCGCCCGTGTCGGTCGCCGAGGTCGCCGCCCATCTGCGGCTGCCCGCCGTCATCACCAAAGTCCTGCTCTCCGACCTCGAGACGCACCAGGCGCTCGCCAAGAGATCGCCCCGTGCCGTCGAGGCGGCCCTCCCGACCGACCGAACCCTCCTGGAGGCGGTGCTGCATGGCCTTCGCAAGCGGCTCTGATCCGTTCCCCACCGCCCTGAAGATCCTCATCGCGGGAGGCTTCGGGGTCGGCAAGACCACGTTCGTCGGAGCGGTCAGCGAGATCGAACCCCTGAGCACCGAGGAGCTGCTCACCTCGGTCAGCGCTCGCACCGACAGCCTGGTGGGCATCGAGGACAAGTCGACCACCACCGTGGCGATGGACTTCGGCCGTATCACCCTGGACCAGAACCACGTCCTGTATCTGTTCGGCACGCCCGGACAGGAGCGGTTCTGGTTCATGTGGGACGAGCTGTCCAACGGGGCACTGGGCGCCGTGGTCCTCGCCGACACCCGCCGGCTGGACCACTGCTTCGCCGCCGTCGACTTCTTCGAGCGGCGCGGCATCGCCTTCATCGTGGCCGTCAACGAGTTCGACGGCGCCTACCGCTACGACCCCGAAGAGATTCGCGCCGCGCTCGATCTCAAGCCCGATGTACCCGTGGTGATGTGCGATGCGCGGCAGTGCAACTCCTCGACCCGCGTGTTGATCTCACTCGTCCAGCATCTGCTCGCCTCGACTCCCGGCACCTCGCCCGTGGAGCTCAACCCGTCGCACTGAGCCACACTCGGCGCGACCGAATGGAGCCTGCATGTCAGCCCCGGTTCCCTACACCCAGAGCCAGTCCCAGTACGACCCGACCAGCCATCTGCTGCTGACCCCCGAGGACCGCGACGCGCCCGCCCGGGTGGCCCGGCTGCGTGAACTCGGCTTCGGGGACACCCCCGTTCCGGAGTTCGACGACTTCGCCCGCAATCTGGCGCAGGTCACCGGCGCGCCGTTCTCGATGGTCAACTTCATCGACGAGAACCGTCAGTACTTCGCCGGGCTGTACGCGGCCGGCCAGCCGGGAGTCGCCCTCGAGGCGGCCCCGCAGCAGGCGGTCGGCCGGACGATGACGCGCGACCAGGGGTACTGCCCGCACGTGGTCGTGCGCAAGAAGGCGCTGGTGCTCGAGGACGTCTGCGACTACCCGCGGTTCGCCGGGAACCGGGTCGTGGACGAGATCGGCATCCGCTCGTACATGGGCGCCCCGCTGATCGACTGGAAGACGGGCATGGCCCTGGGCACGATCTGTGTCGTGGACACGGACACCCACACGTGGGGGCGCGAGGGCCTGGCCACCATCAAGCAGATGGCGCAGCAACTGGTCGAGAAGATCCACGACATGGAGGAGCGCCGCGGGCACTGAACGGACCCGCACGCGCGTGGATGCACGGGAGCCGCGGACACGACACTGTGTCCGCGGCTCCCAGTGGTTCAGCCCGCTCAGCCCGGGTGACCGGCTGTCTCCAGCTGGCCCAGCCTGCGGTGCGGCTGCACGGTCCGGACGAGACCGGAGAGCCGTTCGGACCACTGGGACTTGGCCGTGCCGAGCGCGAATTCGCCCAGCCTCAGCAGCTGGATGTCGGAGGTGCCGGCGGGTGCGTAGATGTGGTGGGCGTCGCGCAGATAGCGCTCCACCGGACGGTCGGTGAACAGGCCGCTCGCGGCGTGGATCTCCATGGCCTCGGTCGCCGACTCGACGGCGGCCTCGTGGTTGAGGAACTTGGCGTTCATCAGCTCCGCGTCACACGGCAGCCCCTGGTCGAGCAGGTGTACGGCGTGATAGGCGGCCAAGCGGGCCGTCATCAGCCGGGATTTCATCCTGCCGAGCCTGAGCTTGATGCTGTTGAGCGCGCCGAGGGGTGCGCCGTACCGCTCGCGCTCGATGCACAGGGCGGCCGTCTCCTCGAAGGCGGCCTGGTGGATGCCGAGGGAGACGGCGGTGAGGTTGGGACGGCCGTACAGGATGCTGGACGAGTAGGCGACGGCGAGCCCCCCGCCCTCCTGGCCGAGCCGGTTGGCTGCCGGGATCCGGACGTTGTCGAAGATGAGTTCACCGAAGCTGAAGCCGTGCAGGCCCATGGCAGGCCGGTGTGGGCCCAGCGAGAAGCCGGGGCGGTCGGCTTCGACGAGGAAGGCCGACAGTCCCTTCGATCCCTCGCCGGTACGGACGACCACGCCGTGCACGTCGCCGACGTGGCTGTTGCCGACGAAGACCTTGCGGCCGTTGAGGATGTAGTCGTCGCCGTCACGGACGGCGGTGCTGCGCATGCCCAGGACGTGGCCGCCCGACTCGGGTTCGGTGACCGCGATCGTCGGCAGGCAGTGGCCCGCGGCGATGCGTGGCAGCCAGGTCCGCTTCTGGACCTCGTCGCCGAAGTGGATGATCTTGGCGACACCGAGCTGGGAGGCCTGCACCATGGCCCCCATCGCCCCGCTGACTCGGGCGAGTTCCTCGATGATGATGGTCTTGGCCAGGTGCCCGGCCCCCATCCCGCCGTACTCCCGGCCGATGGTGACGCCGATCCAGCCCTGCCGGGCGATGAGCCCGGACAGCTCGTGCGCCACGGTGCGTGACGCCTCCATCTGCGCTACCCGCGGACGTACCTCCCGCTCGGCGAACTCCCGTACGCGGAGCCGCAGGTTCTCGTGCCATCCGCTGGTGAAATAGCGTTCCACAACCCCTCCTGCACGCTGCCTCCGAGACCGGTCGGATCCGGAGGTCGTTCATCGGGCAGTGGTTCTTCGCCCAGACCGTTGCTTGAATGATTGTCTACTTATCGCTCCATCTCGGCCAAGATCGCATCGACATGTTGACTGAAATACGGCACCTTGCATTCCGCCTCAACTGTGCGATAAAGACGGTCACTTGGCCGCAACGATCCGAGTACGGAGAGAAACCGCCCAAGCTCGAACACGGTGCAACGCGTTCCGGATGCGGACCTGCCCACCAGGCAATTGCCAGGTGGGCAGGCCACGTTGCTCAAGGACAATCAGTCACGCTCTGTCTGGCCGATAAAGGGGCCGGCCTCCGGCGCTCCGGGGAGGCCGACCGACTGGGTTCAGCCACTGTTGCAGGTGCATGGACCCGTGGGAGCCGCCACAGCGGTCCCACGGGCCCCTCCAGACGACACGTTCACCAACAAAACGGGACCGTCCGGTCAGGCGTGGTCCGCGCAGCAGGGTGTGGGATTCGGCACTTCGAAGGGCGCCAGAGCGCCGCCCGCCGCCGGAACCAGGGCGAGAGTCAGCCGGCCGCGCTGCCACTCGGGGCGCACATGGTCGCGGGTGAGGACGGGCGTGGCGGGGTCGGGCCCGTCCGGCGACGCGGGTGCGCCGATCACGGTGAGGCGCTCGACGGCGGTGCGGTCGAGCAGGTCGGCCACCGTGACCGTGCCGGTGAGGTGCTCGGCTCCCGGAAAGACCACGGCCCGGCCGCCCTCGCGCCCGGCGTGCTCCGTGGCGACCCGTGCCGCCGAACGGGCGGCGGGCGCCGGGCCGTACACGAGCGCGCCCAGGGCCGCGCCCAGCCCCGGCATCTCCAGGCCGGCGATGCGCCGCCAGACCTCCGCGGCCGGCCCGGCGTCGGGCAGGGCCAGGGAGACGGCCGTACCCCGGCGTTCGTCGGTGCGGACGAGATGGGTGCAGGCGAGGGTGCCCGGCGGGAGGCCGAGGCGGGCCATCAGGTCGTGGACCAGATGGTCGGCCTCCCGCAGGCTCGCCGTGCCGGCGTCCACCCCGATCACGGTGTGGACGCCGGACGCGTCGTGAGGTGCGGTCATGCGGGCAGGACCCACATGGGGTTGGAGTAGAACCACAGGTCCTTCCACGGGTCGGCGTCGCCGAGCACGTCGATCGCCGGACCCGCCGGGTCCACGGCGGCGCCGTGCAGACCGACCGCGGAGCGGTTGCCGTCGGTGCCGCGCAGCCGGACGTAGACCGGCCCGTCCACCGGGCCGAGGCTGTACGTCAGCCGGACCGCACCGGTGGCCTTGTTCACCTCGAAGGACTTCACGACCTTGGTGGACGGGGTGGCGAAGACGTCCTTGTCGGCGACCGGGCCGGTGACGTCGCCCTGGATGACGTCCACGCGGGCCAGCGACGGCACGAACTGCGACCAGTTGGGGCCGTTGGCCAGGCTGATCTCGATGACCAGGTCGACCTGGCTGCCGCGGCGAACGTGCAGAGCGCCGCCGAGCGTCACCTCACGGCTGCCCGAGCGCAGCCGCGCGTCGAGGCCGCTGATCAGTCCGCCGTGGTCGACCCAGACGCGGCCGGCGCGGATGCCGTCCATGACCGCCTGGTACGAGAAGGAGGAGGAGCCGACGTGGGTGCGGCTGTACTGGCCCGGCCAGAAGTCGGTGTCCGTGAGGCTGATGCCGCCGTACACCGGGTCGTTGTAGCGGCCGTTGGCGTTGAAGTCGCTGTTCGGGCCGCGGACGGCGGTGTCGGCGTAGACGTTGTGGGAGTCGGAGTTGGCGGTGATCCACCAGGGCTTGCCCTCGGCGAGCAGGCTGTCCCACAGGCCGCCGACGGTGGCGGTCATCCAGTCGAAGCCGCCCCAGGTGCGGTAGCTCTCCAGCGGGTAGCCGGCGAAGGAGTCCGCGCTCGGGCTGTTGTCGTAGATACCGCGCGCGCCGCCCGGGCCCTTCGGGGCGGGCAGACCGCCGGCCTGGTGGCCGGGGGCGCCCTCGAACCCGACGGCGATGTCGGGCTGGGCGTCGCGCCAGGCGCGGATCTCGTGCGGGGAGTCGATGCCCTTGCGGGCCGGGTGGTTGGCCAGGAACAGGGCGTCCTTGACCTTACGGCGCTGCACCTGCTCGGCGAGGAAGTTGAAACCGGCGATGGCGAGGGCCTCGTTGGCCGGGGTGCTCGCGCCGGCGCCCTTCACGGAGCCGTCGAAGGAGTTCTCGAACTCCTTGAGTACGGCGACCTCGTTGCGGCCGGGGTGCACGAAGACCGTGCCGTGCTCGGCCGCCGGGATGTTCCACTCCAGGCCCTGGAAGACCAGCGTGTCGTCGATCTGGTCGCGCGCGGCAACGATGTCGGGGTTGACCTTCTCGACACCGATCTTGGCGTGCGCCTCGCTGCCGTGGTCGGTGATGACCATCCAGTCGAGGCCGTGCGCGTTCGCCTGCCGTACGTGGTCGATGACGCGGTACTTGGCGTCGGAGCTGTACTGGGTGTGAATGTGGTGGTCGCCGGCCAGCCAGAGGTACCCGCCGTCGCGCCGGCCCCCCTGCGAGGCCGCCGCCGCGGCCGCCTGACCGGCGCCGGCGAGCACACCGCCCGCGGCGAGGCCCGCCCCGAGGAGACCGGTGCGACGCAGCATGGACCGGCGCGAGAGCTGACCGGGGGTGAGCTCCTCGTCGGGGACCGACATGTCGAGGGCGGGCGGCAGAGACGTGGCGTCGCCGTCCGCGTGGTGGTGGTGATGGTGCCCGGGGCCGTGGCTGTGACCGTGGCTCATGTTCAACTCCCGCTACCAGCAAGGACATTCAGGACGTCAAGAGTCTGCAAAGGCACGGTGAACAAGGGGAGGCGGGGTGATGGTGGGGCGGAGAAGGCCGGATGTGCAGCACGGGCGCGGGCTGTCGGGGGCTGTGCGGCACGGTAGGGGGCCAACTGCGAGCGCCGCCGCCCACCCACCCGCGCGCCGCCGCACGAGGCCGCCCGCGGGCGCCGTCCGTCACCCGCCCGCGCGCCACCGCCGCACGAACCCGACCGCGAGCGCCGCGGCTCACCCGCCCATGCGCCGCACGAGGCCGACCACCGGCCCCACCGCCAACAGCACCGCGAGCACCGCAAAGCCGTACGTCAGCGTGGCCGGCGTGGCCACCCCGGCGACCAGCAACGGGCCGGCCACGTCACCCAGTTCGGCCGTCCAGCGCGGGCGCCACCCGTCACCCGCCCGCGCGCCGCCGCACGAGGCCGACCACCGGCCCCACCGCCAACAGCACCGCGAGCACCGCAAAGCCGTACGTCAGCGTGGCCAGCGTGGCCACCCCGGCGACCAGCAACGGGCCGCCCGCGTCACCCAGTTCGCGGCCGAGTTCCGCTGCGCCCATGGTCTGGCCGAGCCGTTCCTGGGGGGTCGAGGCGGCGAGGGCGGCGAAGCCTAGCGGGGTGATCAGGCCCGTGCCGGCGCCGGTGAGGGTCGCGGCGGTCAGCACGCCGGTGAGGCCGGGCAGCGTCGCGCAGGCCAGGCCCGCGGAGGTGAGGAGCAGGCCCGCCGTGATACCGCCGCGGGTGGTGAGGCGACCCGCGTCCAGGGCGCGCCCGGCCTTCGGCTGGACGATCGCGGCGCAGGCGGCGAGCACGGACACGGCGGCACCGGTGGCGACCGTGCCGAGGCCGGCGGCCCGCCCGGAGACGGGCAGGAAGCCGACGCCGACGGAGAGGGCGGCGGTCGCCGCGGCCAGGGCGGCGGTCGGGGCGAGGAAGGCCGGGTCGGCCAGGCGGCGGGCCAGGTCGAGCACGGTCTGGCGGGCCTTGGGCAGCGGGGGTACGGCGGGTACAGCGAGCGCGGCCCAGCAGGCGACCGCTGCGCCGAGCACGGCGAGCACGGTGAACAGCAGCCGCAGACCACCGGCCCACACCAGGACACCGCCGAGCAGCGGGCCGAGGGTGTAGCCGACGGACTTGTAGAAGCCGTAACTACCGAACGCGCGGCCGTGCCCCGCCGCCGGATTGAGCCGGGCGACCAGCGCGGACGCGGACGGGGAGAAGGCGGAGGCCGCGGCGCCCTGGCCCAGGCGGGCGGCCCACAGCCAGCCGGGGCTGTCGGCGACGACGTACAGCGCGGAGGCCACGGCGAAGGCCACGAGCCCGCCGAGCAACACCGGCCGGGCCCCGATCCGGTCGGCGAGCGTGCCGAACACCGGCTTGAGCAGCACCTCGGCCCCGTCGTACAGGGCGAGCAGCCCACCGAGGACGAGCAGCGAGGTGACGGCGTCGGAGGAGAACCCACCAAGATTGGCGGCGATACCGTGCGCCCCGAAAGCGGTGGTGAACCCGGCGGCGTACAAGGGCCACATCTGCCGAGCGGACGCGGGCTGGACCACGGCGTTCCCTCCGATGTCGGGTGCGGGACGGCTCACAACGCCTCACCCTGTGCCTCGTGCAGCGCCGCGAACACCTGGTTTGCGTAGTCCTCGCAGGCCGTCGTGCACTCCTTCAGGCGGCGGGCGGCCTCTTTCGCCTCGGGGGCGCCGAAGACGTCGCGGACCGTCAGGTCGCGGTGCCAGCGGCGCAGGCGTTCCAGTGACTGCTCCTCTTCCTCCAGTTCGGCGAGGGTGAACTTGGCGATGCGGATCTCCTTCGCCAGCTCCTGCTCGAACTTGCCGCAGTCGGCGAGGAATTCGGTCCAGTCCGCCGACCGCTCGGCCGTGAACAGGGCCTGGAAGCGGGCGGCGTCCTCGGGACCGCGCCCGGCCGCGTTGAGGGTGACGGCCTGTCCGCCGGCCTGCTCGGCCAGGGCGATGGCGCGGGCGACACCGTCGGCGAAGACCGGCACGTCCGGTACGGCCCACACGCCCTGCCCGAGGGACAGCGCACCGATCTTGCGCAGCTCGCGCCAGATCGCCACGCGGTGCCGGGTCGGTTCGGCCGGCACCTTGATCACGAGGACGAGCCAGCGGCTCACCGGTTCCTTGTTCGCCACAGTGGTGAATGTATCAGGCGTTACATCCATCGCCGTACGTACATCGGCGTCAGGCGTTCAGGACCCCGGTACCCAGCAGCCCCAGCAACAGCACGCCGATGACGATCCGGTAGACCACGAACGCGTTGAAGGAGTGCTTCGCGACGAACTTCAGCAGCCAGGCGATCGACGCGTACGCCACCACGAACGACACGGCGGTCCCCACGGCCAGCGGCGCCGCCCCGACGCCGGCACCGACCGCGTCCTTGAGCTCGTAGAGCCCCGCGCCGGTCAGCGCCGGGATGCCGAGGAAGAAGGAGAGACGCGTCGCCGCCACCCGGTCCAGGTCCAGGATCAGCGCCGTGGACATGGTGGCGCCGGAGCGGGAGAAGCCGGGGAAGAGCAACGCGAGTATCTGGGAGCTGCCGACCAGCATCGCGTCCTTGAGCGTGGTGTCGTCCTCCCCGCGCTTGTGCCGGCCCATCTGGTCCGCCGCCCACATGACACCGGAGCCGATGATCAGCGAAACGGCCACCACCCACAGCGAGCCCAGCGGCCCCTCGACGAGCTTCTTGGCGGCCAGGCCGACGACGACGATCGGGATCGTGGCGTAGATCACCCACCAGGCGAACTTGTAGTCGTGGTGGTAGCGCTCCTCACGGTGCACGATGCCGCGACCCCAGGCGGAGACGATCCGCACGATGTCCTTGAAGAAGTAGAACAGGACGGCGGCGATGGCCCCGACCTGGATGACGGCGGTGAAGCCGACCACGGCGGTGTCGTCGACCGGGATGCCCATCAGCCCTTCCGTGATCTTCAGATGGCCGGTGGAGGAGACGGGCAGGAACTCGGTCACCCCCTCGACGACTCCGAGGACGACGGCCTGACCGATGCTGATAGCGCTCATGGGCATTCCAATGGCACACTCGGGGAAGGGAGAACTTTTACACGTGAGTAAAAGTTCGACACGACTGTAGAAGACGACCGGGAGAACGACAAACCCCATGGGAGCCGACGCACAGGAGCGAGGCCCGAAGCGGGCGAACGGCGTCCGCGAGAACCAGCTCCTCGAACTCCTCCAGCGGGCCGGCACCGCGCTGACCCCGGGCGAGGTCACCGAGCACCTCGCTGACGGGCTGACGTACAGCAGCGTGGTGACGATCCTCACTCGTATGCACACCAAGGGCCTGCTCACCCGCACCGCGCGCGGGCGGGCGTACGCCTACGCCCCCGTCACCGACGACGCCGGTTTCGCCGCCCGGCGTATGCGCACGGTCCTGGAGAGCCGCCCCGACCGCGAGGCCGTACTGGCCCGTTTCGCCGACGAGCTCTCCGGCGCCGACGCCGACCTGCTGCGCAACCTGCTGGGCCCCGAACAGGACCTCGGTCCCGAACAGGGCCTGGGTGCCGACCGGGGCTCCGACCGACAGACCGACGGATAGAGGGCCCCGCCGATGCGCATAGCCGTCTACGTGCCGCTGCTCCTGTCGCTACTGGCCCCGCTCGGCGCCCGCCCGCTGTCCGAGCGCTGCGAGCCCCGGCTGGCCACCTGGCTGCTCACCGCATCGTCGCTGATCCTGGGCACGGCGAGCACGATCTCGCTGGGCCTGCTGGCCATCACCGGCCTGATCCGGCTCCCGTTTCTCGCCGGTCTCGGCCACTGGTCGGCGAGCGGCGCGCGCAGCGCCGACCCCGCCGAGCTCTCCATCGCCCTCGTCGCCGGTCTGCTGCTCGGCGGCGCGCTGCTCACCGCCGCCCGGATGCTCTGGCGCCGCGCCCGCACGCTGGCCGCGGCCGCGCTGGACGCCGCCTGCATGCCCACGCGCGACGGCCTGGTCGTGGTGGCCGACGAGGCGGCCGACGCCTATGCGCTGCCCGGGCTGCCGGGCCGGATCGTGGTCTCCACCGGGATGCTCGACGCGCTGCACGAGAGCGAGCACGAGATCCTGCTCGCGCACGAGCGCGCCCATCTGACGGCCCACCACTACGCGTTCGTCGCGCTGGCCCAACTGGGCGCCGCCGCCAACCCGTTGCTGCGCCCGTTCGCCACCGCCGTCACGTACACCATCGAGCGCTGGGCGGACGAGAGCGCGGCCGCCGGCACCGGCGACCGGAAGCGGGTCGCGCGCGCCGTCGGCAGGGCGGCCCTCGCCGCGCACCACCGTCCGGCCCTCGCCCGTGTCACGGACGCCGCCCTCGGCATCCTCGGCCGACGCGGTCCGCTGGGGCTCCGCGCGCTCGGGCGCCGGGGTCCGTTGGCCACGGCGGGTCCGGTCCCGCGCCGCGTGGCCGCTCTCCTGGCTCCACCGCTGGGCCGGCACCCGGTGCTCACGGCCGTGACCGCGGCGGTCCTGGCGGCGGCGACGCTCGCCAGCGCCGAGGCCGCTCATGATCTGCACGTCCTGCTGGAGGCGGTCGGAGCCTGGTGAGGGTGGCCCACGGACACATGTCCGTACGACGTCGAGCCCCGGATCGGCAGTCCTTCGCCCTCGACCCTACGTATTGTAGGTTCCCAACCGTCCACCGCCACACGTCTGCTCTACGGGGGAATCATGCACAGCATGGATGCGCAAAGCGCGCGACAGCCCGGCGCCGACGTGCCGCTGCGGGGCTCGGGGCTCATGCCCACGGTCGCCCTGCTGGTCGTGAGCCTCGCCGTCGCCGCGTTCGGGGTGTACGAACTGTGCGGCTTCGGGCTGCACAGCCTGGACCGGCGTCCGCACCTGTTCAGCGACGGACTGGCCACCGGGGGCGTGATCGTCGCCACGGTGGCGGCGGGCGCGGCCCTGGGCAACCTCGCCTGGCATCTGGCGGCGGCCCGGCGCGGCAGGGGCCGGGCGGAGTGCCGTACCGAACGCGCGGAGTACCGGTCGGAGGGAGCCGACTAGGCTCCGGCGGACGGCCACACCCTTCTCACAGCTCACACAAATCCCCGTTACCCTACAAGTCGTAGGGTCGACGGCCAGGGCGCACGACGGACCGTGCGCCCGGCCGACCGTCCAGTCCCCTTCGCCGCTCCTCCCCGCACCTTCCCGCACCTTCCCGTCCCCTCCCCTCCAGTCCCCAAGGTGACCAGGCAGCATGTCCTCACCGCAGTCGACGCTCATCGCCCCCCGCATCCCCGATCAGCGCAGCCCCCGCCGCTTCCCCACGGCCCCCTCCCCCCGGCTCAGGGCCCGCGCCGCCACGGCCACCGTCTGGTATCTACGGCTGCTCGCGGCGGTCAACATCGTCGCCGTCCTGTCGCTGTCCTTCCGCCAGGAGGTGCACGAACACAACGCGGGCCAGTTCTTCACGCCGTACCTGTGCACCGCCGGCCTGATCTCGGCGGCGCTCGCGCTGTTCCTCGCCGTGGTCATGCGGCGCCGCAAACGGGCCGCGTGGGTCTTCAACCTGATCCTCGCCGGGTCCCTCTTCTGCCTCTACGCCCTCGCACTCACCCGCGACCCCTACCGCGAGCACCTCTTCAACTGGTTCTCCGCCCTGCTCACCGGCCTGTTCGTGGCCGCGCTGCTGCTCGGCCGCCGCGAGTTCGACGCCATCGGCGACCGCTCCAACCCGCGGCTCGCCCTGGCCGTCGGTGCGGGCGGCCTCCTGGTCAGCGGCACCCTCGGCACGCTGCTCGTCGGCGCGACCAACAAGGTGACCGGCGCGAGCCTCGCGGACAAGATTGCGTACACGCTGCTGCGCGGTGTCAGCGTCGGCCCGCTCGCCGACCGCATCGACACCGTGGACGCGCCCCGCTGGGCCGACGTGATCATCAACGTCCTGATGGCCGCGACCTTCCTGCTCGTCCTGTACGCCTGCTTCCGCGCCCCGCGCGGCCAGGCGCTGCTCGGCGAGGCGGACGAGGAAAAGTTGCGGGCGCTGCTGGAGCGGCACGGGGAGCGCGACTCCCTCGGCTACTTCGCGCTGCGCCGCGACAAGGCCGTCATCTTCTCCCCCACCGGCAAGGCCGCCATCGGCTACCGCGTGGTCAGCGGCGTCAGCCTGGCCTCCGGCGACCCCATCGGCGACCCGGAGGCGTGGCCCGGCGCCATCGACGCCTGGCTCGCCGAGGCCCGCCGGCACGCCTGGACGCCCGCCGTGATGGGCGCGAGCGAGGAGGCCGGCACGATCTACGCCCGGCACGGCCTCGACGCTCTGGAGTTGGGCGACGAGGCGATCGTGGACCTCACCGACTTCACCCTCGACGGACGCGCCATGCGGGTCGTACGGCAGGCGCACAACCGGGTCCGCCGCGCCGGGTACACCGTGCGGGTCCGGCGCCACGAGGACATCCCAGACGACGAGATGGCGCTGCTCGTGGACCGCGCGGACCACTGGCGCGACGGCGCCACCGAGCGTGGCTTCTCGATGGCCCTGGGCCGCCTCGGCGACCCGGGCGACGGGCGCTGCGTGATGCTGGAGTGCCGGGACACGGACGGCGAGCCGCGCGCGCTGCTCAGCTTCGTCCCCTGGGGCGAGCACGGCCTCTCCCTGGATCTGATGCGCCGCGACCGCGACTGCGAGAACGGCCTGATGGAGTTCAT
Organism: Streptomyces sp. NPDC002619; assembly: GCF_042889305.1. Lineage (NCBI taxonomy): Bacteria > Bacillati > Actinomycetota > Actinomycetes > Kitasatosporales > Streptomycetaceae > Streptomyces > Streptomyces sp. NPDC002619. The sequence goes on along the minus strand of NZ_JBIAQV010000001.1, from coordinate 44,006 downwards.
GGCCGTCGAACTGCTGCTGCGCGCGGGCGAGTTGGGCGTACGGCGGATCTCGCTCAACTTCGCCATGTTCCGCTCGGTGTTCGAGCGCGGCTCACGCCTGGGCGCCGGGCCGGTGTTGCGCCTGTGGCGGTCGATCCTCACCTTCTTCTCCCGCTGGTGGCAGATCGAGTCCCTGTACCGGGCCAACGCCAAGTACCGGCCGCTGTGGGAGCCCCGCTATCTGCTCTTCGCCAAGAGCAGCGACATCCCGCGCATCGGCCTGGCCAGCGCCCGCGCCGAGGGCTTCCTCACCTCGCCCGCGCTGCCGTCCTTCACGCGCCGCGCCCCGAAGTGACCGTCCCGGCGGTCCGCAGCACCGTGAGTACCAACGTCCGTGCCACCTCCGCCACTTCACGCACGGACACCTGCTCCCGCGCGCTGTGCGCCACCCGCACGTCGCCCGGCCCGTACTGCAGCGTGGGGATCCCCTCCCCGGCGTAGAGCCTGAGATCGCTGCCGTACGGCGCCCCGCGCTCCCGGGGCCGGGCGGCCCAGCCGTTCGCGTCGGCGCAGGCGTCGCGCACCTCGGCCCGCAGCGGGTGACCCTCGGGCAGCCGCCCGCTCGCGAACTGCCCGCCCGGCCAGGTCACCGTCGCCGGATGCTCCCGCAGCCACGGGTCGGCGGCGCACACCTCGGCCACACGGCGCTCCAACTCGGCGCGCGCGTCGGCCGGTTCCTCCCCGAGCCGGACACCGAGCCGCCCCTCGGCGACCAGCAGGTCGGGCACGCTGCTCGCCCAGTCGCCGGAGCGCAGGGTGCCGACGGAGAGGGCGTACGGGATCGGGTACTCGGCCATCAGCGGATCGGGGCCGGTGTTGCGCACGCTCTCCAGGTCGGCCAGCGCCCGGTGCAGCGGCACATAGGCGTCGATCGCGCTGACCCCGGCGTCCCGGGAACTGGCGTGCGCCGCCTTGCCGGGGACAGTGATCCGGAAGGTCAGCGCGCCCGCATTGGCGGTGATCAGCGTGCCGGAGGTCGGCTCGGTGATCACGCAGGCATCACCGCCGTACCCCCGCTTCAGCGTGCCGAAGGCGCCGATCCCGCCGTCCTCCTCGCCGACGACGAAGTGCACGGCGACCTTGCCGCGCAGCCGCACCCCGGCCGCCCGTACGGCGGCGAGCGCGGCGAGATGCGCCACCAGCCCGGCCTTCATGTCACAGGCCCCGCGTCCGTGCACGACGTCCCCGGTCACCCTCGGCACGAACGGGTCACCGTCCCACGCGGCGAGGTCCCCGGGCGGTACGACGTCCACGTGCCCCTGCAGGATGAGAGTCGGCCCGCCCCCACCGCCCATGGTGTGCCCGACCAGCCCCCACGCCTCCTCGCGCGGCACCTCCATGCCGGGGAATCCGGGGTCGGCGAGCAGCGCGGGCAGATCCATGGACCACAGATCGACGTCGAGCCCCAACCGCTCCAGCCGCCGGGCCAGTCGATGCTGAAGCTCCGACTCGGCGGCGCTCCCGGTCACGCTGGGGACCGCCATCAACTCCAGCAGTGTCCGACCGATGTCCGCCTCGTCGATGTGCGCGAGAGCGGCGGCCTCTTCGTCGGTCAGCATGCCCGGGGCTCCTTCACGGCGGAGGGCGACATCAGCGAGCCATCGTGGCCACCCCGATCATCGCCCCACCCCGCCGCCCCGAACAGCCGTCCGCGCATCCCGGCCCGTTCGTGCACCGCGATCGCGGCCGTGTTGGTCGCGTCCACCATCAACGCGGCCCGCCCGTGCCGTCGTACGAGTGCGTCGAGGACGAAGCGGGAGACGGCCGCGCCCAGACCGCGTCCGCGGGCGTGCGGATGCGTCACGACTCCGGCCATGAATCCGCAGTCGGCCGCTGACCAGGCGTCGGCCGCGACGGCGAGGGCCCCGCCGTCCGCACCGGCCCAGCGGCGCACCCCCGGCAGGCCGGGCTGGGCGTAGGAGTCGGGAAAGCACAGATCGAAGAGCGCCCGAGCCCGGCGTTCGCCGTCCCGGTCCAGCCACTCCACGCCGGTCACCGGGCCCGGCGGCTCGGCCGTCTCCATCCACAGGAAGGCACCGGGGCCGGGCACCAGCCCCGGAATCCCGCGTACGAGCGCATCGATCAGCGCCGCGTCGCCGAAGGGCCGGTACGTCGGACCGGTCTCCGCCAGCACGTCCTGGACGAGGGACAGCGCGTCCTCGGTCCGCCCGGACACCGCGATCCGGTCCCGTCCGGAGAGACCGGGGGCGGCCACGGCGACGGCCGACCCGGACCGGAAGACCCGCACACCGGGTCCTGGCCGCCCGTCGGCCCCTGTCTGCCGGGCCCACACGAGATGCCCCGCCCCACCCACGTCCACGTCACCCCTCCCCCCGGGAACCCCCCGGTATCACCCCACCGACAGTGAACCCGATCACCGACCCGCCGCCCTCCCGCCGGAGCGCGAACGGCGCCCCGCCATGGGCCATGGCGACCTCCCGCACGATGGACAGGCCGAGGCCGGAGCCGGGCTGGGAGCGGGCGTCGGCCGCGCGGTAGAAGCGGTCGAAGATACGGATCAGGTCGCCTTCGGCGATACCGGGCCCGCGGTCGAGGACCTCGACGCGCACGGTCCCGGGACGGACGGGTCCCGTGACGGCGACCTCGATCGGCGACTTGCCGCCCCGGTCGAACTTGGCGGCGTTCTCGACCAGGTTGGAGATCGCCCGCTGGAGCATCCCGGGCCGCCCGTCCGTGCTGGTGTCCCCGCTCGCCCGCAGCACGATCTCCCGCCCGGTGCGGCGCCGGGCGAGGCCCGCGACGTCCTCGGCGAGGTCGGCGAGGTCCACCTGCTGCGGGGGCTCCTGGTCCGACTGCCCGGCGGCGAGATCGACCAACTCGTTGACCAGGTCGGTCAGTTCGCGGGCCTCCTGAGTGAGGTCGGCGACGAGGTCGTCCCGGGTCTCGGGCGGCAGCTCGTCGATGCGGCGGAGCAGGGAGATGTTCGTACGCAGCGAGGTCAGCGGGGTGCGCAGTTCGTGTCCGGCGTCCTGGACGAGCCGCCGCTGGTCCTCCTCCGACTGGGCGAGACGGCCCAGCATCCGGTCGAAGGCGCGGCCCAGGCGTCCCACCTCGTCCAGGCCCGCGACGGGCACCTCGATGCCGAGGCGGCGGGTCCGGGCGACGTCCTCCGCGGCCGTGGTCAGCACGACCAGCCGCCGGGTGATGCGGCGGGCCAGCCACCAGCCGAACAGCCCGGCGGCGACCACGACCACGGCCATCAGCGCCAGCGTCCGCTGCTGGAGCGCCCGCAGCAGATCCTCCGTGTCGCTGAACTCCTGCGCAACCTGCACCGCGCCCCGCCCGTCGCCGAGTGCGACGGTGGCGATCCGGAACAGGTCATCACCGACCCGGACGTCCATGTACTGGGCGGTCTTCCCGGCCGCCGGCGCGCCGGCCACGGCCCGGTCCTCGGCGGTGACGGGCAGCACCGGGCTGCCGTGGTCGACCATCTGCCCCTGGGCACCCAGCACCTGCACGTCGGTGCGGCTGGGCCGGACGACATCGTGGCCGGGCCGGGAGGAGCTGAAGTCCTCCGGCACCATCTCGTGCGTCCGTACCTCGTCCTGCACGTCCTGCACGACCTGCGTGAACACGGACTGCTGGTCGACACGGACCAGCCGGGCGGCCGCGTTGTAGGACAGGATGCCGACGACGACGGTGACCACGGCGGTGACGGCCGCGAAGGACACCGCGAAGGTGGTCCGCAGGGAGACGAGCTTGGGCCGGCGCCGGGCGAGCGTCCGCCGCAGGCGGCCCACTCAGTCCTCCCGCAGCACGTAACCCACGCCCCGCACGGTGTGGATCAGCTGCGGCGCGCCGGGCTCGTCGAGCTTGCGGCGCAGGTAGCCGACGTAGACGGCGAGGTTCTTGGAGCCCGGGCCGAAGTCGTAGCCCCAAATGCGGTCGTAGATCGTGGAGTGGTCCAGCACGATGCCGGCGTTGCGGACGAGCAGTTCAAGGAGTTCGAACTCGGTGCGGGTCAGCTCCAGCTCGCGCCCGCCGCGCCAGGCCCGGCGCGCCTGGAGATCCATGCGCATCCCGGCCGCCTCGATCTGCCGGTCGGAGACCGTCGGGTCCTTGGCGGGCTCGGCGCCACCGCCGTTCGTGCCGGCGGTCACCGGGGTGGTGCGGCGGAGCAGGGCGCGCAGGCGGGCGAAGACCTCCTCGACGTCGAAGGGCTTGACGACGTAGTCGTCGGCGCCCGCGTCCAGGCCCGCGATCCGGTCGGCGGTCTCCACCAGAGCGGTGAGCATCAGGATCGGCGTACGGTCGCCCTCGGCGCGCAGCACCCGGCAGACCTGGAGTCCGTCGATCCCGGGCATCATCACGTCGAGGACGAGGACGTCCGGCGCCGTGCGGTGGGCGTGCGCGAGCGCTTCCACACCGTCGGCGACCGCCGTCACCTGGTAGCCCTCCAGGGTCAGGGCCCGTTCCAGGGCGTGACGGATGGCGCGGTCGTCTTCGGCGAGGAGCAGAGTCTGGGACACGAAACCCAGTCTGCCAAGGCGGCCGCCTGTTCGGCCGTGACCAGTGGGTCTACGATCACCCTTTTTACCGGGCTCTCACCGTCACGGGCGCAACCCCGGGCGCGCGCCTACCGTCTTCTCACCTTCACGCGCTCAGCCGGGCCAGCTGCTCCGCGAACGGTACGACCGTGAGGTCGTCCTTGGCCGGCCGGGCCGCCGACAGTCCCTGCATCAGGGCCGACAGCTCCCCCGCCGCCCGCTCGATCCGCTCGGGCAGCCCCTCCGCGCCCCAGTCCTCCGACGCGGCGTACACGGCGGTGGGTACGACCACGGCCCGGAGGTAGGCGAACAGCGGACGCAGCGCGTGCTCGAGCACCAGCGAGTGCCGTGCCGTACCGCCGGTCGCGGCGATCAGCACCGGCTTGCCGGCCAGCGCGTCCTTGTCCAGCACGTCGAAGAAGGACTTGAACAGCCCACTGTACGACGCGGTGAACACCGGGGTGACCACGATCAGCCCGTCGGCCCGCGTCACCGCGTCCAGCGCGTCGGCGAGCGCCTTGCCCGCGAACCCGTTGGTGAAGTTGTGCGCGATCTCCACGGCGAGCTCGCGCAGCTCGACGACCTGGATCTCGACCGGGGTCTGCCGGTCGACGGCGGCGGCGAGCCGGTCGGCGAGCAGCCGGGTCGAGGACGGCACGCTCAGTCCCGCCGAGACGACGACGAGCTTCATGCGTTCACCTCTTCCGAAGCGGCGTCGGCGGCCGCGTTGTCCTTGGCGGCCAGCAGGGACTGGTGGGTCGGCGCGTCCGGCACGTCGGCCGGGCGGCCCTTGGCGAACTCCTCGCGCAGCACCGGGACGACCTCCTCGCCGAGGATGTCGAGCTGCTCGAGCACCATCTTCAGCGGCAGGCCGGCGTGGTCCATCAGGAACAGCTGGCGCTGGTAGTCACCGGCCCACTCGCGGAAGCCGAGCGTCCGCTCGATCACCTGCTGCGGGGAGCCGACGGTCAGCGGGGTCTGCTCGGTGAATTCCTCGAGGGAGGGCCCGTGGCCGTACACCGGCGCGTTGTCGAAGTAGGGCCGGAACTCGCGCACGGCGTCCTGCGAGTTCTTCCGCATGAACACCTGACCGCCCAGGCCGACGATGGCCTGCTCCGGAGTGCCGTGCCCGTAGTGGGCGTAGCGGGTCCGGTACAGCTCGATCATGCGCTTGGTGTGCTCGGCCGGCCAGAAGATGTTGTTGTGGAAGAAGCCGTCGCCGTAGTACGCGGCCTGTTCGGCGATCTCCGGGGAGCGGATGGAGCCGTGCCAGACGAACGGCGGCACGTCGTCCATCGGGCGGGGCGTGGACGTGAAGCCCTGGAGGGGCGTACGGAACTTGCCCTCCCAGTCGACGACGTCCTCGCGCCACAGCCGGTGGAGCAGGGCGTAGTTCTCTATCGCCAGGTTGATGCCCTGACGGATGTCCTGCCCGAACCAGGGATAGACCGGTCCGGTGTTGCCGCGGCCCATCATCAGGTCCACCCGGCCGTCGGCCAGGTGCTGGAGCATCGCGTAGTCCTCCGCGATCTTCACCGGGTCGTTGGTGGTGATCAGGGTGGTGGAGGTGGAGAGGATCAGCTTCTCCGTCTTCGCGGCGATATAGCCGAGCATCGTCGTCGGGGACGACGGGACGAACGGCGGGTTGTGGTGCTCACCGGTCGCGAAGACGTCCAGGCCGACCTCCTCGGCCTTCAGCGCGATGGCGACCATGGCCTTGATGCGCTCGCGCTCCGTCGGCGTACGGCCCGTCGTCGGGTCCGGCGTGACGTCGCCGACGCTGAAGATCCCGAACTGCATGGTCGCTCAACCTCCAAGTTGTTGACGCTTCAACTATACCCCTCCAACGGCCACCCCCTCCCCTCTATTCCGCCGACTGTCAGTGGTCCGCCCTACGATCCCGACATGGCCGCCGCACGCCGTGACACCCGAGGCATAGTCGACACCGCGGAACTCTTCGCGCGGGTCGACTTCCGCCTCCACGAGCCCGTGGAGCCCCTCCGCCCTCACATCGAGCACTACTGGCTGATCGACTGGAACCTCACCGAGCCGTACGTCTCCCAGGTGGTCCCCCACCCCGCGGTCCACATCGTCTTCCAGCAGCTCCCGGACCAGGACCCCTTCGTCGAGATCGCGGGCGTCCAGCTGGGTCTGTTCACCCAGCGGCTGGAGCGCCGGGGCAGAGTGTGCGGCATCAAGTTCAGACCGGGCAGCTTCCGCCCCTACGTCCCGGGGCACCCGGTGACGACCTGGACGGGCCGCCGCATCAGACCCCCCGAGGTCTTTGCGGCCTTCCCTCGGACGGACCTCGCCGCCACCCTCACCACCGTCCTGTCCCCAGACGACGAGGAGGTCCGCATCGCCGCCCTCGACACGTTCCTCCTCACCCTCACCCCCCGCCCCGACCCCCAGGCCGACCTCGCCACGACCCTGGTCGACCGCATCCGCACCGACCGCACGATCCGCCGCGTCACGGACTTCGCCCGCGCCGAGGGCCTGTCCGTACGACTGCTGCAGCGCCTGTTCGCCGCGTACGTCGGGGTCGGCCCGAAGTGGGTCATCCTGCGCTACCGCATCCACGAGGCCCTGGAACGCGCCGAGACCGACCGAGCGGTGGACTGGGCGAGTCTGGCCGCCGACCTCGGCTACGCGGACCAGGCCCATCTGGTGCGGGACTTCACGGCGACGGTGGGTGTGCCACCGGCGGCGTACGCACAGGCGGTGCACTAGGGCCTGTTGCGAAAGTCCCGTCGTCCGCCCGGAGGGCGGGCCCGGCGGCGTCGTGGGGGTCCCCCCGCTCGAGCGAAGCCGAGAGTGGGGGAGCGTGCTCTCGGCGTGCCGGGTGCAGGCCCTCGTACTGGACGTACTTGGGTCTGTGCCCGGTGCGGCGAGTGGGGGCACCTCCCACGCCCTTCAGGCAGTGGGGGAGCGTGCATGGCGTCGCGGGGCAGGCGGGACTTTCGCAACAGGCCCTAGGGGCCGACCGCTCTCAGGGAACAAGCACCAGCCGCCCGCGCACCCCACCCTCAGCGAGACGGGCATGTGCCTTCGCCGCCTCCTCCAGGGGATACGTTTCGGCCACCCGGAGCGTCAGCACGCCCGAGTCCACCAGCCGCACCAGGTCGGCCAGCCGTGCCCCGTCCGCGGCCACGGCGACGGACGTGGTCCGCACGCCGCGCTCGGACGCCGGGTGAGCCTGCGGGATCACGCCGACGTACGCACCGCCGTCCCGCACCCACGCCAGGGCCGGCTCACCGAGGACGGCGGCGTCCAGTACGGCGTCGAAGCCCGCCGCCTCCCCTTCGGCCACGAAGCGGTCGGCGCCCAGGGACCGTACGAGCTCCTCGTCGCCCTGCCGGGCCAGCGCGGTCACCGCGATCCCCCGGTGGGCGGCGAGTTGGACGGCGTACCCGCCGACCGCACCGGCCGCACCCGTCACCAGCAGCGACTGCCCCGGCGCCAACTCCAGTAGATCCAGGGCCTGTACGGCGGTCAGCGCGTTCAGCGGCAGCGTGGCCGCGTGGGCCGCGTCCGCCGTCACCGGCGCCTTGGCCACCGCGTCCGCGTCCACGACGACGTACTCGGCGTGCGCGCCCAGCGGCTTCACCATGCCGTGGTCCAGCGCCACCACCTGGTCGCCCACGCTCCACGCGGCGGCCGGCCCCACCGCGTCGACCGTCCCCGCGACGTCCCAGCCGAGCCCGACCTGCTTGCCCGCCCCGCCGAAGACGCCCTCTCGCACCCCGGCGTCCACCGGATTCAGCGCCGACGCCGCCACCTTGATCCGCACCTGCCGCGCGCCCGGCTCGGGGACCGCGCTCTCCACGATCTCCACGGCCTCGGGCCCACCGAACTCCGTCACCACAACAGCACGCATGACCAGCAACTCCTTCGTCCGGCCGTTCGCCTCGGTCTCTCTTCAGCTGGCGACAACCCTAGGAAGAGCTACTATCCATCGGTAAGTAGTTATCTCAGAGTGCGTAGGTTCCCCGGAGGTATGCGATGCCGACCATGACCGCGTCCCAGCGCCGCGAGCAGGCGCGCGCGGAGTACGACGCGTTCATCCGCGGCTGCCCCACCAACCAGCTCCTCGACCGCCTCAGCGACAAATGGGTCAGCCTGGTCGTCGCCGCCCTCTCCCAGGGCCCCATGCGCTACAGCGACCTCAGCCGCAGGATCGCGGGCGTCAGCCCCAAGATGCTCACCCAGACCCTGCGCGCCCTGGAGCGAGACGGCATCCTGACCCGCACGGTCACCCCGTCGGTCCCGGTCCGCGTCGACTACGAACTCACCCACCTCGGCGCCGGCCTCGCCCACCTCCTCACAGCGGTGAAGGACTGGGCGGAAGCCCACATCGAGGAGGTCCACGCGGCACGGGAGCGGTACGACGCCGAGAGCTAGAGCTCCGGCACCGGCTCCAGCAGCCTCGTGCGGAGGCTCCGCGAGAGTTCCCCGGCGTCCATCCCCAACTCCCGGTCCACATAGGACTCGACCGAGCCGTACCGCGCCCTCATCGCGGCGAGGTACAGCCGCATCCCCGACTCCGGGGCGCGTCCGAAGGCCGGCCAGACCGGGGTGCGGCCGCCGTTGCGCGCCCGCCAGTCCGCCAGGAGGGCGGGGGCCGCGCGTTCCGTGAGCGTGAAGTCCTCAATGACCGTGGCCTCGGGGATGCCGAGCAACGTGAGGACCAGGGCGGCCAGTTGGCCCGTGCGGTCCTTGCCCGAGGCGCAGTGGAAGACCAGCGGGGCGTCGGTGCCGGCGACCAGTTCCAGCGCCGCCGCGATCTCCTTCCTACCGTCCTGCGCGACCTCCATATAGCGTTCGGCCAGATAGGGGCCGGGCTCGACATCGGGGGTCAGGGACGGCTGGTCGTACGGGCGGTGCTCGATGCTGAGGTTGTGGTACGTGAAGGAAGGGTGCGCCGGGACACGGCCCCTGGACTCGGCCTCCCACGGGTGCCGCAGGTCCAGCACCGTGCCGATCCCCAGGGACAGGAAGCGGTCCCAGTCCGCTGTGCCCTCGGTCAATTTGCCCAGCGAGTCCGCGCGGTAGAGGCGGCCGGGGCGGGTGCGGTGGCGGCCGTCCGGGGTCGAAAGGCCGCCCAGGTCACGGACGTTGTGCAGGGCGTCGAAGCGTATGTGTCTGTCCACGCCCCGAGTCTGGCCTGCGTGGCTCAGTGGCCGTGCCGTACCGCGTAGATCATGACGAACGCCACTATGTGGATGCCGAAGAGGAAGTACGCGAGGAAGTACCAGACCTGGCGCTCGTTCTTGGCCTCCTGGGCCAGGCGGCGCTTCTCGGCCGAGACCTCGGGGGCGAGCTCCGGGGTGGCCCCGGCAGTCCCCGCCTCTCGTTCCGTCATCACAGCTCCCTGTACACCTTCGTGTTCGACGCCTGGGCGCGCGGGCGCAGCACCAGGAGGTCGACGTTGACGTGGCTCGGGCGGGTCACCGCCCAGGTGATCGTGTCCGCCACGTCGTCGGCGGTGAGCGGTTCGGCGACGCCCGCGTAGACCTTCGACGCCTTCTCCTCGTCGCCGCCGAAGCGGGTCAGCGCGAACTCGTCCGTCTTGACCATGCCGGGCGCGATCTCGATCACCCGCACCGGCCGGCCGACGATCTCCAGACGCAGCGTCTCGGCGAGAACATGGGCACCGTGCTTGGCGGCGACATAGCCCGCGCCGCCCTCGTACGTGCCGAGACCTGCGGTGGAGGAGACCACGACCACCGTGCCGTCGCCGCTCGCGTCCAGCTTCGGGAGCAGGGCCTGGGTGAGGTTCAGGGTGCCGATGACGTTCGTCTCGTACATCGTGCGCCATTCCGCGGGGTCGCCGGTGGCCACCGGGTCGGCGCCGAGCGCGCCACCCGCGTTGTTGACCAACACGCCGATGGTCTTGAAGGCGGTGGCGAACTCGTCGACCGCGACGCGATCGGTGACGTCGAGCTGGTACGCCGTCGCCGCGTGCCCTGCCGCGTTGATCTCCTCGGCCAGCGCCTCGATACGGTCCTTGCGGCGGGCGGTGAGGACGACCCGGTACCCGGCCTCGGCGAGCCCGCGGGCCGTGGCGGCGCCGATTCCGCTGCTCGCACCCGTGACGACGGCGATGCGGGAGGCTGCGGGCGGTGTTGCGGCGGCCATGGCTGCTCCTCGGGCGTGCGTACGACGGTCTCTGCCCAGGGTAGGCGACGGTGACCGCGGTCCGAGGCTCCGGCCACCGTGCCGGCGGGGGTCAGCCGCCGCTCCGCGGAGCCCACATGATCACGGACATCCCGGCGAGGCAGATCAGCGCGCCGGTGACGTCCCAGCGGTCGGGACGAAAGCCGTCGGCGACCACGCCCCACAGGATCGAGCCGGCGACGAAGATCCCGCCGTACGCGGCGAGGATGCGGCCGAAGTGCGCGTCGGGCTGGAAGGTGGCGACGAAACCGTACGCGCCGAGGGCGAGGACCCCGCCCGTGATCCACAACCAGCCGCGGTGCTCGCGCACGCCCTGCCACACCAGCCAGGCGCCGCCGATCTCGAACAGCGCGGCGACGACGAAGAGAGCGGCGGAGCGGAGGATCAGCATGGGGGCACCTTGGCACGGGCGCTGTCACCTGATGGACGGCGCCTGTCACCGGCTGCGCGTGGGATAGATCCGTACGACCATCGGATTACAGGGCTGGGAGTACACAATGGGTGGCATGCGCAGAATGAAAGCACTGGCCGTGAGCGGTGCCGCGCTGGTGGCGGTGGCCGCGGCCGGTCCCGCCCGGGCCGGCGGTGCGCCGGAGGCCGACCTGGTCTACCACGGGTCGGCGGTGATGTACGGCAAGCGGGTCGAGGTCCGGCTCACCCCGCGCAACGAGGGGCCGGCCAGGGTCCCGGGCGCGAGCGTGCGGCTGCGCTGGTCGGTGCCGCTCGCGGACCGGCAGACACTGCCCGCCGGGTGCGTCCGTGCCGACCAGCGGACGGTGGTCTGCGGGACGGGACCGCTGGACGCGGACGGGCTGGGCGAACAGATCGCCCTCGGCGTGACACTGCGGAGCAAGGCGTCCGAGGCGACGCTGGAGCTCGACACGGTGTGGAGCGGCGGCACGGTGGACCGCGATCGGACCAACGACCGGACACGGGTGCTGATCCTCGACACCGGGGACGATTACTCGTTCTGACTGGTCGGCTCACCTGTGCGTCGTGCGATCCATGCACGACCGATATCTGCATGACGCAGACGAACGCAGATGAAAGCGAGCGGGGGCATGGCCGGGAACGGGAGCGTGCGGTCGCGGCTGCTGGACGAACTGTCCGAGCAGACAGCCTCTGACTCGCTCGCCGAGTGGACACGGCCTGCGGGCATGAGGGCGGCCTGCACAAAGCGCCGTTGGAGTGAGCACGAGGACCGGGTGCTGCCGGCCCTCAACAGCCCGACGGCGGCGGCAGATGTCCTCGGCCGGACCACGCGGAGCTGCAATCTCCGGCTCTGGCGCCCACGTACCGGCCAAGCGCCCAGGCCGAGTGGCCAATGACCACATGCGCGAGCCCTCGGTTTCCGACCGAGGGCTCGCGCCTCAGCCCTTCACGCACACCACCTGCTTGAGCTTCGCCACCACCTCGACGAGGTCCCGCTGCTGGTCGATGACCTGCTCGATGGGCTTGTAGGCACCCGGGATCTCGTCGACGACGCCGGAGTCCTTGCGGCACTCCACACCCCGCGTCTGCTCCTCCAGGTCCTTCGTCGAGAAGCGCCGCTTCGCCGCGTTGCGGCTCATGCGCCGACCGGCGCCGTGCGAGGCCGAGTTGAAGGCCTTCTCGTTGCCGAGGCCCTTCACGATGTACGACCCCGTGCCCATCGAGCCGGGGATGATCCCGTACTCGCCCGAGCCCGCGCGGATCGCGCCCTTGCGGGTGACGAGCAGGTCCATGCCGTCGTAGCGCTCGCGGCTCACATAGTTGTGGTGGCAACTCACCTCGGGTTCGAACGTCACCTTGGCCTTCTTGAACTCCTTTCGGATCACGTCCTTGAGGAGCGCCATCATGATCGACCGGTTGTACTTCGCGTACTCCTGAGCCCAGTAGAGATCGTGCTCGTACGCCGCCATCTGCGGAGTGTCCGAGACGAAGACCGCGAGGTCACGGTCGACCAGGCCCTGGTTGTGCGGCAGCTTCTGCGCGACACCGATGTGGTGCTCGGCGAGTTCCTTGCCGATGTTCCGCGAACCGGAGTGAAGCATCAGCCAGACCGAACCAACCGAATCCGTGCAAACTTCGACGAAGTGGTTGCCGCTTCCGAGCGTTCCCATCTGCTTTCCGGCACGTTCCTGACGGAATTTGACCGCTTCGGCCACTCCGTCGAACCGCCCCCAGAACTCGTCCCACCCACCAGTGGCCAGCCCATGGAACCGCCCCGGCTCCACCGGACTGTCATGCATCCCCCGCCCCACCGGAATCGCCTGCTCGATCTTCGACCGCAGCCGCGACAGATCGCCCGGCAGGTCGTTCACCGTCAGGGACGTCTTCACCGCCGACATGCCGCAGCCGATGTCGACGCCCACCGCCGCGGGGCAGACGGCGCCGCTCATCGCGATGACCGAGCCGACCGTCGCGCCCTTCCCGTAGTGCACGTCCGGCATGACCGCCAGGCCCTTGATCCAGGGCAGTGTCGCGACGTTGCGGAGCTGCTGCAGTGCGACGTCCTCGATCGTCGCGGGGTCGGTCCACATACGGATGGGGACCTTGGCACCCGCCATTTCCACGTACGACATATATTCCTCATTCCCCCGGAGAATTAAATAAACGGCATAACGCAAAAGCAGCGCCAAGGTCGGTGAAATAGGACAACGGACCGGCGTCCACGGCAGTGCGTGCGATACACATTGTCTCCAGGGGGCGCCCCGCTGCGGCAAGCGAATAACCAGCGGGGACACTGGAGAACCCGAGAGCGCAGAGCCCGTCGAGAGGAGCCCGACCGTGCAGCGGAAGGCGTACGTAACCGGCACCGTCGCACTCCTCGCGGCGCTGCTGGCCGGGTGCACCGGCGGGTCCGACGCGGGCGGGCAGACGGACAACTCCAACCCGGGCCACGCCGGTACGGCGACCGTGGAGGCCCAGCCCGGCAAGTACCGCACGCTCCCCGAGCCCTGCGGCGCGGTCGGCCATGGCACTCTCGACTCGCTCCTGCCGGGCATCCGGCAGATCCCCGACCAGACCCAGCAGGACCGGGCCTACGCGGGTGAGGCGACGCTGACGTACGACACCGACCGGAAGGTAGCGTGCCGCTGGAAGGTCGAGTCCGCCGCGGCCACTGACCACCTCCTCGTCGACTTCGAGCGGGTCGTGTCGTACGACAGCGCCGTCAGCGACGACAGCGAGGCGCAGAACCTCTTCGGGACCAAGGAGACGGCGGCCGATCTGCCCGAGCCCAGCGTGTCCCCGACCGCCTCGGCGCCCGCCACCGGCCCATCCTCGGCGTCCTCGTCCCCCTCCTCGTCCGCATCGGAGTCCGCCTCCGAGTCCGCGTCCACCGGTGGCGCCCCGTCCGATCTCCAGCCCCGCGCGCTCACCGGTCTCGGCGACGAGGCGTTCCTCGACGACCAGCTCAGCAGCTCCGGTTCGACGGCCGAACAGCGGACGGTGACTGTGGTGTTCCGCACGTCCAACGTCATTGTGACCATCGAGTACGCGGAGCAGCCGACGGCCGGCCAAGCCGTCCCGGACAGCAAGGAAATGCAGGACAGGGTGCGAAATCTGGCCGCGCAGCTGGCCGGTTCACTGGGTGGCTGACCGCCCTCGCGGCCCCCTCCGCGGCCGTGCGCAAAGCCCGTGAACGAGAACCGCACAGCTTCTTCACCGCGTACCGTGGCCCCTCGGACCCGATCCCGACCGCAGGAAATCCGAGCGTCATGAGTGAAGGAACCATGCAGCGAGCAGCCCAGCGAGACGACCGTCGAGACCAGCGTGACCAGCGGGCCGGGAGGCTGCGCCGTGTCCTTGTCTGTGCGGCCGCCGTTCCGGCGGTGCTCGTGGCCGCCGGCTGCTCCTCGGGCTCCGACGGCGCCGGCGCCAAGCCGACCGCGAGCAGCAGTTCGGGCTCCGGCTCGGGCTCGAGTTCCGCGAGCCCGTCGCCGACCGTTCAGGCTGCCCCCTACCGCAGGTTGCCGGAGGCGTGCGCGGTGCTGTCGAAGAAGACTCTGGGTGAACTCGTACCGAAGGGCACGAAGTCGGCCAAGAAGGGCACTTCGGATGACACTTCGTCCCGTGCCAGCTGCTCCTGGAGCAGCCTGGACAACAACGGTGTGAAGGGCTCGCAGTTCCGCTGGCTCAACGTCTCCCTCCTCCGCTTCGACTCGGACGCGAACCGGGGCTCGGGCGACAAGCAGGCGGAGGGCTACTACGCCAAGCAGGTCCAGGACGCCCAGTCCGTGTCCGGTGCCAAGAACACCAAGGCCACGCCGGTCGCCGGGACGGGCGACCAGGCGACGGCGGTGCGCTACGACCTGAAGAAGAAGGAAGGCTCCTTCAAGCAGCAGACGATCGTGGCACGCGTCGAGAACGTCGTCGTCACCGTGGACTACAACGGTGCGGGCCTGGCCGGCGAGAAGACGCCGGACGCCGCCGACCTGGCGAAGGCCGCGCAGCACGCCGCCAAGGAGGTCGTGGCCGCGGTGACGTCGGCGAACGCGAAGGACAGCGCCTCCGGCACGGCGAAGCCCTCGCCGTCCAAGTCCGCGTCGAGGAAGGCGAGCCCCGCCACCTCCTGACGTACCGGCAACACGCGCGCCGCACTGATGTGCCACCCTGTTGCGCGCAACGACAGGCAAGGGGAGGGGAGTAGGGGTGGCCACGCGCATACAGCTGACCCGAACGCACCGCATTCTCATCGGTGTGGTGGTGTCGGGCGCCGTGATCATCGCCGGCATCGGCTTCGCCGGTTCCTACGCGGCCGTCCGTGAGCTGGCCCTCAAGAAGGGCTTCGGGAACTTCTCGTACGTGTTCCCGATCGGAATCGACGCGGGCATCTGTGTCCTGCTCGCCCTGGACCTGCTCCTGACGTGGATCCGCATCCCGTTCCCGCTGCTGCGGCAGACGGCGTGGCTGCTGACGGCGGCGACGATCGCCTTCAACGGCGCCGCCGCCTGGCCGGACCCGCTGGGCGTGGGCATGCACGCGGTGATCCCGATCCTGTTCGTGGTCTCGGTCGAGGCGGCCCGGCACGCGATCGGCCGCATCGCGGACATCACGGCCGACAAGCACATGGAGGGTGTCCGCATCACCCGCTGGCTGCTCTCGCCGATCCCGACGTTCCTGTTGTGGCGCCGGATGAAGCTGTGGGAGCTGCGCTCCTACGAGCAGGTCATCAAGCTGGAGCAGGAGCGCCTCGTCTACCAGGCCCGCCTGCGCTCCCGTTTCGGCCGCGCCTGGCGTCGCAAGGCCCCGGTGGAGTCCCTGATGCCGCTGCGCCTGGCGAAGTACGGCGTCCCGCTCGCGGAGACGGCCCCGTCGGGCCTGGCGGCGGCGGGAATCGAGCCGGCACTGCTGCCTGCGGCGCCGCAGCAACCGGAATTGCCCGCTCCCGCCGGCTCCGCGGCTGCGGGCAGTCGTGCCGCTGGGGCGGCGCCCGTCCCCCAGCAAGCGGCACCTCAGAGCGAGCAGCGCCCGGACTTCGCCGACCAGAACCCCGGGCAACCGGAAATCCCCGACGAGCAGAGCCCTTGGTTCCAGGGAACCCCTCCCCAGATCAACTACCAGGGCAACTACGACCCCACCTTCGAACCCCCGTACATCCCGGAGGAGCAGTACCAGCAGTGGTACGCGGAGCAGCAGCGGCTCTACCAGGAGCAGCAGCAGTACGCCGAGCAGCTGCAGTACCAGGAGCAGCTCCCCGCCGAGCCGCCCTCGATGGAGGACACCGGCAGCTTCCCCATCCCGGTCTCCCCGGGCCGCACCCGTGAGCTGGGTGAGGGTGGTGGCGTTCCGGAACCCCCGGAACCGGGCGAGGAGGAGTTCTACACGGTCTTCAAGAAGTCGATAGGCGGCAGCGGTTACCCGACCCCGCGTGAGTTCATCGGCAACGTGGAGGCCGAGTTCGGCATCGCCCTCTCCGGGGAGGACGCCAAGCGCATGGTCAACCGCTTCACGAACCGCCACACCGCCGAGCTGGAAGAGGACCACATCGCGTAACCACGACGCGGTACGACGAGGGGGGGGGGCCGGGGGGGCCCGGCGCCCCCCCCCCGGGGGGCCCCCGCGGGGCGACCCCGCGCGCACCCCCCCCCGCGGCCCCCCCCCCCCCCCCCCCCCCGTTGTATGAGCCCCCCTGCCGTAACCCACGCGGGGTACCCCGGTGGGGGGCGCGGGTGTAACAGCGGGCCCCCCCCTCGTCGTAGGACCGCGTCGTAGAACCGGCGCTACTCCCCGAGCAGGGCCCGCACCCTCTCCTGCCCCACCGCGAGCAGCAGCGTGGGCAGGCGCGGGCCGGTGTCGCGGCCGACGAGCAGGTGGTAGAGCAGCGCGAAGAACGTCCGCTGGGCGGTCTTGATCTCCGGCGGCAGTTCCTTGGGCGTCGCGTCGGCGGAGAACCCGGCCTGGACCTTGGGCACGCCGTAGACGAGGTGGGTCAGTCCGTCGAGGGACCAGTTGTCGGCGAGTCCGTCCAGCAGCAGCCGCAGGGACTGCTGGGAGGCCTCGTCGAGGGACTTCAGCAGTTCGGCGTCGGGCTCGTCGCGGACGATGGTGCGCTGGTCGGCGGGGACGTGGGTGTTGATCCACGCCTCGGCCTTGTCATAGCGCGGCCGGGCCTGGTCGAGCGAGCCGAGCGGGTTGGCCGGGTCGAGGTCGGACAGGATGCGCAGGGCCTGGTCCTGATGGCCGGCGGTGATGTCGGCGACCGAGGCGAGCGTGCGGTACGGCAGCGGGCGCGCGGTCTTCGGCAGCTCACCGGCGGCGGTGCCGACCGCGCGCGAGTACGCGGCGACGTCGCCCGGCAGGGAGGAACCGTCGGCGACCTTGGCCGCCAGCTTGTCCCACTCGTCGTACAACCGCTGGATCTCCTGGTCGAAGGCGATCTTGAAGGACTGGTTGGGCCGGCGGCGGGCGTACAGCCAGCGCAGGAGCTGCGGCTCCATGATCTTCAGCGCGTCGGCCGGGGTGGGGACGCCACCGCGCGACGACGACATCTTGGCCATCCCGCTGATGCCCACGAAGGCGTACATCGGGCCGATGGGCTGCTCGCCGCCGAAGATGCCGACGATCTGGCCGCCGACCTGGAAGCTGGAGCCGGGGGACGAGTGGTCCACACCGCTCGGCTCGAAGATCACGCCCTCGTACGCCCACCGCATCGGCCAGTCGACCTTCCAGACCAGCTTGCCGCGGTTGAACTCGCTCAGCCGGACGGTCTCCGTGGAGCCGCAGGCGTCGCAGGTGTACGACAGCTCGGTGGTGTCGTCGTCGTACGAGGTGACGGTGGTGAGGTCCTTGCCGCAGTTGCCGCAGTACGGCTTGTACGGGAAGTAGCCGGCGGAGCCGGAGCTGCCGTCGTCCTCGCTCGCCGCGCCCGAGCCCTCCTCGGCCTCCAGCTCGGCCTCGTCGACCGCCTTCTGCTGCTGCTTCTTGGCGGGGGCCTTCTTCGTGCGGTACTGCGCCAGGATCGCGTCGATGTCGGCGCGGTGCTTCATGGCGTGCAGGATCTGCTCGCGGTAGACACCGGAGGTGTACTGCGCCGTCTGGCTGATCCCGTCGAACTCCACGCCCATCTCGGCCAGCGACTCGACCATGGCGGCCTTGAAGTGCTCGGCCCAGTTCGGGTACGGCGAGCCCTCCGGCGCCGGGACGGAGGTCAGCGGCTTGCCGATGTGCTCGGCCCAGGACTCGTCGATGCCCGCGATGCCGGCCGGGACCTTGCGGTAGCGGTCGTAGTCGTCCCAGGAGATGAGGTGGCGGACCTCGCGGCCGCGGCGGCGGATCTCGTCGGCGACGAGGTGCGGGGTCATGACCTCACGGAGGTTGCCCAGAT
Organism: Streptomyces sp. NPDC002619; assembly: GCF_042889305.1. Taxonomy (NCBI): domain Bacteria; kingdom Bacillati; phylum Actinomycetota; class Actinomycetes; order Kitasatosporales; family Streptomycetaceae; genus Streptomyces; species Streptomyces sp. NPDC002619. Next base: position 25,472 of record NZ_JBIAQV010000001.1, on the reverse strand, counting down.
GGATGGGCCCGGAGGGGGAGAGGCCGGAGGCGACGACAACAGGTTTGCCGGGGGCTCGACGCTCCGACTCCTCGATGACCTCATCCGCGAAACGGGAGACCCAGTCGATGGTCTCGGTGCTCTGAGCCACGATCGGCACGTCCTTCTTCCTGAACGGGTGACACCTCATTGTCACAGACGGGCATGCGACCGGGAAAACCGCTTTACCCCCCATGGGATACTGGCTGTGTCTATCGATCCCCACGAGGAGAAGGCACCCCTTCCTATGGCCTCGGTCACGTCCCTCAGCGATTCCGTCCAGCAGCGCCTCGCGTCCGCCCTCTCGGCCACCCTGCCGGAGGCCGCCGACGCCGACCCGCTGCTGCGACGTAGCGACCGGGCGGACTTCCAGGCCAACGGCATCCTCGCGCTGGCGAAGAAGAGCAAGGCCAACCCGCGGGAGCTGGCGACCCAGGTCGTCGCGGCGGTCGAGTCGGGTGACGTGATCAAGGACATCGAGGTCTCCGGCCCCGGCTTCCTGAACATCACGATCTCCGACCGGGCGATCACGGAGAACCTGGCGGCGCGGTACGCGGACGAGGCGGGCCGCCTCGGCGTGCCGTACGCGGAGAACCCGGGCACGACGGTCATCGACTACGCCCAGCCGAACGTGGCGAAGGAGATGCACGTCGGCCATCTGCGTTCCGCTGTGATCGGCGACGCGGTGGTCCAACTCCTGGAGTTCACCGGCGAGACCGTGATCCGCAGGCATCACATCGGCGACTGGGGTACCCAGTTCGGCATGCTCATCCAGTATCTGGACGAGCACCCGCACGAACTGGACCACAAGGCCGCCCAGGTGTCCGGCGAGGAGGCGATGTCCAACCTGGACCGCCTCTACAAGGCCGCGCGCAGGCTCTTCGACTCCGACGAGGAGTTCAAGACGCGGGCCCGGCGCAGGGTGGTCGACCTCCAGGCCGGGGACCCCAAGACCCTCGCCATGTGGCAGAAGTTCGTCGACGAGTCGAAGATCTACTTCTTCTCCGTCTTCGAGAAGCTGGACATGGAGGTCCGGGACGCGGACATCGTCGGCGAGTCGGGCTACAACGACATGCTGGCCGAGACCTGCCGCCTCCTGGAGGAGTCGGGGGTGGCCGTCCGCTCGGAGGGCGCCCTCTGCGTGTTCTTCGACGACATCAAGGGCCCGGACGGCAACCTGGTCCCGCTGATCGTGCAGAAGTCGGACGGCGGCTACGGCTATGCGGCGACCGACCTCTCCGCGATCCGCGACCGCGTGTTCAACCTCAAGGCGAACTCGATCATCTACGTCGTGGACGCCCGTCAGTCGCTGCACTTCAAGATGGTCTTCGAGACTGCGCGGCGGGCCGGCTGGCTGAACGACGACGTGAAGGCGTATCAGCTGGCCTTCGGCACGGTCCTCGGCAAGGACGGCAAGCCGTTCAAGACGCGTGAGGGCGAGACCGTACGGCTGGTCGACCTGCTGGACGAGGCGATCGACCGGGCCTCCGCGGTCGTACGGGAGAAGGCGCAGGACCTGTCGGAGGAGGAGATCGCCGAGCGGGGCGCCCAGGTGGGCATCGGCGCGGTGAAGTACGCGGACCTGTCGACGTCGGCGAGCCGCGACTACAAGTTCGACCTGGACCAGATGGTCTCGCTCAACGGCGACACGTCGGTGTACCTCCAGTACGCGTACGCCCGTATCCGGTCGATCCTGCGCAAGGCCGGGGACATCCGGCCGGCCGCGCACCCGGAACTGGCGCTGCACGAGGCCGAGCGTGCGCTGGGCCTGCACATCGACGCCTTCGCGGAGACGGTCGCGGAGACGGCGGCGGAGTACGCCCCGCACAAGCTGGCCGCGTATCTGTACCAACTGGCGTCTCTCTTCACGTCCTTCTACGACAAGTGTCCGGTGATCAAGCCGCAGCCGCCGAGGGACATCGCCGAGAACCGTCTGCTCCTGTGCGACGTGACGGCCCGGACGCTGCACCAGGGCATGGCCCTGCTGGGCATCCGGACGCCCGAACGGCTCTGATCCTCGCCGGATTCAACACGGGTGGCGCGACGGCCGGTTGTACGGTCGCCGCGCCACTGTCGTACGCACGGCCACGGCGGTCAGCTCGGGGAACAGCACACCGTGGGCCAGGTGGTGCTTCCGTTCTTCTGGATGGTCACGCCCCAGTTGTTGCCGCTGCCGTTGGGTCTGGCGACGAGGACCTTCTCCGGGGGCGGCACGTTCATCGGCACCGTCACCGCCCAATGGTTCGGTAGTTGTTTCGAAACATTCGGATAATGGTGGTTCACATTTTGGCTGGTGAACGCCTATAGCCGGGCACGATACTCAGGTTCGATGACTACTGCGAGGTTTCGAGATCGGAATCATGGGGGGAGGCTTCGAAATTTTCGAGTACGGTGTCCAACTTCAGGTAACCGCGGGGCCACCCCACGACCCACCCCTGTCAGTCCCTCCGCCTACAGTCACCCGCATGGCGACTCTTCCCAATCCGCTGCCCAAGCTGGCCGGCGACCCAAGTGGGCGTTCTCTCGGGCTTCGGCTTCCGCCCGGGCGGCTGATCGACGCTACCGATGACGGGCCCTGGCCGGAGCCCCTGCTGTGGTGTGCCGAGAAGTCGGCCTCGTCCGGGAACTGGGCCGCACTGGGCGTGCCCGCCGGGCGGGCCGGCCTGCTGCCCGTCCTGGTCGACGCCGGTGACTCCCAAGGCGGGCCGGAGCACTGGGAGTTGATGCCCGGCGACGTCTCGTACCCCGGCGACCACGACGTCGAGGACGTACTCGCCGAGTACTGGGAGTACTGGGAGGACGAGGAAGCCGAGGAGGAGGTCGGCGAAGGCGGTGACTCCTTCGCCGCCGACTTCGAGCTCGCCGAGCTTCTCGCGCCGTACGGACCCGAGTGGCCGGGACTCGCCCCCGCCGCCGCCCTCTCCGTCGACCCCGACACCTGCGCCGCCCAGCTCGCCGACTCGCTCGCCGAGGGTCACTCGGGGTTCAAGGACCTGCGCCTGGCTCTCGTCCCCGCTCGTCGCTCCGCCGACATACCCGCCGCGATCGGCTGGTCGGGTCCGGTCAACCACGACAACGACGTGGCCCGGCTGTGCGCGGTCATGCGGTCGTGGGAGGACCGGTTCGGCATGCGCGTCGTCGCCCTGGGCTTCGACGTCCTGGTCGTCTCCGTGGCCGCCCCGCCCACCACTCTCGCCGACGCCGAGGCCCTGGCGGCGGAGCACTTCGCGTTCTGCCCGGACAACGTCACCCAGAACGGCTCCGGCAAGCTGCGCGACTACGCCAAGGAACTCGTCGGCGAGCGCGTCTGGCAGTTCTGGTGGGACTGAGGCCCATCCACCCCGGTCAGCCCCTGAGGCCCCTGCCCAGTCTGCGCAGCCCCTCCCCGATCTCCTCCGGGGTCTGCGTCACGAAGCACAGGCGCAGGGTCGAGCGGTCGGGCTCGCCCGCATAGAAGGGCGCGCCGGGGACGTACGCCACGTCCTGCTCCACCACCCTCGGGAGCAGGGCCGTGGTGTCGTACGTCTCCGGCAGCCTGGCCCACAGGAACATGCCGCCCTCGGGACGGTTCCAGGTCGAGCCCGGCGGGAGGGAGCCGGGCAGCGCGGCGAGCATCGCGTCCCGCCGCTCGCCGTAGACCGCGCGCACCTTCGCCACGTGCGCGTCCAACACGTCCAGGTACCGTGCCGCCGCAAGCTGGTTCAGCGTCGGTGTGTGCAGGTCCGCCGCCTGCTTGGCCACCGCGCACCCGCGCCGCAGCCCGGTCGGCGCGCGCAGCCAGCCGAGGCGCAGGCCGGGGGCCATGACCTTGGAGAAGGAGCCGAGCAGGACGGTACGGTCCTCGGCCCCCGGGTGCGCGGCGATCCACGGGACGCGCTCGCCCTCGTAGCGGAGTTCGCCGTACGGGTCGTCCTCGACGAGCCAGACGCCGGTGCGCGCCGCCACCGACGCCACGGCCGCGCGGCGGGTGGACGGCATCGTGCGGCCGGTGGGGTTCTGGAAGGTGGGGACCAGGTAGAGGAGTTTCGGGCGTTCCCGCGTGACCAGGTCCTCCAGGGCCTGCGGGTCCACGCCGTCCGCGTCACCCGGCACGGGCAGTACGCGTGCGCCCGCGAGGCCGAAGACCTGAAGTGCCGCCAGATAGCAGGGGTCTTCGACGAGGACGGTGTCCCCGGAGTCGAGCAGTGCGGTGGCGAGGAGGGACAGGGCCTGCTGCGAGCCGGTGGTGATCAGCAGGTCGTCGGCGTCGGTCGGCAGACCCTGTGCCGTGATGCGTGCGGCCAGGCCCGTCCGCAGCGTCGGCTCGCCCTCCGTCGTGGAGTACTGGAGTGCTCGCGCCGATTCCCGCTCCAGCACCTCACGGAACGCGGCCGCGATGCCCTCCCGGTCGAACAGCTCCGGCGCCGGCAGACCGCCCGCGAAGTTGATCACCTCGGGGCGGGCGGTGACCGCCAGGATGTCCCGTACGGGCGAGCCGCCGACCGTACGTGCCCGTGCCGCTAGCGGCGGGACGGGGGCGACGGGTGGCGCGGGCTCGGTGACGGTCATGGCAACGGCTCCTTCGGCTGCGGCTCGTCTGCTGTCCGCAGACTAGGGAGGTACGTGCCGGGTACAGCCGTAATTCCGCGATCCGGACGGGGATCGGGGGGCCCGGCGCGCTTACGCCTTTACGCCCACTGCGTCCCGGGACGCGTTCCAGCCGCGGAAACGCCGCCGAACAACCGCAGTTCAGAGCCGTGGACCGGCTTCCGGTGTCCCGAATCGCCCGTGCGGGCTGGCGGGTCGCGTGGGCCGTCTCGCACGCTGGGGTCACGTCGAGCGGATGATCAGGAGACGCCCATGTCCGAACGCCCCGCCCCCACCCGCCTGTTCGCCGCCCTGGCCCTCGCTCTGGTCGCCACACTCGCCCTCTCGGCGTGCGACGACGGTGAGGGCGTACGGGACGAAGGGCCCTCCTCCGCGCACACCACGGTCTTGCCCTGAACGGCCGAGGGGCCGCCCGGACGTCGGTCCGGGCAGCCCCTTGAGAAAGGCGCGGGATCAGGCGAACGCCGGGGTCTCCTTCGGGTTCGCGCCGTACTTGTTCGCACCGGGCACGCTGTCCGAGCAGTAGAAGACCAGCAGCACGATGCCGCCGACGAGCGGGATGAGCCCGATCAGGAGCCACCAGCCGCTGCGGCCCGTGTCGTGCAGACGGCGCACCGCCACACCCCAGGCCGGCAGCAGGAGCCCGACCGCGACGACGGCGACGATGGCCGGGACCTTGATCGCGGCGCCCACGCCCAGGAACACGACGTACAGCAGGGCGTAGAAGAGTACGAACATCCAGTACTCCTTGCGGCGCGCGCGCCCGCTGAACACCGCGTACTTCTTGAGCGCCTCGATGAACCAGTTCATTGCGTCCCCCCAGGGATCGACGTACTTGTGAAGACCCCTCCGGAACGGATCAGGCCAGGCGCAGAGGATAGATACGTCGACGAGAACTCGTCATCCCCCTTGCATGGCTCCAATCGGCCCCAGCCATCCGGCCTCTGACGCCTTCAAACGTCGTTTTCCGGACAGACCCACCGATGATCACCGACGCTTCCCGGAGACGTGCCCGGTCGTTCCCGGAACCGAGTTCGTTCCGTTGCCGAAACGAAGGCGCATCGATGCCGTACCGCCACCGTGCCGGTACCGGAACGATCTCTGTCCGTGACCAACCGCCCATCGACAAAGGCCTGTCGGCCGGGACCCGTCACAGGAGCCGCTGCGCGACCTCGGTGGCCCAGTAGGTGAGGATGTTGCGCGCGCCGGCCCGCTTGATGCCGGTCAGGGTCTCGAGGATCGCGCGGTCGCGGTCGACCCAGCCCTTCTCGGCGGCGGCCTCGATCATCGAGTACTCGCCGGAGATCTGGTAGGCGGCGACCGGCACGTCCACGGCGTCGGCGACGCGGGCGAGGATGTCGAGGTAGGGCCCGGCGGGCTTCACCATCACCATGTCGGCGCCCTCCTCCAGGTCGAGGGCCAACTCACGCATGGACTCGCGCCAGTTGGCCGGATCCTGCTGGTACGTCTTCCGGTCGCCCTTGAGGGAGGAGGCGATGGCCTCGCGGAAGGGGCCGTAGAAGGCGGAGGAGTACTTCGCGGTGTAGGCGAGGACGGCGACGTCCTCCCGGCCGATCTGGTCCAGTGCGTCGCGGATGACGCCGATCTGGCCGTCCATCATCCCGCTGGGCCCGACCACATGGGCGCCTGCGTCGGCCTGCACCTGGGCCATCTCGGCGTACCGCTCGAGGGTGGCGTCGTTGTCGACACGGCCGTGCTCATCGAGGACGCCGCAGTGCCCGTGGTCGGTCGCCTCGTCGAGGCACACGTCGGACATGACGAGCAACTCGTCCCCGACCTCGGCCCGTACGTCACGGAGGGCGACCTGGAGGATCCCGTCCGGATCGGTGCCCGGTGTCCCGACGGCGTCCTTCTTGGACTCCTCGGGCACCCCGAAGAGCATGATCCCGGAGATCCCGGCCGCGACGGCCTCCGCGGCCGCCTTCTTCAGGCTGTCCCGCGTGTGCTGTACGACGCCGGGCATGGCGGCGATCGGCACGGGCTCGCTCACACCCTCGCGGACGAACGCCGGAAGGATGAGGTCGGCGGGGTGCAGCCGCGTCTCGGCGACCATGCGGCGCATGACTGGGGACGTACGCAGCCGCCGGGGACGCGTACCGGGAAAAGATCCGTACTTCGTCATGGTTTCTACGCTACGCCCGCGCGGCCCCCGCCTTTGCCGACGCCCTGTCGGGCCCTGAAGGACCCCAAGAACGGCATGGCGGAACCCACATACGAAGTTTTTGCGCCCTCCTGGCCGTCTCTGGAATCGCACGCCTCCTCAGCGTTCTACGCGCGTGGTGTCATGCACCCGCCACCACCCCCCACGCACTCACGCACCCTCCCCCACCAGGAGTCACGCATGATGTGGAAGGTCCTCGCCCGCGCCGGCGTCGCTCTCGCGGCCGGTACCGCCGTCGTCGCCACCGCCGTCCCCGCGAACGCCGCGAGCTACACCGCGTTCGCCTTCTCCCGAAGCGGCAGCCAGCCCACCATCTACGACTTCGTCAACTCGGCCACCAGCACGCTCGACATGACGATGTACGAGCTGGAGGACACCACCGCCGTCAACGACCTCATAGCCCTGAAGAACAAGGGCGTCACGGTCCGGGTCATCCTCGACCGCCAGCACCAGAGCGCCAACAACTCGGCGTACACGGCCCTGAAGAACGCGGGCGTGGGCGTCGTATGGTCCTCGTCCGCCTTCGTCTACACCCACCAGAAGACCATCACGGTGGACGCCACCAAGTCGCTGATCCTGACCGGGAATCTGACGTCCCAGTACTACACGACCAGCCGTGACTACGGAGTGTTCGACGACGACACCCGGGACGTCGCCTCCATCGAGAAGGTCTTCAACGCCGACTACACGGCCACCTCGATCACCCCGACCGACGGCGACCACCTCCTGTGGTCCCCGACCGACTCCCGCAACCGCCTGGTGTCCTTCATCAACTCCGCCACCAAGACGCTCGACGTCGAGGAACTGGAGCTGAGCGACAGCACGGTGGTCAACGCCATCGTGGCGCGGGCGAAGGCGGGCGTCCGGGTACGGGTGGTCCTGGAGGACCCGGCCGGCTATGCGAGCCAGGTCTCGGCCATCAAGGCCGCGGGCGGCACGGTCGTCGGCTACTCCGACCCCAACGGCTTCTACATCCACGCCAAGGCGATGGTCGGCGACTACGGCCTGTCCACGCAGGAGGTGGAGGCGGGCTCGATGAACATCAGCAGCAACTCGCTGAGCAACAACCGCGAGCTGGGCCTGATCCTCACCGGAACGGGCGTGGCCCAGTCGGTGACCTCGACCATCGAGACGACGTTCAGCAGCGACTACGCGGGCGGCACGCCCGCGTAGTCACCGGATGATCCGTCGGTCGGGCGCGCGGACTACGGCGTCGTACGCCGCCTCCGCGCCCCCGGCCGCCGTTCGCTCGGCCGGGTCACCGCGTCACCGGATTCCAGCGCCAAGGCCCGCCGCTTCAGGCCGAAGTCGGCCAGCGCCTCCGCCAGCTTGAGCACGGACGGCTCGGGAGCCATCACGTCCACCCGCAGCCCGTGCTCCTCGGCCGTCTTGGCCGTGGCCGGACCGATGCACGCGATCACCGTCACGTTGTGCGGCTTCCCGGCGATGCCCACCAGGTTCCGCACGGTCGACGAGGACGTGAAGAGCACGGCGTCGAAGCCACCGCCCTTGATCGCCTCCCGCGTCTCGGCCGGCGGCGGCGAGGCGCGCACCGTCCGGTAGGCGGTGACGTCGTCGACCTCCCAGCCCAGCTCGATCAGCCCGGCGACCAACGTCTCCGTGGCGATGTCGGCGCGCGGCAGGAAGACGCGGTCGATCGGGTCGAAGACCGGGTCGTACGGCGGCCAGTCATCGAGGAGGCCCGCGGCGGACTGCTCCCCGCTCGGCACCAGGTCCGGCTTCACCCCGAAGGCGATCAGGGCCTTCGCCGTCTGCTCGCCCACCGCAGCCACCTTGATACCCGCAAAAGCCCGAGCGTCAAGGCCGTACTCCTCGAACTTCTCCCGGACCGCCTTGACGGCGTTGACCGAGGTGAAGGCGATCCACTCGTAGCGGCCCGTCACCAGGCCCTTGACCGCGCGCTCCATCTGCTGGGGCGTGCGCGGCGGTTCGACGGCGATCGTCGGGACCTCGTACGGCACGGCCCCGTACGACCGCAGCTGGTCGGAGAGCGACACCGCCTGCTCCTTCGTCCGCGGCACGAGCACCTTCCAGCCGAACAGCGGCTTGGACTCGAACCAGGACAGCTGGTCGCGCTGGGCGGCGGAGGAACGCTCACCGACCACGGCTATCACCGGGCGGCCGCCATCCGGGGACGGCAGGACCTTGGCCTGCTTCAGGGTCTGCGCGATGGTGCCGAGGGTGGCGGTCCAGGTGCGCTGCCGGGTCGTCGTACCGGCGACCGTGACGGTCATCGGGGTGTCCGGCTTGCGGCCCGCGGCCACCAGCTCACCGGCGGCCGCCGCGACGGAGTCCAGCGTCGTCGAGACGACGACCGTGCCGTCCGAGACGCCCACCTCCGTCCAGCACCGCTCGGACGCCGTACGGGCGTCGACGAACCGGACGTCCGCGCCCCGTGCGTCCCGCAGGGGAACGCCCGCGTAGGCGGGCACGCCGACCGCGGTCGCGATGCCGGGGACCACCTCGAAGGGCACCCCGGCGGCGGCGCACGCCAGCATCTCCTCGGCGGCGTACCCGTCGAGCCCGGGGTCCCCGGTCACCGCACGGACGACCCGCCTGCCGCCCCGCGCGGCCTCCATGACAAGATGAGCCGCATCCCGCACGGACGGGACAGCAGCGGTTGTTGACGCGCCGTCAACAACCGTGAGTTGAGGCGTGCCCGTGCCCGGATACGTGTCCGAGGAAGGATCCGCGTCCGTACGCAGGACGGCGACGCCCTGTCTGGCATGTGCGCGGATCACGTCGAGCACGTCGTGCTCGGCGACGAGAACGTCCGCGTTCGCCAGCGCCTCCACGGCGCGCAGAGTCAGCAGTCCCGGATCCCCGGGTCCGGCACCCAGGAAGGTGACGTGCCCGTGTTCGAGGCCGGCGGGAAGAGTGGTGGGGCTCACTGTGCTCGCTCCCCCATCAGACCGGCCGCGCCCTGGGCAAGCATCTCGGTGGCGAGTTCGCGACCGAGCGCCATTGCCCCGTCGTACGTCTCGGGCACGGGACCGGTGGTGGACAGCTGCACCATGCGGGAACCGTCGGTCGTGCCGACGACGCCCCGCAGGCGCATTTCCTTGACAATCTGCCCGTCGGCCAGCAGGTCGGCCAGCGCCCCCACGGGGGCGCTGCAACCGGCCTCCAGGGCGGCGAGCAGGGACCGCTCGGCGGTCACGGCGGCCCGGGTGAACGGGTCGTCGAGTTCGCCGAGCGCGGCGATGAGGGCTGCGTTGTCCGCGGCGCACTCGATCGCCAGTGCCCCCTGGCCGGGGGCGGGCAGAACGGTGTCGACCGACAGGAAGTCGGTCACTTCGTCGATGCGGCCGATCCGGTTGAGTCCGGCGGCGGCCAGTGCGACCGCGTCGAGCTCGCCGTCGCGGACGTACCCGATGCGGGTGTCGACGTTGCCCCGGATCGGGACGGTCTCCATGTCCAGCCCGTGGGTGCGGGCGTACGCGTTCAGCTGCGCCATGCGACGCGGCGAACCCGTGCCTATGCGCGCCCCGCGGGGCAGGTCGGTGAACTTCAGCGCGTCGCGGGCCACGATGACGTCGCGCGGGTCCTCGCGCACCGGGAAGGCGGCCAGCACCAGGTCAGCGGGCTGCGCGGTCGGCAGGTCCTTGAGCGAATGAACCGCGAAGTCGACCTCGCCCCGAAGCAGCGCGTCGCGCAGCGCCGTGACGAACACACCGGTGCCGCCGATCTGCGCGAGGTGCTCGCGGGAGGTGTCGCCGTACGTGGTGATCTCGACGAGCTCGACGGGCCGTCCGGTCACCTGGCTCACGGCGTCCGCCACTTGCCCGGACTGGGCCATGGCGAGTCTGCTCCGCCTGGTCCCCAGTCTCAGTGCCTTGTTACTCATGCCGGTCGGTCCTTGTCGTCTGTGCTGTTCTCGGCGCGGGAGACGGCGGCCACCGTCTCCTGGTCGAGGTCGAACAGGGTGCGCAGCGCGTCCGCGTACCCGGCGCCGCCGGGCTCGGCCGCGAGCTGCTTGACCCGTACGGTCGGCGCATGCAGCAGCTTGTCGACGACGCGGTGCACGGCCTGCCGGATCTCGCCGCGCTGGCGTTCGTCGAGGTCGGGCAGGCGTCCGTCGAGCCGGGAGATCTCGTTCGCGACGACGTCGGCGGCCATGGTGCGCAGAGCGACCACGGTCGGCGTGATGTGCGCCGCCCGCTGTGCCGCCCCGAAGGCCGCGACCTCGTCAGAGACGATACGCCGGACCTGGTCGACGTCGGACGCCATCGGAGCGTCGGCGGAGGCCTGGGCGAGCGACTCGATGTCCACCAGGCGCACCCCGGCCAGCCGGTGCACGGCCGCGTCGATGTCGCGGGGCATGGCCAGGTCGAGCAGGAAGAGCGCGGGGGCCGGGCGCGGGATCCCGGCGACCGGTTCGGGCCTGCGGCGCTCGGGGATGCGGCCGACCAGTGCGACGGTGGCAGCCAGCGCGGCGATGGCGTCGGCGTCCTCGGCCGGGTCGAGCACGGTCGCGGCGCCGGTCGTACGCCGGTCGCGGCCGGTGGCATCGCCCTTGTCCACCCACGCCGCGTGCTGCTCCAGCTCGGCGGCGCCCATCCCGGCGACGGCGGCCTCGCCGTGCACGGAGAATCCGGCGGTGCCCTGCACGGCGGAGAGGTCGAGCGGGCAGCCGTCCTCGGTGCCGATGCTGGTGGGCCGCAGCTGCGCCTGACGTGCGTCCGGCTGTACGGCCGTGATCTCGGCGCCGGCGGCCCCGGTACGGCCCTCGACGGCCTGCGCGACCGCGTCCGCCGTGAGGACCAGACCCGTCGCCCCGGTGCAGGAGACGGCGATGTCGGCACGTGTCAGCTCGAACGGCACCGCATCCATCGGTACCGCGCGGGCCACCACGTGCGTCTCGCCGCCCTCGGTGAGGTTCTGCGCGAGCCGCTCGGCGCGCTCGTAGGTGCGGTTGGCGACGACGATCTCGGCGACGCCCGCGCGCGCGAGCGTGGCCGCGGCCAGCGAGGACATCGAGCCGGCGCCGATGACCAGCGCCTTCTTGCCCGTGGCCCAGGTCTGTACGTCGGCGCCCGCGGCCAGCTGCTCCAAGCCGAAGGTGACCAGGGACTGTCCGGCGCGGTCGATGCCGGTCTCGGAGTGGGCGCGCTTGCCGACCCGCAGGGCCTGCTGGAACAGGTCGTTCGTGAGACGTCCGGCCGTGTGCAGGTCCTGCGCCTTGGCCAGGGAGTCCTTGATCTGGCCGAGGATCTGGCCCTCGCCGACGACCATCGAGTCCAGCCCGCAGGCCACCGAGAAGAGGTGGTGGACGGCCCGGTCCTCGTAGTGCACGTACAGATAGGGGGTGAGCTCGTCCAGGCCGACACCGCTGTGCTGGGCGAGCAGCGTGGACAGCTCGGCGACGCCGGCGTGGAACTTGTCCACGTCCGCGTACAGCTCGATGCGGTTGCAGGTGGCGAGCACCGAGGCCTCGGCGGCCGGTTCGGCGGCGACCGTGTCCTGGAGCAGCTTGATCTGTGCGTCCGTGGCCAGAGCGGCCCGCTCGAGGACGCTGACCGGGGCGCTGCGGTGGCTCAGCCCGACGACGAGGAGACTCATGCCGGCATCACGGCGGGTACGTCCCCGTCGGGCCCCTGGTCGGTGGACTCCTTGCGGGCGGCGGCGGCCGGGGCGGCCCCGTCGGGAGTGCCCTCCTCGCCGGCCTTGCGCTGCTCGTGGAAGGCGAGGATCTGCAGCTCGATGGAGAGGTCGACCTTGCGCACGTCGACGCCGTCCGGGACGGACAGCACGGTCGGCGCGAAGTTCAGGATGGAGGTCACCCCGGCGGCCACAAGGCGTTCGCAGACCTGCTGGGCGGCACCGGCAGGGGTGGCGATCACGCCGATGGACACGCCGTTGTCCTCGATGATCTTCTCGAGGTGGTCGGCGTGCTGGACGGGGATGCCGGCGACGGGCTTGCCCGCCATCGCCGGGTCGGCGTCGATGAGCGCGGCCACCCGGAAGCCACGGGAGGCGAACCCTCCGTAATTGGCCAGCGCGGCGCCGAGGTTACCGATACCGACGATCACGACCGGCCAGTCCTGGGTGAGCCCCAGTTCGCGGGAGATCTGGTACACGAGATACTCGACGTCGTACCCCACGCCCCGTGTTCCGTAGGAGCCGAGGTAGGAGAAGTCTTTGCGCAGCTTCGCGGAGTTGACCCCCGCGGCGGCGGCCAGCTCTTCCGAGGAGACCGTCGGTACCGAGCGCTCCGACAGTGCGGTCAGCGCTCGAAGGTACAGCGGAAGCCTGGCGACGGTGGCCTCGGGAATCCCTCGGCTACGGGTCGCCGGTCGGTGAGTTCGGCCAGTTGCCACGGTGCTCCTGCGGGTAGAGCGGGGCTGCGGGCGGTCACACGTACCCAGACCGCCCCGTCGAATGCAGGTTATGTCTTTGTGAACGCGTGCACAAAGATGGTGTCCGTTTTGCCCGGCCAAAGTGACCGGGGTCACGCCCTGTTCTCCTGGGGGCAAAACCGCTCACACTCCTAGTGAATCTCGCCCCCAAGACCAAGCCGCCGCCGATCCTAAGCGACTTTCCGATCGCTTTGGACTAGTCGGTCAGCGCCTTGCGCAGCCGCTGTTCGTTCACACGCCAGAAGGTGTGCTGTTCACCATCGACCAGTACGACCGGAATCTGTTCCCAGTACTGGTCGTGCAGTTGCCGGTCCTGAGTGATGTCCTTCGACTCCCAGGGCACACCGAGATCACCGCACACCTGCTCCACCACGAGCTGTGCGTCATCACACAGATGACAGCCGGGCTTGCGGACGAGCGTGACGAGCCGGTCCCGGGGGGCCGCTGCGTTCCGTCGGAAGAGGGGACTCATGTCGGCCATTCTCCCCCTTGTTTAACGGGCCGGTCGCGGAGAGTTCACGGCGTTCAAACCTCACGACTCCGGAAGCGCTGAACAGACTGGCTATGCTCCAGCCATGGCCGCTCTCGGATGGCTCACTCCCCGTAGGCGCTCCGCCACGGCGCGGAGCGTGTTGGCAGGCGAGGCCTCGGCGGAGGCCGCGCGCAAGTCCTCGCAGGAGGTCGCGCCGGACTCCCCGGACCACGAACCGGAGTTCCCGGTGCTCGGCGACGACAAGGCCGCCGCCTTCTTCGACCTCGACAACACCGTGATGCAGGGCGCGGCCATCTTCCACTTCGGCCGGGGCCTGTACAAACGGAAGTTCTTCGAGACCCGCGACCTGGCCAGGTTCGCCTGGCAGCAGGCCTGGTTCCGGCTGGCCGGGGTAGAGGATCCCGACCACATGCAGGACGTACGGGACTCCGCCCTGTCCATCGTGAAGGGTCACCGCGTCGCCGAACTGGAGACGATCGGCGAGGAGATCTACGACGAGTACATGGCCGACCGCATGTGGCCGGGCACCCGGGCACTGGCCCAGGCCCACCTGGACGCCGGCCAGAAGGTCTGGCTGGTCACGGCGGCGCCGGTGGAGATCGCCCAGGTCATCGCCCGCCGCCTGGGCCTGACCGGCGCGCTGGGCACGGTCGCCGAGTCCGTCGATGGCATCTACACGGGCAAACTGGTCGGCGAGCCGCTGCACGGCCCGGCCAAGGCGGAGGCGGTACGCGCACTGGCCGCGGCGGAGGGCCTGGACCTCTCCCGCTGCGCCGCGTACAGCGACTCCCACAACGACATCCCGATGCTGTCGCTGGTCGGCCACCCCTACGCGATCAATCCCGACACGAAACTCCGCAAACACGCCCGAGAAAAAGACTGGCGCCTGCGCGACTACCGCACGGGCCGCAAGGCAGCGAAGGTCGGCATCCCGGCAGCGGCGGGCGTAGGAGCGGTAGCGGGCGGCACGGCAGCGGCAATCGCCCTGCACAGACGCCGCCGCTGACTACTCAGGCAGTCGTGCCGCTGGGGCGCCCATCCGTGCCGCCCCAGCGGCAGCCGCCGCACCCGCCGCAGAAACCAAGCCGCACCCACACGGCCCCTCCGCCCAACACACCCCCCTTTCAAACGGAACCCGCACCGTTCCGATCAACAACCGGTCACCCACCGACACTTGATGAGGCGTCAATCGGTTACGGAAGCGACGTAATCGATGATTTGAGCAACTGGGCGTAGCAGTGCCTGCACGAAGCGTTATTCTCCTCAGACGCAAACCGGTACCCCTCCGTCGTCACGACGGGTGAAAGGTCCCGCACTGCACGTGATGGAAGCTCTGCCTCTGGGAGTCCCGTGTACCCACACGTCGGGGTTGACGCCTCGGGCCTGGCTACGCTCCGCGCAACGGTCCAAAGCCTGTTGCGCGGCTTCGTCCCCACCGCGTACGCCGTCCCTGCCTTCGCCACCACTACCCCCGTAGGCCCGTGCTATGCGCTCGCCGACGGCATCGATCAGGGCCCGGCGCGCAGCGCCGTCGTCGAGGGGCGGCGATCGGTCGACGGCCGGGTGGCCGGCAGACGCGGACGCGCGACGGGCACCGGCACGACCACCACCCGCCGCCCCGCCGCGGACAGCGACAGCGCCCGGATGATGGACCTCGTCGAGCGCGCCCAGGCCGGCGAGGCCGAGGCCTTCGGCCGCCTGTACGACCAGTACAGCGACACCGTGTACCGCTACATCTACTACCGCGTGGGCGGCAAGGCGACCGCCGAGGACCTCACCAGCGAGACGTTCCTGCGCGCCCTGCGCCGCATCGGCACCTTCACCTGGCAGGGCCGCGACTTCGGCGCCTGGCTGGTCACCATCGCCCGCAACCTCGTCGCCGACCACTTCAAGTCGAGCCGCTTCCGGCTGGAAGTCACCACCGGCGAGATGCTCGACGCCAACGAGGTCGAGCGCTCCCCGGAGGACTCCGTCCTCGAGTCCCTCTCCAACGCCGCCCTCCTCGATGCCGTACGACGACTCAACCCCCAGCAGCAGGAGTGCGTCACGCTCCGCTTCCTGCAGGGTCTGTCCGTCGCGGAGACGGCCCGGGTGATGGGCAAGAACGAGGGCGCCATCAAGACCTTGCAGTACCGGGCCGTGCGCACGCTCGCCCGGCTCCTGCCCGACGACGCGCGCTGAAGCCGCCACTGTCAGCTACATCCAACTCACGCTCCGTGAAGGGTTGTTGACTTTCCGGTCCGGCCATCGGGCGTCCGTAACCCAAGTGCCGCACCAGTCGTTGTGCGGGATACAGGCTCCCTGTGGTCACGTCCTGGCCGACCCTGATCGCTCGATCGTGTGGAAGTGCTCGTGGGCGTGCAACCCTCAGGACCCCCTGGGGAGTCGACCGTCATGACGAGAGGAGGTGCCGCCAGTGATCGCGAACGTATCGGCACACCGGCGGGCGAACGCCTTCGCCCAGGCCCTGGAGGAGCAATCCGACCGGGACACGGCGGCCCAGCAGCCGGAGGAATCACCCCCGGCCGGCGCGGAACGGACCGAGCGAGGCGAGCTGTTGGCCCTGACCGAGAGCCTCCGCGCGCTGCCCAGACCAGGCCTCGACCCGGAGGTCAAGGTCGTCCAGCGGGCCCAGCTCGTGGCCGCGATGGAGGCCATGCTGCTGGAGGGCACGTTGGGTGGGGCGGCGAACGCGTCGGTGCCCGAGCAGCGTTCCCACCGGGCCAAAGGAGCGCACCGGGCGAGCCCGCTGGGGAAGTTGAGACCGCGGTCCCGGCTGACCAAGGGCCTCGCCGCCGGCGGGCTCAGTGTCGGCGTGGCCGCCAGTGCCTTCGGAGGTGTGGCCGCGGCGAGTTCCGACGCCCTGCCCGGCGACTCGCTGTACGGCCTCAAGCGCGGCATCGAGGACTTCAAGCTCAACTACCTGAGCGACGGCGACGACGAACGCGGCCAGACCTATCTCGACCAGGCCTCGACCCGGCTGAGCGAGGCGCGGCGGCTGTTGGAGCGCGGGCGCGGCGGCGGGCTCGACCACGAGTCCATCGGCGAGATCCGCCGCACCCTGTCCGGCATGCAGCACGATGTCGCGGAGGGCCACCGCCTGCTGCACGAGGCGTACGAGCACGACCCCGGGTCCCTGGGCCCCATCCAGGCCCTGTCCACGTTCTCGCAGTCCCACCGCGAGGTGTGGGGCCAGCTGCGCGACAAGCTGCCGGTCCAGCTCGGTGACGTGAGCGACCAGGTCTCGTCCGTCTTCGACGCCATAGACCAGGAGGTCGCCCCGCTCCAGTCGCTGCTCCCGCAGACCCCGGCCCAGACCGACGGCGGCGCACGGCAGGGCTCCGGCTCGGCGCCCACCGGCACGTCCGGCACCCACCGGTCGACGGCGCCCAGCAGCACCAGCGCCTCCCCCGGCCAGTCGAACAGCGGCAGCCCCAGCGGCTCGGCCACGGGCAGCGCGGGCGACGGCCTGCTCGGCGGCAACACGGGCGGTCTGTTCGACCCGCCGAAGAGCAGCGACACGGCGTCCCCGTCCGCGGGCAAGACCCCGACCACCGAACCCGACGTCACCCTCCCACCGCTCCTCCCCGGCCTCCTGCCGGGCCTGGGCATCGACACCGACCACGCGAACTAGTCGGTACGGCTACGGCTGTGGGGGCGCCCTTCCTGCGAAGGGCGCCCCCACAGCCGTACAGCCACTAGAAGAACACCGACCGCCGCTGCACCGGCAAGATGGCCCCTCCTGCCTGCTGCTCTCGCACTGCTTCGCAGGCTTCGATCAGCTGCGCCGGACTCCGTCCGGCGGCCCCGAGCGGCCGGGGCCCAGCGCCCTCCGGGCGGCCCGCCTCGGAAAGCACGTCCTCCTCAGAAGAACACCGACCGCCGCTGCACCAACAGCTTGTAGAGCGTGTGCTGGATCTGCTCCCGTACCTGGTCCGTCAGGTTGAACATCAGCATCGGGTCCTCCGCCGCCTCCGGCGGATAGCCGTCCGTCGGGATCGGCTCGCCGAACTGGATCGTCCACTTCGTGGGCAGCGGGACCGCGCCCAGCGGGCCCAGCCACGGGAAGGTCGGCGTCAGCGGGAAGTACGGGAAGCCCAGCACCCGGGCCAGCGTCTTCGCGTTGCCGATCATCGGGTAGATCTCCTCCGCCCCGACGATCGAGCACGGGATGATCGGCGTGCCCTTGCGCAGCGCCGTCGAGACGAAGCCGCCCCTGCCGAAACGTTGCAGCTTGTAGCGCTCGCCGAACGGCTTCCCGATGCCCTTGAAGCCCTCAGGCATCACCCCGACGAGCTCACCCGCCCCGAGCAGCCGCTCGGCGTCCTCCGCGCACGCCAGGGTGTGTCCCAGCTTCCGCGCGAGCTCGTTGACCACGGGCAGCACGAAGACCAGGTCGGCCGCGAGCAGCCGCAGATGCCGACCCGCGGGGTGGTGGTCGTGCACCGCGACCTGCATCATCAGGCCGTCCAGCGGCAGCGTCCCGGAGTGGTTGGCGACGATCAGTGCTCCGCCCTCGGCCGGGATGTTCTCGATGCCCTTCACCTCGACCCGGAAGTACTTCTCGTACACCGGTCGCAGCAGGGACATCAGGACCTGGTCGGTGAGCTCCTGGTCGTAGCCGAAGTCGTCGACGTCGTAGTCCCCGGTCAGCCGCCGCCGCAGGAAGGCGAGACCGCTCGCGACGCGCCGCTCCAGGCCGCCGTCCTGCGGCCGCCGCGGCGACTGTTCCTCACGGTCCTCACGGGTCACGGAAACATCATCCTGCGTCGGGAACCGCCCCGGGAGGGGCTGGACCTCTCCGGCCTCACGGACTTCGCGCACCGCCGCGGGCTCGCTCCCGCGCCGGCTCCCCGCGCTCCGGCGCCGCGCGGGCCGCTGCACGGCGGCCGAGCGGGACCGGTCGTCGTCGAACGGAATGACCTTGGCGTCCGCCATCGTTGCTGCGCTCCTCAGTTGGCGCTCTGCGTCGGGTGGTGGCCGCTGCCCCGCAGGGACACCGCGGCGATCCGGTCGACGGCCCCCGCGAGGGCCTCCGGCGGCAGCAGCCCGGGGCCGCGGCTGCGCGCGAACTCCGCGAACGTCTCCGCGGTCGTGAACTTCGGCTTGAATCCAAGGGTCTCGCGCATCTGGTCCGTCGACACCACCCGGCCGTGGGTCAGCAGCCGGATCTGCTCGGGCGAGAAGTCCGACACTCCCAGCGTACGGACCAGAGAACCGGCCCAGGTGACCGCCGGCAGCAGCAGCGGCACCGTGGGGCGACCCAGGCGCCGGGAACACTGCGAGAGCAGCAGGACACCGTCACCGGCGATGTTGAAGGTGCCGCTGTTGAGGGTGCCTCGCTCCGGCTCGTGCGAGGCGATCCGCAGCACCTCGATGACGTCGTCCTCGTGCACGAACTGCAGCCGAGGGTCGTAGCCGAACACGGTCGGCAGGACCGGCAGCGAGAAGTACGAGGCCAGCGGCGTCTCCGCGGTCGGCCCCAGGATGTTCGCGAACCGCAGCACGCACACGGCGACGTCGGGGCGCCGCCGCGCGAAGCCGCGCACATACCCCTCGACCTCCACCGCGTCCTTCGCGAAGCCGCCGCTGGGCAGCGACTTGGGCGGAGTGGTCTCGGTGAACACGGCGGGATCGCGCGGCGCGGACCCGTACACGTTCGTACTGGACTTCACCACCAGCCGCTTCACCGTCGGCGACTTCTGGCAGGCGCCCAGCAGCTGCATGGTGCCGATGACGTTGGTCTCCTTGACCGTGGTCCGGCTGCCGCTGCCCAGCGCCATGCCGGTCACGTCCATGTGGACGACCGTGTCGACGGCGTTCTCGGCAAGCACACGCGCGATGGTGGGCTGCCGGATGTCGGCCTGGATGAAGTCGGCCCCGCCCAGATGGTGCTCGGGCCGCACGGCGTCCACCGCGACGACCCGGTCCACCTGTGGGTCGCGCTGGATCCGCCGGACGAACCGGCCTCCCAGTTGACGGGCCACACCGGTCACGAGCACGACCTTGCCCAAGATCAGCGCCTTCCTTCCGATCCCCCTGTGCGGGCCAACTTAGCGAATTGATGTTGCGCTGTGATGACCGCCCGATGCACGGAGTGCCGGAAACAGCCCTATTGGAATATGCGCGTGGCCCCCCACCGCAGGGGTGGGGGGCCACGGACAAGCTCCGCTTCGTCGCGTCGTACTACTTCTTGTTACGACGCTGAACGCGCGTGCGCTTGAGCAGCTTGCGGTGCTTCTTCTTGGCCATCCGCTTGCGCCGCTTCTTGATTACAGAGCCCACGACTACCCTCGCTCACTTCTCATCACTCGGTGCTGGGCGCCATGGGCCCATACGACCTACGAGGGGCTAGCCTACCCGCCCGAGCGCTGAGGTCGTAATCGAGGTGCTCCGGGTGAATTCCCGGAGCAACCGTCAGGCCGTCTCCACCCCCACATAGCTCTCGCGGAGGTACTCGTGTACCGCTTGCTCGGGGACGCGGAAGGACCGCCCCACCCGGATCGCGGGCAGATGACCGCTGTGCACCAGCCGGTACACGGTCATCTTCGACACTCGCATCACCGAGGCGACTTCCGCCACGGTAAGGAACTGAACCTCGTTCAGAGGCCTCTCGCCAGCTGCAGCCATGACACACCTGAACCTTCCGCACTCGACGGCCACCGGCTTCCCCTTCCGGTGACTCTTCGTCGCTGCGTGCTCACTCCCCAATGTAGGGGCGGGTGATGCGAGTGGGGAAGAGGTGCACCCATCGGCGGCCTACTGTGACAGACATGCTCGATTGAGTACGTAGTGGGTAAGCGGGCGGTAGCAATCGGACCGCACGGCGTCATCAATCGGAACGGCGACGGACACCACTCCCTCCGCCTCCCCCACGAAGAGCGCGGGGTCATCCGTATCGGCCAGCCCAATGGCCTCGAACCCCAGCTGACCTGCTCCGCAGACCCAGCCGTGATCCCCGATGACAAGCTCGGGCAACAGCCCGCCGGCCTCGGCGGCCGCGGCGAGCACGGTACGAACCGGCAGCGGTGAGTGCGTGTGTGCGCCGGGCTCACAACCGGGGCGTTCACCTCCCGGTTCACGGACCAGCGCGACCCGTCGTACGTAATCAATGTTGTACGTGCGTAGACCGAACCGGGTCGTTATGTCGACACAGCGACCCTGCGCCGGGGTGAGAACCTCACACCCCGCCGCCGACAGGGCGTCGGCCAACGCGGCGTAGAACCCGAGCAGCCGCTGGGGGTGCCCGGTGCCGAAAAGCACGGGGGCGCCGCGACGGACAGCGGCACCGATCCGCTCGGCGAAGGCGTCCAGAGCGGCCAGCGTCCGCTCCGGATCGATCACATCATGCCCGGAGGTCTCCGCGGGATCGGCCGAAACCCCACACTTGTCCGCCATCAACTCGATCAAATCCCGCTGCCGCCAGGTCCATTCAGGATCGATCCCGATCAACACGCGAGGATCACGAGCGGCGAAAAGCCGATAACTCCGCAGACTCTCCTCCCGAGAGGTGGCCACAACCCCAGCAAGCCGAGCACCGATCAAATGCGCCCGAAGCGCCCCAACGCTCAACACAGGTGCGATGGTGACGGACGGCGGGTGGGGCTGGGAGCGGAACCGGACGAAGTTGGCACGGTTGGCGTAACACCCATCCGCTTCAGCTGCGGGCAGTCGTGCCTCCCCCGCTCGAGCGAAGCCGAGAGTGGGGGAGGCACCCCGCAAGCGCTGGCAAGCGAAACCCGCCCTCGCCCAGCCCCAGCCCGCCAAAAACTCCCTACGCGAGCAACCCCCGCAACGGAAACACCGCCCGCCGCGTAGCCAAAATCGCCTGGTCCAAGCGATCAGCCGGGTCGTACCCCGCCTCCCACTCCGCCCAGCCCACCGGCCACCGCCCATCCGTCATCCGCCCAGGCCCCAACTGCCGCGTACGAGCGAACACCTCCTGCTTCCACCCCTCGGGAATCACAGTCTCCGGCGCCACCGGCGCCCCCGCAGCGATCCCCACCAGATGCGTCCACGACCGAGGCACGACATCCACCACCGCGTACCCACCCCCACCCAACGCGACCCACTTCCCCCCGGCGTACTCATGCGCGAACGCATGACACGCCACCTGCACCGCCCGCTGCGCATCGAGCGACACCGCGAGATGCGCCAGCGGATCCTCGAAGTGCGTATCGGCCCCGTGCTGCGTCACCAGCACATCCGGACGAAACTCCGCGAGCAGCTCCGGCACCACCGCATGAAACGCCCGCACCCACCCCGAGTCCCCGGTCCCGGCCGGCAACGCCAGATTCACGGCCGACCCCTCCGCGGACTCGGCCCCGGTCTCCTCCGGCCACCCGGTCTGCGGGAACAGCGTACGAGGATGCTCGTGCAGCGAGATCGTCAGCACCCGCGGATCCTCCCAGAACGCCGCCTGCACCCCGTCCCCGTGATGCACGTCGACGTCCACATAGGCGACCCGCTCGGCCCCCAGCTCAAGGAGCCGCGCGATGGCCAGCGCCGCGTCGTTGTAGATGCAGAACCCCGACGCGCCCCCGGGCATCGCATGGTGCAGACCGCCCGCGAAGTTCACCGCGTGCAGAGCGTCCCCGTGCCACACGGCCTCCGCCGCCCCCACCGACTGCCCCGCGATCAGCGCGGACACCTCGTGCATCCCGGCGAACGCCGGATCGTCCAGCGTGCCGAGTCCGTACGTCCCGTGCGCCGACCTCGGATCCGCCGACGCGGCCTTGACCGCCTCGATGTAGTCCTCCCGGTGGACCAGCCGCAGCGTCGAGTCCCCGGCCGGCTTCGCCGCGACGACCTCCACCTCACGGTCGAGCCCGAAGGCCGCGACCAGACTCCGGGTCAGCGCCAGCCGGACCGGATCCATCGGATGGTCCGGACCGAAGTCATAGCCCGTTACTGCCTCGTCCCACATCAGCTGTGCGCGGCCGCTCATGCCCGCCACCGTACCGGTCCGGTTGAGCGGCGAACGACCGGGCGTACACCAACGTCACCAGCACCAACACCATCGGCACAAGCATCGCCCACCGATAACTCCAGGCGTCCCCGAGCGCCCCCACCAACGGCGAACCGATCAGAAAACCCACATAGTTGAAGATGTTGAGCCGCGCGATCGCCGCGTCCGACGCCCCCGGGAACAACCGCCCCGCGGCCGCGAAAGTCTGCGGTACGAGCACGCACAGCCCCAGCCCCAGCAGGGTGAACCCGAGCATCCCCACCCAGGCCCCGGGCGCCAGCGCCACCACCGCGAACCCGGCCGCCGCCACCAGCGCCCCCAGCCGCACGACCGCCGCGGCCCCGAACCGCCGCACCCCGAAGTCCCCCATCCCCCGCCCTACCAGCGTGGTCACCATGTACACGTTGTACGGCACGGTCGCCAGCTGCTCGGAACTCCCCAGCACGTCCTTCAGATACTTCGCGCTCCAGTTGGAGACGGTCGAGTCCCCGATGTACGCGAACGTCATCACCAGACATAGCGGCAGCAGCAGCTTGAAGACGACGCCCGACCCCTCGTTCCGTTGCTGCTCCTCCACGGGCGCGGGTTTCCCGTCGACATACCACCGGCTCCCCACCAGCGCCGCCGGCAGCAGCACCGCCATCACGGGCAGATACGACACCCACAGTGCGAGCTGCCAGTGCGCGCCCACCCAGGCCAGCGAGGCCCCGACGATCCCGCCCAGGCTGTACGCGGCGTGGAAACTGAGCATGATGCTGCGCCCGTACGACCGCTGCAGGCTCACCCCGAGCATGTTCATCGAGGCGTCCAGCGCGCCGACGGCCAGCCCGAAGGCGGCGAGTGCCACGCCGAGTTCGGCCAGGCCGTCGCCCGCTCCCACGCCGAGCAGCGCGAGCAGCACCACGGGCTGGGACCAGCGCAGCAGCCGGCTGGGCCGTATTCGCTTCACCAGCTGTTCCGTCGTCACGCTGCCGACACCGGCGAGGATCGGTACGGCGGCGAGGAAGACCGGCAACAGCGCGTCAGAGACGCCGTACCGGTCCTGGATGGCCGGGATGCGCGTCACGAGCAGGGCGAAGGCGGCGCCTTGGGCGAAGAAGCTGAACGCCAACGAGGCCCTACCGCGCCGCAGCACATCAGTCATGGCGGCGAGCGTAGGGCCCCGGGGTACTCGTGGGTAGATCCGGACAAAGATGAATCTCCCTCAACTTTGGTCGATGCCGGGATCACCCGACGACGGCGACCACCGGGGTCCCGGCAGGCTCGACGAGTTCCGTTTCCACGGACTTGGTCTCGGCGATCAGCATCCGGGCCATGGGCCCGGCGGCCAGCGCCCCGCTGACCAGGAAGCCCAGCCCCATCGCGACGGCCATGATCACCGAGCCGAGCCACACCATCGTGTCCACGGACAGGGTGTACGCGCCCACGACCCGCACCACGCACTCGCCGAGCAGCACCACGCCCCACACGACGGAGAAGACCCGCTCGGCCCGCCGGAACGCCGCCGACCCGTTCACCAGCCGCGCCCAGGCGGCCTCCCGCTCCACGATGCCCTTCACCAGCCACGCCTTCATTCCGGCCGTCATCATCGGCCGGCCCAGCACGACGGAGGCCAGGATGCCGATCCCGATGACACTGCTGACCCCGCTGTCCTTGGCGAGCATCAACCGCGGGTCGCCCGAGACGAAACTCAGCAGCAGCGACACGACGTTCACGAGAAGAATGAGCGCGGCGAGCCCGTTGGCGCTCCGCTCCTTGACCACGCTCCACAGGGTCCGCACGGCCGGTACGACACTGCTCCAGGCGAGCGCCACGAAGGTGCTCGTCCCGAAGCCGTCCTTGAACAGGTAGTACGACCCGAGAGGCACCGCCACGTCCACGATCAGCGGGCCGAAGGTGTTCTTCTTGCTGGTCCTGGGCTTGCTCGTCTGCGTCGTCATGCCCTCAGCTTCGCCGAGGGGTCGGGCACGGCAGTAGAAACGATCGTCCAGGGCTCGGCATGACAATTGTCAGCACGCCCGCGGTGCCCGAGGTCATACCAGCAGGTCAGCCAACTCCCCCATGTCGGAGAAGAGTCGGGTGGCCCGGCCCAGCTTCCCGGCGGGCGTCATGGCGGTGAACCCGTACACGTCCATCCCGGCGGTCACGGCCGCCTGCACGCCCAGCGGACTGTCCTCGACGACGACACAGCGCTCCGGGGCGACGCCCATCCGCTCGGCCGCGTACAGGAAGAGATCCGGCGCCGGCTTCCCACGCCCCACGTCCTGCGAACTGAAGATCCGCGACTCCTCGAACCACCGGTCGAGCCCCGTCGTCCGATGCCCCACCCGGATCCGCTCATGGCTCCCGGAAGACGCCACGCAGTACGGCACCCCGTCCGCGACCAGCTTCTCCAGCACGCCGACGACACCGCTCACGGGCTTCAACTCCCGCTCGAACGCGGCGAACACGCGCGCGTGGAAGACGTCGTCGAAGTCGTCCGGCAACCGCTGCCCCGTCCGCTCCTGGACGAGGTCATGGACGCGGTGCATGGCGGACCCCATGTAGTCCCGGATGGAGTCCTCGTACGACGTCGGATGCCCGAGCTCGGTCAGATAGCCGGCCAGGAGCCGGTTGGAAATCGGCTCGCTGTCGACGAGAACACCGTCATTGTCGAAGATGACAAGGTCATAGCGCATGTCACCGACCCTAAACGCAGAAAACCCCCGTGCCCAATGGCACGGGGGTTTTCTCAATTTTTGTTCGGCGGTGTCCTACTCTCCCACAGGGTCCCCCCTGCAGTACCATCGGCGCTGTAAGGCTTAGCTTCCGGGTTCGAAATGTAACCGGGCGTTTCCCTCACGC